>CALAFB010000107.1 GCA_937891135.1 uncultured Elusimicrobium sp.
TTTACCCAACCTTTCATACGTATAGTATACGGGAAACATACATAGAAAACCAGGGTCTTTAGACCTAGTTTGTAGTAGGACCGCTAGGCAAAAACTAGAAACTATAATTCTATTTTTTTAATGACCGGATGCATCACTGCGGAAAGCGGATTCGGACTGACTTGTAACACGGGTGCACTTTGGCGGCGTTTTAAATCGGCCCGGTTTACGCGTTCCAACACGTTCTTAACTTTCTCTTTGGAAACGTGTAAGAAGTACTTACCGTGGCCCCTTTCGTAGCAGCCATTACTACGGCACGTTCCACGGCAGCCCCGCTCACCTCCCCACGCCGCGCAGGTGAAGATGATTTCACAGAGGCAACATCCGCTACTGTTGTTTTACTTGTCAGTGCTTTTGAAACAGATTTTATGTTTTTTCCTTTGCCGGCAAACGCCATTTGCCCGCTTAGCAACAAGGTAAACATACAAATGATAGACATACCATAAGCATCCCTTCGTTTTTTCACATTCATAATAATCTCCTAATTACGCTTTTTCCCCCATACTGTTCCTTTAATTCTTTTAGCTGTATGTAAGGTTTTGGCCTATTTTTTACTCCTCAGCTGTTCGGCTGTATTTCCTTACATTATTGCGATATAACTTTTCTAACGTGCGGTCCGGCTCCGGTAAGGCTTCCACTTGTTCGTCCGTTAAATCTTTGTATTTTTTGTGGAAAGAATTCAATGCCCAACGGTTTGATTTTGCCACCTCGTCTTGGCTATGCTCTGAAGGTAATTTGCCGTTATGCTCTGGCATATACGCTACCATATAGTCCAAGATTTCCTGCGGGGTTTTATCATCCGCATATTGCTTTACTTCTTGGCGGAATAACTTCTCTAATGCGCGGTCCGGCTCCGGCAACGCTTCCACTTGTTCGTCTGTTAAATCTTTGTATTTTGGGTGGAATTTATTCAATGCTATACGGTGTGATTTTGCCACCTCATCTTTGCTATCCGGCGGAGGTAATTTGCCGTTATGCTCCGGCATATACGCTACCATATAGTCCAAGATTTCCTGCGGAGTTTTATCATCCGCATATTGCTTTACTTCTTGGCGGAATAACTTTTCTAACGTGCGGTCCGGCTCCGGCAATGCTTCTACTTGTTCATCCGTTAAATCTTTGTATTTTCGGTGGAAATAATTCAATGCCATACGGTTTGATTTTGCCACCTCATCTTTGCTATCCTGCGGAGGTAATTTGCCGTTATGCTCCGGCATATATGCTACCATATAGTCCAGGATTTTTTGCGGAGTCTTATACTGCTTTACTTTTTCATCATGCAGTTTAATGAGTCGTTGAACATAGGGGTCATTACTGCCTTGCTTTCTTTCATAAATAGAATCCCAAGCTTTGCGCAATTTCCGTTCGTATTCGTCCTCAGCATCTCGTTTCGGGATTTCCCCGTTATGTTCACGCATAAACTGCAACAATTCTTCCCATACTTGTTCCGAGGTGCGGTTTGGAGAACGCCCCCTAGGCCCGTAACTGGGTTTTGGCGTATTGAGCCGAACGGGTGTATTTTGAGCCACCACCACTTGCCGCTGTCCATATATATACCCTTCTACTTCCGGGTTCATACTGGGGTACATTTTGTTTGTGTTGTATCTCACGTGCCGCGCTAACCGCCCTTCTTCCCCAGGCGCATTAGGTTTCGGCATACGCTTGTACACCAACACAAAGGCTTGTTCTTCTAAATGCGTAAATACATCATCTAACCGCGAAAATTTACCAAATAATACTTTTAAATGCCCTTCCGTAAACG
>CALAFB010000108.1 GCA_937891135.1 uncultured Elusimicrobium sp.
CGATTGGTGTGGAAGATAATACCGTAAAAGTGGATGACATAGTAGAAACCGCTAACCATTTTAAATGTATTGATATGATTATTGAGAATGCTAACTATAAACCTAGTGAACATTTTCTAAAAGAATTACACGGTGTGCTTAAAAACGGGACTTCGGATAGCCGCAAGGCATGGTTTGCCGTAGGGGATTATAAACGCAAACCCAATGAAGTGGGGGGACATGTTACGACCAGCCCGGAACAGGTAGCGGCTAAAATGAAAACCTTGCTGTCCAAGTATAACCGTAAAAATAAACACACGTTTGAGGAATTATTAGATTTCCATTACCAATTTGAAGCCATCCATCCGTTCCAAGACGGGAACGGACGTATCGGGCGGCTGCTACTCTTTAAGGAATGTCTGCGTAATAACATCGTTCCGTTTATCATTACGGACAAGATAAAGATGTTTTATTACAAAGGGCTTAACGAGTGGTCGAAAAATCACGAGCGCTTAACCGATACCTGTTTGGCTGCACAAGACCAAATGAAAGCCGTGTTGGATTATTTTAAGATTTCTTATTAAAGCAGGTTAATACCGCACAGGACTTGAACCTGTGACCTCCTGGATAATTTAAGTAATTTCCAAAAGTGGATCTTGCAATTTTTGCCGTTAGAGAACTGGGGCTGAATTATCCGTATTTTGGGCAAGGGATAAAGCACTCTAAGAAGGTGAAGGATAGAAAGTTAAAACTTTTCTCGTCGGAAAAAGACACAATTAAACATAAAAAAATCCCCGTCTCAAGGGCGGGGAAAATCAATTTGGGCAGTACAGGATTTGAACCTGTGACCTTCCGCGTGTGAGGCGGACGCGCTACCGCTGCGCCAACTGCCCTTGAATTTTAAAACTGTACTTCCTACTTCTTTGAGTGTCGGCGCATTTGTAGCGGTCCGCTCGGCGGACGAACTTTATGTTACTAGCGCTGCGCCAACTGCCCTTAGATTTTAAAACTGTACTTCTTGCTTCTTTGGGTGCTGGCGCATTTGTAGCGGTCCGCTTCGGCGGACGAACTTCATGTTACTAGCGCTGCGCCAACTGCCCTTGAATTTTAAAACTGTACTTTTTACTTCTTTGAGTGTCGGCGCATTCGTAGCGGTCCGCTCGGCGGACGAACTTTATGTTACTAGTGCTGCGCCAACTGTCTTTAAATACTACCTTACTATTATATCATATTATGAAGAACTCTGTCTGTTAATTCACATGCACGTGGATGAAGTCTGCATTTAACGTGCCGGGCAATAATTGGGCGATACCGTCAATCATAAATTGCATGGCAATCGCACACAAAATCATTCCCATAAACCGGATAACAATCTGCGTACCGTTATGCCCTATTTTACTAAAAATATAACGCGCACTTACTAAACAAGCCCCTACCACGCACGCACTTAAAAAGAGGACAAATATCATACTGGTAGTCATCAAGAAAGTGGTGCTTTTTTCAGCATACAAAATAACCGTGGTAATAGAACCGGGGCCGATAAATAACGGCATGGCTACTGGCACTAAAATATGGCTTAAACTGTTACGTGCTTGGTCAAACGTCGTACCCGAAGATGCGGCCGTTTCAATACCGCTATTTTCAAATTTACTTTTCCCTTGTAACATGCGCAGCCCCACCCGTAAAATAATGATAGACCCTGCCAAACGGAACGCGGGAATTGTAATCCCAAACATAGTTAAAATGCGGTTACCGAATAAGAAAAAAACCAACAGTAATCCAAAAACAGCCCCGGCCATTAAAAGGGCTACCGCGCGTTGTACTTTAGGGGTTTCATTTTCTACGTGTTCCAAAAAAATCGGCACGTTGCCGATGGGGTTTAAAATAGCAATAATACCAATAAACGAGTTTACGACAATACTCCAATCCATAGTCGGTTTGGGCTCCTGTAAAGGGGAAAATAACTGCTACTAATAGTATATAAAATTAACGGGTTATTTTATATAATGAGTTAAGCCCAATAAAGGGTTGCAATTTTTGTCTATAGATTATTTGTTGAAGTACGGGGTAAGCCCGTGCCGAGCAAAAGAAGGAAAACCTTCTTAGCATGTTAGAGATCATCAAATAATCGTCTTGCTTTGGCCTGCCCCATTAGGGGTGGGTTAGCGGCGGTTATTTTTAAGGGTCATCTCTAACAGCTCTTAACTGAAATTGCCGCTTTTTTGTTGGGAAATTACAAAGTAAGGAGACAAACTATGAAAATTAAAAACACCCGGCGGGGTTTTACGCAAACAAACCAAAATAAGGAAAAAACCTCATTGAATAACGACAGGTACGTGGAAGATCCCCGACAACAGTCCTCGGGGATGACACCTTTATTGAACAACCCCTCACCACGGTGCGCGCTGCGCACTCGTCCTCTCCCTCTATGGAGAGGGGCCTCACATGGAGTATGCTCTTCCCCCTGGAGGGGGAAGATGGGCGTAGCCCAGATGAGGGGGGATCGCGGCTTTACGCTAATAGAACTCTTAGTTGTCGTCCTCATCATCGGCATATTGGCCGCGGTGGCACTGCCACAGTATCAAAAAGCAGTGGCAAAAGTACAACTATTAGAGGTCGTTAACCAACTAGAAGCTATTCACAAAAGCGTTGTGTTATATCAGTTAGAACATGGAGAACGCCCTGATGCTAATGAAAGTCTAGATGTGTGGGATCGGGAAGATGGTAACGATGCTTTCATCGGTCAACGCAAATGGTCCCGTAATGCAGTGTACATAACAAGTTCTCATAAAACTGCAGCTGGAACCATAACTTGCATTATGTATATCAAACATCCTTCTTGGCAAGACGCAACTTATTGCATTACCAAAGATCCTTCGATGATTTCGTTATTAAAGGGATTAGGATGGAAACATAATCCTTCCGTTTCAAGCGGTGAGCAAGAAGGGTACAATGTACCCGTGTCATTTTAGAAAATTACTCCCGCACGAAAAACAATTTAATATCCTTTCTCACCGAGTAAGGATTCGTCGTTATCAATCCAATCTTGCACGTTAATTTCGCGGAAATCGGTGGCCGTGTCGCGTACGATTACGTTTTTAATGCCTGCGTTAATAATTAACCGTTTGCACATAGAGCAAGAGTTGGAATTTTTAATATACTCGTTGTTACTTACTTCCCGCCCGGATAAATAGAGCGTGGAATCCAGCATTTTATCGCGGGAGGCACTAATAATAGCATTGGCCTCTGCATGTACGCTGCGGCATAATTCATAGCGTTCTCCGCGCGGGACATTGAGTTCCTGGCGGATGCACTTGCCAATATCACAGCAATTTTTCCGGCCGCGCGGGGCTCCGGCATACCCGGTAGAAATCACTTCATCATTTTTTACAATAACGGCCCCGTAACGGCGGCGTAAACACGTGCCCCGTTGGGAAACAATATCGGCTAAATCTAAGTAGTAGTTAATTTTATCGCGTCGGGCCATAGGTATCTCCTAATTGGGATATGGCTTTATTATAGCATATAAAGTAATTAGTTTTTTAATAGGCGGGGAGAATATAAAACAGTATAATATGTAGTATGAAAAGATTACTTGTTTCTATACTTGCACTTTGCCCGGTATTTACGTTCGCCCAACCCGTTGTACATAGTGTAACAGCGGAAACCAACCGTATGAAACCGGAAACTTTACTCAAACGTTTTGAAATTAAAGCCGGGGATATATTTAACGAAGAAGAATATCAAAAAGCACAAGCAAAATTACATAAACTACGTGTATTTAGAACCCTAGAATTTTTGGAAAAAAAACGTAAAGACGGCGTGGATATCCACATCAAAGCCGATGACCGCAGTTATGTATTCCCCATGGTATTTGCAATGAGCGGCAAAAAACGCTCGGCCGGGGTTTCGCTGGCAAGCGGGAATATTTTTAAACAGGGGGAAACGGCCTTCTTTTTTATGGGCGGTGGCCGGGACGGTTTTTCTACCCACGGCGGGCTGTCTGTGGGGGACCATTTCTTGTATGCGGGGTATTCCCACCTGAAATTTGAGCAAAGTTTTTACCAAAATGGGTGGATGAGTGCGCCGGGTATTTTTTCTGCGGCTGATGATAAAGGCAATTACAATTCTTCTTTACTTGACGAAGTACACGGCCGACAGGATGACTTGACATTTACGTATGGTCGCAAACTTTCCAGCCATTGGAGTATGTCTGTTACCCCTCAATATGAATACTATTCTTACGCAGGCGGAATACTAGACGGCGGAAATCATTCCCATATTACCTTAGGCCTTCAATATGCTGATGACATTCGGCCCGGAATGAATATGGGGGCATTAGCCGGGGTGGGCCTTTCCGATAAAGAACAAGTACTTAAAGATTTACCGCGCGTACGCCAAGGGAAATTAGCCGGAATTTCTTACACAGCCGGCGGCAAATGGACGGGGAGTGATTATCATATTCAAAAAATTTCATTAAGTGGTACGTATTTATGGGAATTTAAATCCCGCAATATGTTGGCTTTATTTGCCAAAGCCCAACGCGCGATGGAAGCCCCGTTTAGCAATTTAATCCGCTCCGGCGATTTGCTATTTGGCATGGGCATTTATGACCGCGAACAGCGCGGCAAAGGCGGTATATCGGGCGGGATTAGTTTTACGTATTTCCTGTTACGTAATAAAACCGGGCTCTTGGGACTGACCCCGTTTTACGAGCAGGCTTATATTACTTCCGGCGGAAACTCATACCAGCCGCACGCCGGCGTGGGGGCTACGTTAACATACCGCTTGTGGCGTTTCCCGCTGCCGTTTGGGATTAATTACACCAAAAACATTAACGACGGAACCCATCACGTAGGTGTAAAAGTAGGCGGCCATTTTTAAGATATTTCCCCCAGGTTCAAGCCTGGGGGAGAACTGCATTTGTATTACCTTCGTATCCCTAATTCACTTTGCCTACTTGTCTAAGCGCATCACATAAAACCGTCATTTTTGCATTACTAGAAGAGGCACTACACCTTCCACTCCAAGTATCTTGATTGCTTTGACTTTTTGTTATGGTAAAAAAATTACTCATATCCGGAGAAAGTGAAAAAGAACAGCTGTTAGAACTAGCGCAAGATACTATCCAACCATAACGTCCATCTTTATAGTAATAATTGAATATTCGTTCCACCTCTTCTTGAGAATAACTCACATCTAATACATCGTTCCACGAGCCATCAGCACTAACAAATACTATGCTTTGATATCCATTTTCCAATACATAACGATCTATGGCTTTTTGATAAGTATCTATCATGGTTACCATTTGAGTGGCCCGCGCTTTTTCTACGGCTTTTTGGTACTGGGGCAAGGCGACTGCTGCCAATATGCCGATGATGAGTACAACAACCAAAAGTTCTATGAGAGAT
>CALAFB010000109.1 GCA_937891135.1 uncultured Elusimicrobium sp.
CTATGAACGAAAAACCCGCTTTTAGAGAAATTGAACAACGCACCAACCCGCAAGGCGCGCGTAGCAATTTGCGCTTTGACCCTATGGCTAATACCGCTGTTTATGGGCAAATCGGCCAAGCGGTAGGCAAAATGGGCGATGTGCTTATAAAAATGCAAGAGCGCAACGATAAATTGGCTATGGGTGCGTGGGAACAGAAACTAGCAGATGATGAGCGTACCTTAAAACTCCGGCTTGAAAATACCAATAGCCCCGAAGAAGTGGATGCTATTTACCGCGAATATGAGCAAAACACCCTTTCGCAAGCCAAAGAGCGTTTAGGAAACCGTCTTTATGATAAATGGAAACGGGAAGCGGGAGATACCTATTTAGAAGTAACGCGGCAAATGAGCGAGCGCGCCAAATTCCCTATCATGCAACGCAAGGGCGTTGTGGATTTGGAAGAAAATTTACGACAAGCCGCCCGCAACAGAAGCCTAGCAGATACGGAAGAAGAACGCATTAGCGCGGATAATCTTGCCATGTTAAGTATCCAATATGCGGCCTATCCGCAAGATGGCTCTCCCGCGCTTATCAATGACACTAAACGGGCGGAATTGGTGCAAGCGTACAGAAATCAAGCCGATGTGTATGATGTGGAAGCGTCGGCCCGCACGGACGCTGCCGGTACTTTGAAACAATTAGCGGACGGACACTATAAGTATTTAACGCCGGAGCAAATTACTTCTTTGACGCAGAAAATAAAACCGCTTGTAGATGAACAAGAGCGTACTAATCTGTATAACGGCGTAATTGGGCAGAGCGAAACTGATTTACAGGGTGCTATTAAGCAACTGCACGAAAACGCGCAAAAATCGGGCGCAAAGCCACAAAATGAAAAATCGGCGGCCGATATGGTCTATGCTACTTACAACCGCAATATACAGGCTAAACGGCTTGTGCGCGAAGAAGCGGAAGCACAAGTATTGGATAACTCATATAAGCATTATTTGGCCGGAGATACGAACGCGGCCATACAAACCGTGCTTGCTTCCACTATCCCAAATGACCGCAAACAGGCCATTATTAAAAATATGAAACAGGGCAGAATTAGCGAAACTCAACACGACAACCCCGAAACCTACAACGGTTTAATGCGCGGAATTATGGACGGCACTATTTATAATAACAACCCGATTTTGGAAGCGTTGGCGGCCGGACAAATTAAGGAGACTTCCAAAGATGCGCTTATTCAAACGCTAACCCAACGGCAAAAGCCTTCCTATGAGTTATTACAGGAAGCCATTAAGCAAGTGGATAAGGTGTATAACAAGGGGCTTATGGGCGGGCTAACTCCGGCGGAAAGCATGGCGTTATCAAATATCCACCGCGAGTTAAATGACATGTACCTTTCTGCCGTACAACAAAACAAAGACCTTGAAAGCATGCGGGCTTTGTTTGCGCCGGAAAATGTGCAACGCGTGGCTGATAAATATGCGGTTGGTGTAAATGACAATGTGCAAAGTTATATTGACCGCATCCAACCTAAAAAACAGACGGACGATGCGGGCGTTCCGCAGCGTTTGGACGGAGAAACCGTAGAGGCTTATTTACAGCGCGTAGGAGGTATTTTATAATGGCACAACAATTTTCTTATCAAAACTTACTGGATGCCGGATTTAGCGATATTGAAGCCCGCAAAGCCTTTACGGACAAACTGACGGCGGCCGGATTTTCCCAAAGCGAAATAAACGCCCACTTAAACAATGTGAGCGGCGTGCGCCCCGCGTCTTTGGCCGGAGACGAACAAAATGAAGGTATCAAAGTATGGGCGAAAAACATGGACGAATTTGCAGCGGAAGCCCATAGAACGGGTGTGAATTTGAACTTTTGGGATGCTATCCGGCGCGGGTTTGAACAAAGCGTTACGGGCATGCTTAAAGAAGGCAAATTGCCGCGCGAACTTACGCCCGAAGAAGAAGCGTCTCTTAATTTCTTTGAACGGCTTGCTATGGGTGCTAGTGAGGTTATAAGCGATACCCCCATTTATTTTGCTGGCGGTAAAGTTGGGGCGTTGGCAACGGGTGCGGCGGGTGCTGCTATTGGTACGGTTGCGCCCGGTGTTGGAAACGCCGTAGGGGGCGGGGTTGGCTTGGCTGTTGGCGGTGCGGCCGGTGCGTTTGGCTTTCATAGGGCGGCGCGTACTGTTTTAATTGATATGTACCAGCGCGGAGAAGTGGCCGATTTTGATGAATTAGTTTATCGTGTAACGCACGCTTCCAAAGAGTTTGGAAAAGGCGCGGCGGTTGGTGCTGTTGTGGGTGGAGCGGGAAAAGCGGCGGCGGTAGGCAGTAAAGCCCTTAAAGGGGCGGCTGCCGCGCGTACCGGCTCAAGTGCCATGGCATTAAATGCGGGTGCAAAAGTTGCTCCCGTTGGAAGTGAGATTTTGGGGCTTACTGTTGCGGGTGCGGCTGTTGAAGGGCAAGTACCGACTGCCCAAGATTTCGTAGATAGTGCCGCCATGATTTTAACACTCAAAGGCGTACACAAGGCGGGTGGTGCGGCTACCAACAAACTCAAAAATACCGTTGTCAATAATTTGTATAGCCGTTTTATTGAGAACGGAGAACACCCCGCCGATGTGATAAAAAAAGCAACCAATGACCCGTTAGAACTGCAAAAGGTTTTAGAAGAAAAACGGAAGGTAAGAGACGGATATGAAGAAGTTAAATTTAAGCCGTTAGAAGGCACACGGGAAGGCAAGGATGACGCGCTTGTTAAATTGCTTTCCGGCGGGATTAAGGAATACATTATTAACCGGGGAGCAGCCATTAAAGACCCAAAAACAGGGGATATTATTGTGCAAGGGCCGGAGTTGGCAAAAGCAACCGGCACGAATAGGAATTTTGGCTTTTCCAAAATGATTTTTAAGCATGGTATCACAGCGGAAGAAGCGCAGTTGTTGCCCGAAATTGTACGCGACTACAACCCTATTACGGAAGGTAAAGACACCGTTTTTCGTATTCCAAAAGACGAAAACCACAATTACAGAATTGTTTTTAAGGAAAACAAAGACGGAGAAAACCGGCTAATTACCATGATGACGGAACGGGTAAGCAAGAAAAACCCAAAAGAATTATCCACAAAAAAAGAAGTTGCAATCTCTGCGGCCGCTTCTGCACACGGCGAAAAACTGGATACTTCCACACAGGATACTGTCCGGGATGGGTTTGCGCCCGATGTGCGTGCTAATGAAAACATTAACACCACGCCCGAAAGTGCAACTTCTACTGATAGTATAGCGAAAAAAGCGGCAGAAATCAAGGGGCAACTTAATCCTACCGAACAACCGCAAGCGGATAAGCAAAACGCATCCGCTCCCGCCCCCACGCATAATTTGGAAGATTTGCACAAAAAATTTAGAGAAAAATACCCAACCGCTGACGCGGGAGACAGAGAAACCTTAATAGGTTTTCTGCTCCAAGAACTGACCCCGGAAGCGTTAGAAGTACCGCAAACGGGCCAAGTAAAGGCTGGGGATTTGGTACTCATTAAACGCGGTAAAAAGTTGGCTTTCAAGGAAGTTACCAGCGCACAAGGAGACGCGCTTAAACTGGACGGCTCTACCAAAATGTTTTTTACAAAAGATGTACTTGTGCCAAATAAGGCTTTTACGGTTGTTAGAGAAAACGGAAAATCTTATTTTGACTGGCCGAAACTCAATGCGTTAAGCAAGGAACGCTTGGGGGTTGACGATAAGACATTTAATAGCATGCGCGAGTGGTTGGAACGGGAAAACCCCATTTCTACCGCCGGAACAGCCACAGGGCCGGAAGATGGGCCGAAATACAATTACAAGGTTGTAAAAGCGGAGCGCGCGGGTTTAACACAAGCCCAGCGTGAACACATTGCACAGGAAATTATAAACAATGTAGAAGGTAGTTTATTTAGCCGTTTTGATGTAAAGAAAACCAATAGCGACCGGCCCTATACGGCCAACCATAATGCCTATTGGGTGGACGATACGGGCAAATCTTCTTCTTTGCCGAAAACAGCGCAAGAACAAGCCAAACGCTACCGCTCTAACCCGCAAGAATACATTAAAGTTAGCATCCCTGACACAAAGGCCACTTTGACCGTGCGCAAAGACCCGCTTGCGGTGCGGGCTTTGTTCAAGGAGTTGGGCATTTCTATCACGGCCAAAAAAGAGTATGCGGCGGATAAAATGTATAGCACGGGCGGCGGAGACTTTGCTGCCAGCGCACCCGCGCAAGAAGATTTATTTGCTTATAAACAGCCCGGATATAATTACAGGGTGCAATTCCCGTTTGAGCCGAAAGATACTTTGCCCAGCGGGAAAGTATCGGCGGAAGATGCTACCGCAAAGCGTAGCATTATTGAAAGTCTGCAAAAGGTGTTTAATGTGCCTGTGCGGGGTTGGAAAGTACCCCGTCAAGGACGCGGGGCTATGGGGTTGTTCTATTCCAAGCCGGAAATGATACGCGTTAAATACGCCAATGATTTAACAACTACCGTGCATGAGTTAGGGCATTATTTGGAAAAAAAGATGTACGGAAAGGTTGCCAGCGACGATACCAATACTTACTATGAAGAACTGCACAAATTCGCTACCAAGCCGCGCGGCGGGGCTACCAAACACAAAATAGCAGCGGAAGGGTTTGCGCAATTCCTATCCACTTATGTTGTAAATCCCAAAGTGGCAAAGGAAGGTGCGCCTATGTTCTATAACCGCTTTGAGAGCGATTTGCGGGAGAAAGAGCCGGAAATTTACCGAGCCTTGCAAGATGCCCGCGCGCAAGTAGAAAAGTTTGTAAAACAGCCCGCCGTCATGGAAGTATTAAGCAATGTATCCGTGCGAGACAATGGCAAGCCCACGCTTACAGCGGCGGAAAAATGGCGCGCGATAAAGAACTATGTAAAAGTAAAATGGTTTGACGATAAAGCCCCTCTTTTGCGTGTGGTGGAGCAACTGGAAAGAGAGAGCGGGAAGAAAATTGATTTTGCCAATAACCCCTATTATTTGGCCCGTTTGTTCCCCGGTTGGGTAGGACGGGCAGAGGCGTTTGTGGAACATGGCACTTTTGATTATAACACGCTCCAAGATACAGGCAAATCTCTAAAAGCCATTTTACAACCCGTAGAGAATTTAGACGAGTTGCGGGCTTATTTGGTATCTAAACGCGCTTTGGAAATTGCCAAACGCGACCCAACAAAAGATATGTCCGGCATCCGGCCGGAAGCCGCCTTACAAACCGTTAAAGAGTTGGAAGGAAAATATAAGGGCGTTGCGGAAGAATTATACAACTACCAAAACGCACTTCTTAAATACCAACTTGACGGAGGTTTAATTAGCGAAGAAACCTATTTGAAAGTGCTTAAAAACAACAAAAGCCGCGTGCCTTTTTACCGCGTCATGGAAGATGGCAAAGATTATGCGCTTGGGTCTAGGGTGCTATCCGGCAAGCAAGTATTAAAACGCTTGAAAGGGTCTAGCCGTACCATTATTGACCCGTTGGAAAGCATTATTAAAGACACCTACGAAACGATTAACGCGGTAGAGCGTAACCGCGTGGGGCAAGCACTCGCAAACTTGGCCGAAATGGAAGGAGCGGGCAAATTTGTTTTCCGTATTGATAACCCCGTAAAAACCGTAACTTCGTTTGATGACGGGTTGGAGCATTTTACGGCTTCACAAACCATAGACAAAAACAACCAAATTAAAGTTTTTGAGCATGGCAAGGCCCGTATTTACGAAGTTGACAAAGAAGTTGCCGCGCTTATCAATGGCTTAAACCCCAATGAAGCAAATGCCTTCTTGTGTATTGCCGGGTTTTTTACGCAGTCTTTGCGCGCGGGTGCAACAATATACAATTTGTCTTTTTCGCCTAGAAACTTAATGCGGGATATTCAATTTGCTTTTACGAATACCACCTCTAAATTTAACCCCTTCAAAAGCATAATCGGCAATTTCAAAACTGCCATTACAAAGGATGAGGCATACTGGCAGTTTAAGAAAGCGGGAGCAGACCAAGCGTCGTTTTTCTCGGTTGACCGTAATTCCTTGCAAAAAGAACTGTTGACGCTTGAACAAACGGGATATGTTAAAAGCGTGTGGAACTTGGTAACGGCCAAAGAGTTTGCCGCCGCTTGGGAAGCGGGCGTATTAGAGCCTTTGCGCTACCCCGGAGAAGTTAGCGAATTATCTACACGGCTTGGAGAGTTTAAGAGCAGTATTAAGCAACACGGCACTTCCAAAGAAGGGTTAGAACAAGCCGCCTACAACGCACGCAACATTACTATTGACTTTGCGCGGGCCGGTATTCACGGGCGCGCTTTGAATATGGTATCGGCATTTTTTAACGCCAATGCGCAAGGTGCAGATAAAACGGTAGAAACATTGCGTCTGCATCCGCTTAAAACGCTTTCTTTCTTGGGTACGCTGGGTATTTTGGAAGCCCTTATCAATTATGACTGGAAAAACGGAAAAGAAGATGCGGATATTGCCGAAGTGAACAGAGCGCAACGCAACCTCAATTATGTGTTTAAGGTGGGAGACACCATTTACAGAGTGCCCAAAGAGCAGCAAATCGGCATTGTCTCTACGCTGTTTAGCCAAATGACAACCGCCGCATTGGACGCAATGAACAAAAACGAGCGCGATGACTTTATGCGTAACGCCGCAAGCGCGTTTGCTAATGAGTTTGATATGAACCCGATGCCAAACGCGTTGGCCGTTCCTATTGAACTATGGGCCAATAAGTCATTTTTCTTTAACCGCTCCATTGTGCCAGCGGCGGCAGAAAATGTATTGCCGGAATACCAATACACCCAAAAAACAACCGAACTGACAAAATTTATTTCATCAAAATTGGGCGGTTGGGTAGGCAAAGAAAATACTTTTTCTCCGGCCAAGGCGGAGTACCTTGTGCGTGGTTGGACGGGCGGCGTGGGTACGGCTATTTTGCAAGCCACCGATTTTGCTTGCCGTAAAGCGGGCATTGTACCCGACCCCGTAAAACCCGCCGCAACTGTTAATGATATTCCGTTTGTGCGCGCGTTTGTTATCCGGCATCCAAGCAGTAGCCCGGAAAGCGTACAGAGGTTTTATGACGAATACAAAAACCGCATGGAGAAATACAACAGTTTTAAGGCTATGGGTAAGCAAATGAATATAGGGGAATATAACGCCTTAACCCCTTATGCGGCTTACGGCGGGCTTAATGCTATTTATCGTGGCATGAGCGAAAACAGCGCGGCTATCCGCAACATTTACAATAACCCGGAAATGAGCGCGGACGAAAAACGCCAAAACATAGACCAACTTTATTTAGTCCAACTGGAACAAGCAAAAGCCGGACTTGGGCTGATTAAACAGTTAGACGAAGAAATAAAAAATAACAAAGGAGCGCAAGAATGATAAGCAATGAACGCGTAAAGCATGTATTTAGCGGAAACGGAACTAGCACCACTTTCCAAATTCCGTTTGACTTCTTCAAAAATACAGCGGGCGTATTTGATAAAAACATACAAATATCCGTTATTTTGAGAAGCACAACCGGCACCGAAACCGTACTTACGGAAGATACCGATTACGAGGTTACAACCTATGACCCAAGCGACAGCGGAAGCAGCGGATACTCCGGCTATGTGCATGTATTTACCGCTCCTGCTGTTGGCGAAAAATTGGTTATTATGCGCGATGTTCCGTTTGTGCAACAGTTGCACCTTGAAGAAGGAAGGGAAATAGGGCGTGTTGAACTGGAAGCCGCGCTTGATAAGGTTGTGATGACCTTGCAACAATTAAACGAAAAATTGGGCCGCGCTATTTGTTATAAGCCCAGCACCACCGACGGACAAATTGACGCGGATGCGTATCTTGCTAACTTGCAAGCCTTATTTACAGAAGGGGCGCAAACGGTGGAAGCCGCTGCCGCTGATGCGGTAAGCGCATGCGAAGGATATGCCAGCACTTGCCAAACAAAAGCGCAAGCGTCCATAGAAGCCTTTAATGCAACGGTGCAACGCATGACAACTGCTATTACAGCGGCTACCAATGCGGAAAGTTCGGCCAATGCCGCAGAACGTGCGCGCGACCTTGCGCTTGAATACAAAGGGGCGGCAGAAACAGCGGCCACCCATGCAGGAACAAGTGAAACTAATGCAAGTGGGTACAAAGACGATGCTGCTTCTAGCGCGACTTCTGCACAAAACATTTTAGATGAAATCCGCAACCGCACGCCTAAAAACTTTGAATTTGTGGCGGGTACAGCGGACGTAACCACGGGATATACGGGAAGTTTGACGGATTTTGAAACCGGCATTACGGGGCTTGTGAATATGTCTTTGGATGTGCATATTGCGGGCGTGCATAAAACGCGTACAAATCCATCCCAATACAGCGTAAGCGGAAGCAAAGTTATTTTCCCTTCCGGCGCGGTAACAAGCGGGCAAAGCGTAAGTATTTATGTAAATGGCAATTTACCCAACGATGACATCCCCGAAGCAAGTACCACCGTTAAGGGTGTTGTGCAGTTGGCTACCGATGCCGAAGTTACAGCGGGAACAAATACCAGCAAAGCCATAACCCCCAAACAACTTGCGGATGTGGCAAATGCTAAACAAGACGCTCTGCCGGATGGTACAACCGGCTATTATCTTAAAAAGACGGCAACAGGCACGGAATGGGCCTCCGTAGCCGCCGCAAGCGGATTGACGGGCGTTGTCGTGGTAAATTCTAGCGGTATATCAAAAGCGGCCGCCACGGGGCATTTTAGAACGAATATCGGTACAACGGCGGATATTAAGTTTATCACGCTTGAACTTGGAAATGCAAGCGGTACTTTGTGGAAATTGGCTACATATTCCTCTGCCGCTTGGTCTGACCGCAGCGGGAATTTCGTAACTATCTGGCATGACATTGATACGCGGGATTTTACGGAAACCACGCTGCTTGACGGCGATACTTATTGCCGGAAAATTACAGTTTGGTATTAAAAATTAAGAATAAGGAGAAATGACTTATGGGATTTGCAATAGGACATGCTGCAAGCGAAAACAGAGCCGGTGTAGTAAAGTTAGCAAGCATTGAAGATGTGCAGAACGGCACAGACAACACCAAAGCCGTAACGCCGGCCGGAGTTGCTGCTGCTATTGAAGCAAGTACAGATATGGAAAGCCGATTGCTTGGCGTGTATTTTGACGGCATAAACGCCGCCGGAACGCGCACTTATGGGGCGGCTAGCAAACAATGGAGTAAATCCACGGACACCTCTGCTGGGGTTGATACCTTCGCGGAGACTTCCATTTTTCGCGGATATTATGCGCTTGTGAAGTATAATGCCGAAACGCAAAAAGCGGAAATTATTGCCAAAGAAGGCACAGCAGAATACGCGGCCATTAAAGCCGCCGGAACGGAAGATTACGACGAAGTGCGTATGTTCCATGTTTTCTACTACAAGAAAACTGTAAATGCTGACGGAAGCCAAAGTATCGTATTGTCTCCTATCCAACTTGAAGGGTTTAAGCCCTCGCCTATGCACCTTCGCAACGGCGTTTTGCATGAGTGGGTAGGTATTACCCGCTACGCGTGGGGGCGCACCGGCTCTACTACCATTGCAGCGCGGGCCGGTTTGTATCCGTTAACCGATACCAACGAAAACACCTTTGAAGTCCGTGCGCGTGCGCGCGGTATGCGTGTATTTGGTATGAACGAAGTGGCGGCTTTGCAGATGTTAGGCTCTGTAAAATATGCCCACCAAAACTGGCAAACAGCCATTGGCTCCGGGTTTTCTGGCACGCCTACAAGCGACAGAACGGTTGCCGTTGCACAAACCGACGCAAACAGCGTGATTTTAGACGCAACTTATGCGGCTGATTTCCCTGTCGGGGCAAGTATTTATTTAGGCTCTAACAATTTTAGAACTATTACCGCAAACGAAACATACAGCGAAGATGACACTAAAATTGTTGTGTCTTTTGACGGAAGCCCCTTTACTTCCACGACCAGCACAAAAGTCCATGGCGGGCTTGCCAAGAACGGAAGTGCAGATGCGGTACAAGGTTTAGACGGCGAAAATGTGGGTATGCACACCACCGCCGCGCGCCGCTCTATTGTTACGCTGGGTATTGAAAACCTATTTGGCAACTGCTGGAAATTGTTAAGCGGTGTTATGCGTATGGGCGGGTTTAGTTATCATAACCCTAACCCCGACGGACAATATGCGTGGCCCACTTTGGAAGATAACAAGGGGTGGCAAAAAGGCCCTGCTATTATGACAACGGAAGGGTATATTAAACGCTTTGTGCCTTCGGCGGATTTGGGAGATATGCAACATCTTTCCATCCCCGTTGAATTAGGCGGAAATGCCACAAACCCCGTCGGCGATTACCAATACACAAATAGTAGCACCGACCCGCGTATGTGCTTGTTTGGCGGCAGCCTTGCCCACGGCGCGTATGGTGGCCCGTTCTTCTTCCGTTGGGCCGACGCGGTCTCCAGCTCTTGGTGGGGCAGCGGCGCGCTCGGCGTGTTTGTGCCTTCGGCGGAGGTTTAAGGGGGTGGCAACTCCCTTGCCCGTAAGGGCGTATGTAGTTTGAAAATGTAGTAAGGGTGAGGGCCGGAGGCGGCAACCTTGACAACGGCGCGAATGATGGCCCGTTCTACTTCAATTGGAACAACACGGTCTCCAACACTAGGTGGAACAACGGCGCGCTCGGCAAGTTATAAAGCAGTACAAAAGAAGTGCCGGCCCTAACCTTGCCCCTTGGCAAAAATAATGTCGTGCAAGGCGTTCCTAGTAGGGCGTAAAGCATTGAACGGAACGGAGATTATAACACTATGAAAAGAATAGGATATTTACTTACAGAAGAAACGGTAACGCTTGATGTGTGCAAACTGGCTATTTTGCGGGCGGCACGCGGTAAGCACCGCCGCGTAAGCGTAAGAAAAACCCTAGCGCAACTGGATAGGGCAACCGAGCGACTGCGTGAATTAGTGCTAACGGGAACATATAAGCCTTCCCCGTATATCAAATGCGATATTATAGACCAGCCAAGCGGCAAACAACGCGTACTACATAAGCCGCGTTTCTTCCCCGACCAATGCGTACACCATTTAATTATTTCCTTAATGGGAAATGCGCTCATGCGTCGGCTTGACCCGTATTGTATAGCGTCTATTCCCAGCCGTGGCACTCATTACGGACACCGCGCCATACGCCGTTGGTTGCAACAGGATAAACGCGGAACGAAATACTGCCTTAAATGTGATGTAAAAAAATGTTACGACAATATCCGTCCGGCGGTTGTGGTTGCTTCCATAGCGCGCTTTGTAAAGGATAAAAAGTTTTTACAACTCATAAGCAAAGTTGCTTATTCACATCCCACATTACCGCTAGGAAATTATACGAGCGGTTGGTTTCAAAATATCCTTATGGCGGTAGTGGATAGGCTGATACGGGCCTATAAAGCAACTTCACATTATTTACGGTATGTAGATGATTTTATAGTTCTATCCGGCAATAAGCGCAAACTTCATGCTCTTGTACCATTTATCAAAGAATGGTTAGCAAAAATCGGGCTTACGCTAAAAGAAAATTGGCAAGTGTTCCCGGTAGATGTGCGCGGGATAGATATGTTAGGGTATCGGTTTTTTCGCAAATATACGCTTATGCGCAAACGAAATGTGCTTGCCATTATGCGTATGGTACGGGATTATTTGCGTAGTCCTACGCCCTTTCGCTCCCGCAGTTTGCTTTCCCGCGTGGGGCAATGTAGGTGGTTTAGCAGTTACAATTTTTGGCAAAAATACTGTGCAAAATTAAACTTCAAACGAATGAAAAGGAGAGCGTACCCATGAGAATACAAATTGACGCATACGCCCCTAATGACGGGGTAGAACTGAAAGAACGAGACGGGGTTGTTGTGGTGCAACTCATTAAGGATGTTGAACGCAAACCCGGAGCGGAAGAAGGACAGGAAATTATTACGGCAAATGTGGTGCAAACCACTCTGCCGCTTGGAGTAGAAAAAGCGGATGTATTGGCGCACTTTGACTACTATTTTGCCAAAGCGGAAGCGGAAGAACTGGCAAAGGCTCTGCCTCTTAAAGTGGATAGAGTAGAACGCATGCTTTCCGCGACGGACTACAAAGCCCTCAAAGTGGCCGACGGCGCGCTTTCTGCTGCCGATTATGCGCCGTGGAAAAAGTTGCGGGCGCATTGGCGGGATACTATCAATAAAATGCAAGCCGCCCAAAATGCCGACGAATTAAACGACATTAAATATGCCGAAACGCCGGAAGGCTTGGCCGCGCTTGAAGCGGCGGGGTTGGTATGACGACTTCGGCAATAATTTCCATAATCATTGCCGTATGCGGATTTGTGCTTACGATAGCGACAACCATTTTTACTATCGGTAAAGTGATGGGGTCATTTACCGCAAGCATTACAGCACAAGTAGCGTCCTTGCGTGAGTTAGTTATGTTTCGGTTAGACAGATTAGAAACCAAGCAAGACAAGTATAACCATTTGCAAGAACGCTTTGCTAAAACAGAAAGCAGCACGGCAAGCGCGCACCACCGTATAGACACATTGGAGCAACGGTTAAATGCAAATCCAAATTAAA
>CALAFB010000110.1 GCA_937891135.1 uncultured Elusimicrobium sp.
AGGTAAGCCCTGCCACGTGCGCTATTGTGGGGGCAAAAATAAATTGGAATAATTCTTATTAAAATGTTATATTAACCCTTGGGTGCAAAAAGCCCGAGGGTTTGGAACAGGAGGACAAGCAACATGACAGCACAAGAAAGACAAGTTATTGAGAACAAAATTTCCGATATTAAAAAAGAGATGCAAGAAGTACATGGTACCAAATGTGAAGTTTATAGCCGCGTAGTAGGTTATTTGCGCCCCGTCCAAGGGTGGAATAAGGGCAAAAAGGAAGAATATACCTTGCGCCGGACTATGAACGTGGAAAATGCCAAACGGCCTTGCGAAGTTTGTTAGCGGATTTTTTGAAAAAAATGCTTGACAAAAAGGGCTTTGTGTATTATACTATTAGTGTATCCCTTAATCCGAAACGGCTCCGGATGGAGTAGCAAGCTAAGGACACTTAGCTAGGATTAAGGGATTACATTTGTTTAATTTCCCAAATTCCCTTAATTTTACTATCAATTTTTCGTTTCCATTGTGATTTCATAGGGAAAGCATAATGTCTGCAAATAGCCCCTGCCATCATATCTGCTAGCTGAATTAAATTCGCTGATTTAGAATTGAAGAACTTTATATCTAACGGTGTATTATCAAACTGTTTACGTACATATTGTTTAGCTTCTCGTTGGAAAATTTTACTGGAAGAAGCATCTATCCTAATTTTAGTTCCATCTTCCAACTGAAGATGTTGTAGTAATTGTTTTAAACAAAAACTGTAGAATTTTTTGGAGTTTTTTCGCAATTCACTGGAATATACTAACGATTTATCGATGACTACAGCATATGCATCAAAATCAAGCATACTTACCGTCTCAAAAAAAATGGCCTTATGAGAATCGCTTGTCTTGGCGAATTTATATTCCGGAAAGATATGGTGTTTGATTTTGAGATTTTCAATTTCAGCATCCAACTCTCTTACTAATTCATCCCGTACAGCCACTAATGCTAATACAAAATAAGGTGAGGATTCTTTCTGAAAACCACAATCACCGGATTCATCAATAAAAATCATCATATTATTTATTATAACAAAGTTAGGTATAAATAGCAGTTACTTGTTATAGAATTTGATAATGAACTTTTTTTATTGTTCCTACAGGGTCTCATTTGCCAGATGATTTTCTACATTTATATCAATATCAAATCCCATTTTGAATACTTCCGCAAATGAATAGGGAATTATGAGCATATGCTTATAATCCCTATTTTTGTGGTTATTTACTATGAATGATAGCTTCTAACGCTTCACGCAAGCCACAGGTGCTACATATCTCGGTTTTATTATCCTTACGGCTGATAGCCGGATAACCCACCATGTATCTGCCACAGCGTGGACATTTCTTTCTTTGTTTAACCATGTTAGTGCCCCTTTCTATGCCGATTTGAATAGGAACCTATCAAATTGCCACGCAATAGCCCTTGTACTTCCAAATCCGCGCAATAGTGGCATTGTTTGGTTTTGCCGTCTATTTGGCTAATAATGGGGCGACCTGTAATAATTCCACCGCATGTCTCACATCTGATTTTTTTCATAAATACTCCTTATTTTCCTTGGTGCAGGTAGGTCATCACGGCATAAATGTTTCTGATTCGCTCTGCGATGCAATCTAACCCGTACAAACTTCCCATTATCAGGTTCCTGTCCGAGGTGACAATGCCTTCCTGGGCATCTTTTATACGTTTGTTTAGGTCATTTACCAATCCCTGCAAAACTTCGTAGGAGTGCTTGATAAATTCCAATCGTTCTTTTTCGGTCATATTATGCTGATCTCCGTTTATCTTTTTTATTGCTAAACACGCTTAATAGTTGTTCTCGTGCGCTAGTGTTTGGCTCGCAAGTTTCAAAGTTGCTAAAGAACTCCCACTCCCCATTATTGGCCTTAATATAGGTGATCGCCTTGTTGGGAGTATCAAAACGACCTACGTGCTTGAGGTCTAAGCTATTCCCATTTTTATCTTCAGTTCGCACGGTGTATGTCCAACTAACGCATTTCAATCCGTTTATTACAGCATTTGTTATTTTATCTTCCGGCATATATCTTCTCCTAATACCACTCCTAGGCAACTTCCGTTATCCCAGTTAACATGAATGGTCCCAATATCGTCTACCCCAGTTACAGTTCCTTCTGTACCAATAGGCGGGGCTTTTTCATCGTCCATTTTGACAAGGACTACTCTTGTCTTTTGGGGGTAATACTTTTTTAATATCTCGATAAGTTTACGAGTTTCATTTTTTGTTTGCATTTCTCTTCTCCAATAATCTGCAATGACTCTTACCAAAGACCAAACCAAGATGGCTTCCGTTGTCCCAGTCCACCATAATTGTGCCGCTTTCTTCTACTCCGGTTACTGTACCCTGCGTGCCAATCGGCGGGGCTTGAACGTCATCCATTTTAACTAGAACGACTCTGGTCCCGGTAGGATAACATTTACGCAACGCCCCTACTAATCTGTGCATGGCATCTTGCTCTATTTTACTTGCCATTCCAATATCTCCTTGTGGAAAAATACATAACCGCTAATGGGGTACTCCGTAATCGCCATGGCTAGGCCGGACAAGGATTTATAGGTTTTACCTTCCCATTTGAGCCCATCTTCCGTTACTTCAATTAGCAGGTCTTTGCCTTTAAACTTTTTAATAAAGGTAGTCCCAACTGCCGGAAGTCTAGGGTCTTTGGGTTTCTTAAGTATGGTGGGGTTAGCAATGACGCTCTCTAACGTGGCCTTAATGGGCGTTACTCTTGCGGCACAAGTAACCGACTTTGAGGTAGTCTTTTTAACACAACTTTTTACGGTTTTTTTCTTCATGATTTCTCTCCTTAAAAGGGGCTCTATTTTTGCCCGTACTACATATACGCTCTTATAGGGGGGAGAAGTCAACTAGAAGTTTTAACTGGTTTTAACACGATAATGCATTGTCGCATTAAATTGCTATGCTACTTACAATCACAAAATCGTTAAAATGTGATACAATAATTCAAGATTGCATGAGTTATCGCAGATTGCGATAAGTTAAAGTATGGTAAATAAAAACATGGAAATAACATCTATTGAATCTAAAATTTTTACTATTCGTGGTCTCAAGGTTATGATTGATAGTGACCTTGCGTCCTTGTATGGGGTACAAACCAAAGTATTAAATCAGGCAGTTAAACGTAATGCAATGCGTTTCCCTGAACGGTTTATGTTCCGTCTGAGTAAAGAGGAATGGCACAGTTTAAGGTCACAAAATGTGACCTTTAAGGCAGATATTCGTAAATATCCTCCATATGTATTTACAGAACATGGGGTTACAATGTTATCCAGTGTATTAAATAGTCCGCGTGCTATCACAATCAATATACAAATCATTGATGCTTTTATCGCTTTACGCCGTTATGCGTTAGCACAGAAGCCGGAAAATATTACTCGTCGTATTGGTATATTGGAAAAAGCACTTCTTCAATATATGGATAGAAATGACAAACGGGTAAATGAAATCGTTGAAACCATTAACGATATGCTTTCCACAGATGATGAAGATGACCCCAAACAGATAGGCTTTGTAAAGTAGGAATAACCTACCGTTAGATAAGCCCTCAGTTAACTTTTTACTGGGGGCTATTTTTATCACTTTTACTGTGCCCAAAAAGCGCACAAGGCATAATAAAAGCCATGAACAGCGATCTTAGCAATAGGGGCGGTTTTTTAGTCGCCTATACGCAATATGTGCTACAATACCTTTAAGTAGGAACAAAAGGGAGAATCATATATGCGTAAGACACTAGGGCTATCCGTTTTATTACTCCTGCCTATTTGTATGTGGGCGGCAAATAATCCTGCCGATAAAGTGCAATACTTCCAAGCAGGGGACGAGAGATATTACAAAGAGGACGTTGTAGTCCCCAAAGTAAGCGACCCCGTAGATGCGGATCCAAGCGATGCGGTGGACGTGGGTGGCGGTACGAAAGGCACAAAAGTAAATAAGCCCAAGACCCAAGCCGTTGTCCCTGCACAAAGAGTCCCTACCAATGTAACCCCTACTAACAACCCCAAGGAAGTGCAATTACAAGGTGGGGCTAAAGTAGTCACTCCGCACAATTCCTCCCCGAAGGTCGCTATGCCTAAAGGGAAACCTATGCCTATGGTACCCTCTAGCAAACCCGAGCCACAACCTGCGGTGGAAGTAAAGGCCAAGACACAAACGGAAACCACACAAGTAAAAGCCACAACTCCCGTAACTCCTGCACCCAAGGAACAAAAATTAATGCCACAGGAAGTAAAGAAAATACAGCCTACGCCTGCAACGCAAGCTCCTGCTCCGGTGGAAGAGAAATATGCTAGACCCAAGAAGGTGCATTTGAAAGATTATGAAGTAGAATTCTTTTGCGACAGAAATGGCAAGCCGGTAAAGTGTACGGAAGCGGAATGGAATAAAGAGCAAGAAGCCAAGAAAGCCCCAAAGCCTGCTAAAGCTACCAAACCTACTCGAACGGGTAAAGGTAGTACTTCCGTAAAGGTTTCTACTCCCACAGGGCCGACAATGACAGGTAACGGTGTAATTATCCCTGCACAACCGCTTAAATACGGGATTAAGACCAAATGCGTACCCTTGCCTGGGAAGACCACCTGCGAAGAAGAAAAGACGGAAACAAAGCCCACGAATAAGTTGGCAGGTTATAAACCCAGTGCAGGTGTAGAGTTACCGGAAGCTACTATTCCGGAAGGTGTAAAGGCAACTGCCACCCCTGCCAAGCAAGAAACCGCAAAGTTAGATACGGTGGACACTCCCAAACGTAAGGACTTTGGTGCTAATAAGGAATTTGTCAAAGGCAAGAATTTGTTAAATGGCTATGGTGGTGTTCCTACAATGTATGGGGACGTGGAAATACCCGAGGCCAGTTTGCCAACGGAAGCGGAAATGGATGCACAGGAAGCACGTCTCCGCGCAGAATTAGAAGCGGAACAGTTAGCTACGGAAATGGCATATCAAAAAGCATTAGCGGACGCACAAAAAGCCAAAGCCCAAGCCCAAGCACAGGCCGCCAAGCAACAGCAACAAAACGTCGCTAATCAGTTCTGCTCGTATGAGGGAAAACGGTTTTCCGGTGCACCTTGCCAATACTGTATCAACCATAAACCTCGGACACAAATGGACTGTCAAAAATGCTGTCAATCTTTCAACCGTCCGTTATATCGTGCGAGTTATCCGCACAGGTGGTCGGGCGATGGTGGGTATTATTGTTTCTGTATGTTTAATGCCAGTGGTACTGCCGGATATCTATTTTAAGGAGAGGATATGAAAAAATTACTTCTAGCAGTTTTTGTTTCCCTAGTTGCATCCACAGGGTTTGCACAAGTAGACGAGCCAACGGATGCCGACATTGAAAAAATGATGCAAGCATACAAAGCGTTTAAGGCCAAACAAAATGCTACACCTAAAGAGGAAGCCAATCCTCAAGCACGCTACGAAAGAGCCCTCATAGAAGCCGCCAAGGAAGGCAATGCGTCCCAAGTGCGCGGATTACTGGAGCAAGGTATTAACCCCAATGTTAGAGATGCTGACGGGAACACTCCTTTAATTTATGCCGCACATACTAGTTTGCCCGCTGTAGATATGCTTCTGTTTGCTGGAGCTGACGTAAACGCAAAAAACCAAAACGGTCTTACGCCTCTAGTAAATGCTTTTCTCTATGGGACACCTAATAGAGAAGCTATGATTAAGCGTATCTTAAAAGAGAAACCTAATGTTAATGTCATTGCATACAAATGGAACGACGGAACGGTTGTTAGAACAACTGCTATCCAAATGGCAAGTATTATCGGCAATTTAGAAATTGTAGATGCTTTAATTGCACAAGGAGCGGATGTAAATAAATTCCTAGCTACAGAAACGGCGTTAGGATATGCTCTTGAGAGTAAAAGCTCTGACTCTACCAAAGTAGTGGAATCTTTACTCAAAGCAGGTGCGGACCCTTATAGACCTGACGGAGCGCGGAAAACACCTCTAGATTATGCCAATGCTTCTGGTGATAAGGCCAAAATAAAACTAATAAAAGATGCTATGGCTACTGGAAAAGTACAACGGGAAAAGGATAAAAAATTACTCAAAGCCACAACAAAAGGCAAGGTAGAGGAAGTGAAGAAATTATTGGCTTCGGGCGCAAATCCCAATACATACGCCGATTACGATACTTATGTTAACGACCCTTTTAATGTACATAGCAATAACAAGACACCTCTCATGCTCGCCAAAGATATGGAAACTGCACAAGCCCTATTAAGTGCCGGAGCCGATGTAAATATAGTGGACGGTTATGGCTATACCGCCTTGCATTGGACATTAAACACTCCGGAAGGGTTAGAGCGTGCTAAATGGCTGATTAAGAATGGGGCTAATCTTAATGTGTTAAACTCAAGCAACCGCACTCCTTTATTGCACAGTATGCGTCGCCAGTGGTGGGATAAGGCGCAATTACTGTTAAATGCCGGAGCGGATGTAACTGTTCGTGATGGAGACGGTCATAATGCATTATTCTTTGCCAGTAAATATGAAAATAAGCCGTTAATTAAAGAGCTGATGAAACGTGGGCTCCGCCTGACAGCAAAAGAGAAAGAAGAAATAACAAAATATCTTACTGAACAGGCCCAAGCAAATGCCGATGGTGGTGACGGGCTAGGAAATACCGTTGTCAAAGGACTTGTAAATACGGGTGTGTCCGCATTGGAATATAGTTTAACCAAGTAATGGGATAGAACATGAAAAAACTTAATCTACTAATTTTAATTTCCCTATTGTGTGCAGGGTTGGCACAAGCACAAAATGCCGACGACCCCGAACTCCAAGCCCTTATCAAAGCGTATAAGATGATAAAGGCCCAACAAAATGCCACGCCTACTACCAAGGAAGAGGACCCCAAAGTGCGTTATGAACGAGCCCTCATAGAAGCCGCCAAAGAAGGTAATGCCAGCCAAGTACGCGGCCTTTTGGAAGCGGGCACGGACCCGAATGTAACGGATAAAGATGGTAATACGCCTTTGTACTATGCGGTAGATAAAAATTTAGCGATGGTGGATATGCTCTTGTACGCAGGGGCGGATATGAATTACGGACAGGATCAGAGAGAAACTCCACTTTTTAGAAGTATGAGGGTTTTACCTAATGACGACTCTATTCGTTTGCGACTTTTAAAGGAAAAATTTGACCCCAATGCGGTGGTATGCCAAATTGTTCCTTCGGGGCATCGGAGATGTTTTGTGTTATTATTTGCCGCCGTACAAGGAAACAATCTCAAAATGGTGGATACTTTAATTAAACGTGGGGCAGATGTGAACAAGTATGTCGGCAGAAATACTCCATTAATCAAAGCACTGCAAAAAGGCCAAGACCCTGACGGCAAAATTACAGAACTCTTGCTTAAAGCCGGTGCAGATCCATATAGAGGGTTAATGTTATCAAGCCAATACACAAGTCCTTTGACATATGTACAACAAGACGGAAATAAAACTAAAATAAAATTGCTTAAAGAGGCCATGGAAGCCACTAAAGAGCAACGGAAAAAGGACGACAAGTTACTCAAAGCCGCTCAAAAAGGCAAAGTAGAGGAAGTACGCAAATTACTGGCCGAGGGTGCAAATCCCAATGCCTATGCCAATTATCAGCCGAAAGGTTTGGTGGACGGACATACTGCTTTGATGTTTACGGATAATTTAGAAATCGCTCAGCTTTTGGTAGATGCCGGAGCTGATGTTAATGCAGTAGATGATGTGGGTTGGACCGCCTTGATGTGGGCATGGAAACCTAAACAATTAGAGAAAGTGAAATGGCTGATTGCACATGGGGCTAATGTAAACTATGATCGTTCCGGCGACACACCACTAACTTTGGCTATAAATGCGGATTATTATTGGGAACGTGTCGAAGCATTGTTAAATGCAGGTGCGGATGTGAACTTGCGAGACAAAAAAGGATACGGTCCGTTATTCTATGCTAAATTAAATGACAATAAAAAGGTGGAAGAAGAATTGCTCAAACGTCATGCTACCTTAACCAAAAAAGAAAGCGAAGACATCAT
>CALAFB010000111.1 GCA_937891135.1 uncultured Elusimicrobium sp.
GAACCTTCAGTCCCGGTTTTGGAGACCGGTGGTTTACCAGTTAACCGACGCTCCCTCAAAAACTTAAGAGGCTTTGCCTTCTTTATGAACTGTTTGCTTTCCGCAGGCTTTGCAGAATTTGTTAAGTTCTAATTTGTATTCTTTCTTTTTACCGCGCACTTTATAATAGTTCTTATTTTTGCATTCCGTGCAAATTAGCGCGATTGTCATTCTTTCAGTTGCCATCTTTCTTTCCTTAAATAAGGGACAAAAATCCCCAGATGCGTTTTGTTCGCATCCGCTAGGGCGGGTTGTTATGCCCGCCCTGCGGGTAGAGAACTAAACCAATTTACTGCTTACTCAATAATTTTGGTTACTACACCAGCGCCTACGGTGTGGCCGCCTTCGCGGATAGCAAAGCGTAACCCTTCTTCCATAGCTACCGGGGTAATGAGTTTTACTTCAATTTCGGCGTTATCGCCAGGCATAATCATGTCTTGTTCAAAGTTCAATTCACCGGTTACGTCCGTGGTGCGGAGGTAGAACTGCGGTTTATAGCCTTTGGCTAGCGGCGTGTGACGGCCGCCTTCTTCTTTCTTCAAGATATACACTTGGCCTTTAAAGTGTTTGTGCGGGGTCACCGTTTTGGGAGCGGCTAACACTTGCCCACGTTCCACTTGGTTCTTATCAATACCGCGGAGCAAAATACCTACGTTATCGCCGGCGATACCTTCGTCTAAGAGTTTGCGGAACATTTCAATACCGGTGGCAACGGTGTTCATGGTGTCGCGGAAACCAATGATTTCCAACGGATCACCCACGTGAACCTTACCGCGTTCAATACGACCGGTGGCTACCGTACCGCGGCCGGTAATAGAGAATACGTCTTCTACAGCCATTAAGAACGGTTTATCGGTTTCGCGTTTGGGTTCCGGAATCCAGGAATCTAACGCGTCCATCAAGCGGTGGATGCTGGGTTCGCCCAGTTCGCCTTGGTCGCCTTCAATGGCTTTCAAAGCGGAACCGCGGATGATCGGGGTGTTGTCGCGGTCAAAGTCATATTTGCCGAGTAATTCGCGGACGTCTTCTTCCACGAGGTCTAACATGTCTTTGTCGTCCACTAAATCAGATTTGTTTAAGAACACGACGAGTTTCGGTACGTTTACCTGTTTGGCTAATAGTACGTGTTCGCGGGTTTGCGGCATCGGACCGTCTTCGGCGGATACTACCAAGATAGCACCGTCCATCTGCGCGGCACCGGTGATCATGTTTTTAATGTAGTCAGCGTGGCCGGGGCAGTCAATGTGTGCATAGTGGCGTTTGTCGGATTCGTATTCTACGTGAGATACGGCTACCGTTACGATTTTGGAAGCATCACGTACTACGCCGCCTTTGGCAATATCGGTATAAGCCATCGCTTTGGCTTTACCTTCTTTAGCTAATACTTTGGTAATAGCGGTGGTGAGCGTGGTCTTACCGTGGTCTACGTGACCAATGGTACCGACGTTCACGTGCGGTTTGCTGCGGGAAAATTTCTCTTTCGCCATTTTGTTCAGTTCTCCTGTTTTTATTTTTTATTTAGTTTTAAAAGCTGGGAGTGGGAATCGAACCCACGACCTTCTCCTTACCATGGAGATGCTCTACCGACTGAGCTACCCCAGCATTTTTACGACTGGTACTGCTTTTACTACAAATCTAAGCTGGGAGTGGGAATCGAACCCACGACCTTTTCCTTACCATGGAAATGCTCTACCGACTGAGCTACCCCAGCAAATTTACTTCTTAGCGGGCGAAGGGAATCGAACCCTCGTCACAAGCTTGGAAGGCTAGTGTTCTACCATTGAACCACGCCCGCAAGAAAGTACACTTTATTATATCAAAAAACGGGTTCGCCTTCAATCTTTTTTGGCTTGCGGCCCGATAAAAACGACCCCCGCAGGGGTCATTTATAGTTTTATTATAACATAATTCTACGAAACTATGCAACCCTCAAAATTTTTTTAAATTAGGCCTTGAAATTTTTTCAAAAACCCTTATAGTACTAGTAAGGGAGTGCCACAGAGACCCGTTTTAAGGGTATGCCTCTTGTAGGGGACTAGGCCTCCCTCTCTTTTTGACCCCTCGGCATTATGGGTGCCGGGGTTTTTCTCACATATTAATTCCACCCTTGTGCGCGCAAAGAAGCACATAAAAATTCACCCATTTTATCTTCAGGATTTAAAGGAGAACAATTATTTCCCCAAGCCCCCGTTTTTTCCCTCCCTGTCATTAAATCAACCTTCCCCTTATTAGCTACCAATTGAACTATACATTCGGCTCCGTCCTCGTCATCATAACACGTAATTGAACACGTGTATTGTTTATCTGTGCCACATAATTTGCTATATCCAGCAGAAACATCTATATCTAATTTATCAAGAGTCATCCCATTCATGCCATTAGCCATTATATAAAGGTCAATAGCATGTTGTGTATCCGCTATAAATGAAACGGCCTCTGCCAAACGCGCTTTTTCTACGGCTTTTTGGTATTGCGGCAAAGCCACCGCGGCCAAAATGCCGATAATCAGCACCACTACTAATAACTCTATGAGCGTAAACCCGTGGACATACCCCCTCATCCCGGTGCTAACGCACTCGGCCTTCTCCCTCGCAGGGGAGAAGGAACTTCGGTCGTTTCCCTCGCCCCTTGAGGGAGAGGATGTCCGTAGGACAGGTGAGGGGGTGTCAAATAAAGTTGTCATCCCCGAGGCCTGTAATCGGGGATCTTCCACGTACATATCTAATAAGGCCTTTCCCTTTTGATGATAACAACAAGCGTTGAAGATTCCCGATAGAGACCTTCGGGAATGACCCTTTTGTTTAACAACTACATTTTCAATTTGCGTATTTCCCCGCCGGGTGTTTTGATTTTGCATAATTACATCTCCTTAAGTTTATTTTCAATTTCACTGTCTTCGCAGAAGCCATGCAAAAACGGCTGCTCTACACAGGGTCTCTTTAAACTCCCCAAACACAACAGCCGCGGCCTACCGTCAAAACGATAAACGCTCGGCACAAAACAACGGGTTTCGAAGGCCCGTCACTTTGTGCCTCATACAGCCGTTTTTGGATTTAAAGAGAATCCCGGGAATTACTTCCCAAGTAGTCCGTATACAAATACGGTTCCAAAAACAGATAAAATTGTATCTATAGTATAATAAAAGTTTCTTTACAAAAACAAGGTTCCATTTGCGTGATTTAGACGTTTTTTGCTATAATAAAAATATAATCTTTGTTGTTTTAACGGTGCGGTGGCCAAGTGGTAAGGCGAGAGTCTGCAAAACTCTTATTCGTGGGTTCGATTCCCACCCGCACCTATTTTTACAAGATGAAAACCGCCAAGAGCGGTTTTTGTTTTGGAAAAATAAGCGAGGAGCAACACCAACTGCTTGGTGTTGCGTCGGGAATCGAAAGGCGCAGCCATATCCGAGTTTGAGTGTAAACGAAAGGTGAGGATGGCGAGCCGGGGCCGCGAGCGGCGAGAGTCAACGAGCCGACTTGTGGCCGATTCCCACCCGCACCTTTCTTTTTCTTCTCAAAACGCTTTCCTTCTTTGTCGTTCACTTGCTCGAATACCTCCGCGCTAACGCGCGCGTGCCGCCAGTATACTTCGCAAGTTCACTTCGCGAATTAAAGCGTTTTTCTTTGAAAAAGTTTCCAAGTTCCGCGAGCCCGACCTGCAAGTCAGTAAAATGACCGAAAGGCGATTCCCACCCGCACCTTTTTCTTTCTGCTTTAAAAAAGGCCCCTGTAAAGGGGCCTGCTTCGTTTCATTACAATGTTTTACACTAACAACACTAAAAACCAAATGAAGAAAATACCCATTAAACCCAATAATACACACACGGGAACTAACCCAAATAACCAACCGCCAACCGCTTCCAACGGGTCTACGCCCCAGGTATATTGAAGTCCACGCACTAAATAAACCAGTTGCAACATAAATACAAACAATAGCGCAAGCGGAGCCAACAACCCTAAATGCAGTTGCGGTATAGTGGCCGAAATCAACGCAAACGCAATAAGGAGTGCTTTAATAAACCCGGCCGAACCAATCATTACAAACAACTGGGCCGAGGAGACTTTTACGCGGATTAAATCCAAAAACAGGCCGCACAACGCTGCGACAAAATAACCCGCCGTTAATTCCGCCACAAATACGATAAACAGTTTGGTAAACAGAGACCAAACACTCAAATCATCCCCGATGTTAAAAAATAACACCCACCCAAAAGTAGCCACCAAATACCCCAAACATGCCTGCCGGAATGAACGGCTGGACATCAGCATTTGCATCCCGGAAACGGGGTCTTTCATGTATGTAAAATACGTTTTGAGTAATTGCATACTAATTCATCCACAAGTAAGAAACACTAGGCGTTGCTAAACTTTCTAATTGTTTGGTAAGGGAATTCCCTTCCACAGACGAACCAAACGAGAAAATAAAATCACGCAAATTGTCCGACGGGGATGATATAATTTTAGGGTCTTTAATTCCAGCCAGTTCCCCGGCTAGTTGTAAGGCATCGTCTTCTCCGCCTAACGCATCAATAAACCCTAAATTGTAAGCCCGTTGCCCGGTAAAGACACGTCCGTCCGTATATTCCAACAATGTTTTTTCCTCTACATCCGGACGGCCGGCCTTTACCGCAGCAAAAAATTGCGTATACGTATCGTTTACCATATCTTGCAAGAGCGCTTTTTCGGCTTCCGTCATGGGGCGGTAAGCAGAGCCCATATCTTTGTATTTGCCGGATGTAATCGGCACCATTTTAACCCCAATTTTATTAAAAAGCCCTTCTACATTGGCACTTTGCATAATCACCCCGACAGAACCTGTAATCGTGCCTGGTTCGGCCACAATTTTATCTGCCGCCATGGCAATATAAAAACCGCCGCTGGCCGCTACATCCCTAAATAATGCGATTACTTTTTTGCCGTTCTTTTTGGCTTTTAAAATCTCACTATAAATGTTTTGCACAGCGGCTACGGTACCGCCGGGAGAGTTGATATCTAACACAATGGCCTTGACGTCTTTATCTTCGCCGGCTTCGCGGATTTTTTTAGCAATGGCTCCGGCCCCTTGCGGGCGGGAAAACGGAGAAGAAGAATTATCCGTTGCAATCACGCCGCGCACCTTAATCCAGGCTACGCTGGGGGCATTTTCTTTAAAAGATAAAGAAGACATTACCCCGGTAGTCCCAGAGGCCTTCCCTGTACATTTCACAGCGGGCTTTACCGTTAAATAAATCCCGCATACCGAAGAAATAACAAATAAAAGCAGTAACATGCCCGCCCAAAAACGGTTCCCGGCAGCAGCCGGATGCGGCTTCTGCGGTACAGACGGCGGGATGACCGATTGGGGAGTTCCCTTTTTTTCTTGCGCCACAGCCGCAGTAACGGGCTGCACAGCCGAGATGGGTTGTTTTAAGTTTTCTGATTTTTCCGACGGGCTTTCCGCCATTTTTACCCAGGCATCTTCCGGTAAACTGGTGGTAAAAGTTGCTACATTATCTTTTTGGTCATTTAAATCTTGGGGAGTGAGGTTTTCAGCCATATTTTTTCCTTGTAAAATAAGTTACTTTATTATACTAATTAAATTGTAAAATATGAATAACTTAGGAGGTCCTTATGCTTACAGGTGTTTTTACGGCTTTGCCTACCCCGTTTTTAGCAGACGGGAATATTGATTTTGAAAATTTACAAAAATTATTATATGCCCAATTGACTGCCGGCGTGCACGGTATTGTATTACTGGGAACGACCGCCGAAACACCTACGCTTACCGCTGCCGAAAAAAAACAAATTTTAGATGCGTGTGTGCCGTCAATCCGCAAAGCAGGGCGGCAGCTTGTTATTGGCGTAGGTACCAATAATACCGTTTCTACGGTTGAAAATATCCGGGTGGCAGCTTTGTATAAACCGGATGCTGCCTTGGTAGTAACCCCCTACTATAACAAACCTAATCCTTCCGGTATGGTGGCGCATTTTAAAGCGGCCGCGGCCGAAGGGCTCCCCATTGTGTTGTATCATATCCCAGGGCGTACCGGGCAGAAACTTCCCGGCGCATTATTGAAAAAACTACTGACGGAAATTCCGCAGATTTGTGGGGTAAAAGAATCTGATTATGATTTGACACACGTAACCGACACAGCTGTCAAATACGCCGGGAAAATCAGTTACTTATGCGGAAACGACGATTTGTTTTTACCGTTTTTATCTTTACAAGGAGCTGGTATCATTAGTGCAGCCGCCAGCGTATGTGCCCCGGCATTTGTGAGAATTTACCACGCTTGGAAACAAGCAAAAACCGCCGAAGCATTTGATTTGTTTGCGCGAATTTACCCGCTTATTAAAGCTTGTTACTACGAAACAAACCCTACGTGCATTAAATATATGCTCTGCCAATTAGGTTACGGTACCCAAACGGTCCGGGCCCCGCTCGGAGAAATTTCTACCGAAAATAAAACAAAAATTGATACACTATTAACAAATAAGGAATTTTTAATATGACCACAGTAGGTATTATCGGTATTAACGGCATGGTTGGGCAAAATGTAAAAACCCAACTCCAAAAAATCAAAACGCCTTTTGAACTTAAAACATTCGGGCGAAATGATGAAATCCCTACGCTGGATATTGCTATTTTATGTACAGATAATCCTGTGAGTGCGGCCCTCGTCCCCACGCTTAAAAACCGCGTCAAGTTCATGATAGATATGTCCTCTGAATTTCGTCTGACGTCGGGAGTACCGCTCGTCATCCCGGAAATTAACCCCCAGGCGATTACTTCTCAAACACAACTGATTGCCAGCCCAAATTGTACCACAACCGGGCTTGTAATGAGTTTGGCCCCGCTCAAACCGTTTTACCATATTACAGAGGCCTTTTTCTGTTCTTATCAAGCCATTAGCGGCGGCGGGAAAAAACTATTGGAAGACTTTCACACGCCGGGCAGTTTATATGAAAAAAACTGCGTACCGCTTATCGGCAGTATTCAAGCCAACGGACACACAAGCGAAGAACTTAAAGGATTATACGAAACACGCAAAATTATGAATTGGCCGCATATTAAAGTATATTGCCACACGGTGCGCGTAGGGGTGGAAAATGCCCACTCACTCGGTGTTACTATTAAAGCGCAAGAACATTTTGATATTGCACACGTGAAAAAATTGTGGAACAATTTCCCGAATTTAATTTATTCGGAAAATATCATTACACCGAAAGAAGCCAGCGGAAAAGAAGATACCTTTATTTGCCGCTTGCGCGCGGATGCAGAGGAACCAAATGTCATCCATTATTTTGTAACATTTGATAATTTACTTAAGGGGGCTGCTATGAATGCCCGCCAAATTACAGAATTATTATTGGAGCGTTTTTTCTTATGAAACAAAAACCAATTCAAGTATTACTCAATGGGGCCAGCGGCAAAATGGGACGCGCAATCGCACGCCTAATTACCCAAAACCCACAAAAAAACCTGGTCGTTTCCTGTAAGCGGGAAGAAGGTCAAAACGATTTTAAAGAACCGTTTGATATTGTAATAGACTTCTCTACGCCGCAAGGCGCGCAGGAAGCCTTTTTACTGGCCAAAAAATACAAAAAACCGTTTTTGACCGGCACAACCAATTTGACGGAACCGTTTTTGTTTACATTGCAATCGGAAGAAAAAATTCCGGTCTTTTTTGCGCCGAACGTCAGTTTAAGCGTGTTCTTTTTTACGGAACTAGTCAAGCAAGCCTGCCAAATGTATAAGGGCTATCAAAAAGCCTTGCATGAAATTCATCATGTCCATAAAAAAGATGCCCCCAGCGGTACTGCCAAAAATGTGGCCGAAATTATGGGCTTACCCGAAGAAAGAGTAACGTATGAACGCGTGGGGGAAACGGTCGGCACGCATAGTGCTAAATTGTTTTCTAATTTAGATGAAATTACCATTACCCACCGGGCTGTCAGCCGTGATTTGTTTGCGGCGTCTGTCTTGGAAATTGTGTCGTGGTTAATGAAATGTCCGGGTGGTTTTTACACCATGAAAGATTTTGCAAAATTTAAACTCAAGGAAAAGAAAAAATGAAAATACACTTTGTTGGTATTGGTGGCGTAGGGATGAGTGCCCTCGCCCAATTACACGCCATGGGACAAGACGAAGTAACCGGCTCGGACCGGTTAATCAGCAAGGGCTACACAGATATGGCCTTGTGGGAATATCTCAAAAAATTAAACATTAAATTATACCCGCAGGACGGCAGCGGTATAGATGAAAAAACGGAACTCGTCATTTTATCTTCCGCCATTGAAGAAGACAATCCGGAACTCATCAAAGCCAAACAATTAAATATCCCGACTATGCACCGCAGCGAATTGTTAGCCAAACATGTGGCCGAGCACCGCACGATTGCCGTCTCCGGCACCAGCGGCAAAAGTACAACGACTGCCATGGTGTATGATATTTTAGCGTTTGCGGGATTATCCCCGTCTGTCATCACGGGCGCGGCTATTTTATCGTTGCAAAAAGAACAAGGCGTTTTTGGAAATGTATACAAAGGAAATAGCGATATTTTAGTCATTGAGGCCGACGAGAGCGACGGCTCTATCGTTAAATACCGCCCGCATTTAGGGCTGTGCCTTAACTTGCAAAAAGACCACAAAGAAATCAACATTTTGCAGGGTTATTTCAAAGAATTTATTTCACATTGTAAAACCGCGATTATTAACGCAGAAGAAGAAAACTTGCGCGCGTTGGGCGGAAATAAATCGTTTGGTTTGTCGCTCGGCGACGTGCACCCCACGGACATTAAGACCGACGGGTTCGGCTCTGATTTTACAATTAACGGTCAGCCGTTTCGTTTGCAAATTCCCGGCGTGCACAATGTAGCCAACGCCACCGCCGCCGTAGCGGCTGCGCTTGAAATGGGCGTAGATTTACAAACCTGCGCGCAGGCACTTAGCAAATTTACCGGGGTGGCCCGCCGATTCGACTCTATCGGGTCTTACAACAAAATTGAAGTGGTGGACGATTTTGCCCACAACCCGCATAAACTGGCCGCCACGATTGCCGCGGCCCACTTACGCGGTAAACGCGTGTTGGCGTTTTATCAGCCGCATGCGTTTACGTCCATCAAACTCTTGTCGCACAAATTTGTGGACAGTTTTGCCAAAAGCATTGGGCCCGACGACCACCTGTGGCTGACCGAAGTCTATTATCCCGGCGGCACCATTCCCGAAGGGATTACGTGCAAAACGGTGTATGACGGACTTAAACAACGCTGCGTGAATGTTTCGTACGAAGCCTGCCGCGAACGCATTTTAGCGCAAATGGCCGCTGCGGCCCAGCCGGGGGATATTTTACTGGTACTCGGCGCGCGCGACCCAACCTTAACGGATTTTGCCCGCAAACTCTTAGCCGGTTTACGTGTGGCGCAAAGCCTGTGTAACTGCTCTAAGTGTATGCTGGGCAACTGCTGCATGGCCTTTGAAAAATAACATAAATAAGGAGGTCTCATGGCTCACGCCTCGGATGATATGCCCGTTGTTCTAAAATATGTGCTGATTGGGTTGTTGCTTATTTTAGGGCTTCCCATTGTGGCAGGCATTATATTTGCGGAACCTGTAATTTCACTCATTGTGTTAGGTTGCACCGTAGGAGGAATATTTCTTTTTAGATTTATTCTTAAAAAGTATTTTTCCATACATATTAGGTCGTGGGTTTCTTTTAGTTTATGGCTTTTTCTGACGGTTCTTATCGGGTTTATTATATATTCCCTGTTTAGCGGAGAATTAACTTTTAAAGAAATGTTGTCATGGGGAAAAGGACACGGCAAAGCCTCTATGAGTGTGTTTGTTTTGCCCTTATTATGGTTGGTTATGACAGGCATTGCTTTTAAAAAAGCCCCTACAGGCCGCCCCGCTAAAAATGCATTGCAGGCCGAACAACACGAAATTGATGAACTGCATGAAAAAGCATTTAGGGAAAATGATTTCAATGCTTTATGCGAACTTGTAAACACATTTTATGAAGGAGAAAATCAAAAATTCTTTTCAAAATCTCCCGTACAAGCCGCTAAAGTTTTTGAAGGAGCCCAACGGTTAGTTCAATGCGTGGAAACAGGCCACGAGAAACAACCGGAACTAGAAGATTATTATTGGTTAGGGCTGATGTACGAAACAGGTTTTGCGTGCCCGCCGGACCCTGTAAAAGCGATAGAATATTACACCAAAGCTCTTACCACAAAAGAATGTTGGGACGGAGACCCGGAGAATTTTCACCGTCTTTGCAAAAAAGTACAACAACGCCTCACCCATTTACAAAAACCGAATTAAACATCACACACACCCTACAAAACCCGCTCTAAAAAAGATATAATATATCTACGACGTTATTTTATCTAAATTCCGAGGAAAAACTAATGAAAAAATTACTGTTGACTGTTGTTTTGTTGTTCTCTTGCTTGGGACTTTATGCTTATGAAAAAGGACAAGTGTCTATTGGACTGGGGGCCATTTATTCCCCGATAGAAATAGGTACGGATTATGGCGAAGTAAATGTAGACAATACCACTATCGGGGACTCCCATGATGCTAAATTGGGCAAGCCGGGCTGGGGCGGCGAATTGCAAGCCCTCTACTTTTTGAATCCTCGTGTGGGCGTGGGACTTTCGTTCTCTGACCAATATTTTGCCAGCGACTTATCCAGCGGCTGGTACGTACACAACCATGCCCGCATACAAAATTATATGGCCGTAGGACATATCTTTTTAACACCCAACAGCTCTTTTAAACTCTACATTCCGTTAGCTATAGGCGCCGGGCATACGGTTTACACGAAAGATTTTTCCGAGAAAGGGGACCGCAAACACCATTTTTCGTACACGGGGTTTGCCTATTACGCCGGTGTAGGGGTAGAAAAAGCACTCTCCTCCCACTGGAATTTGGGCTTGGAAGCACGCTATAACGGAAACCGCTTTCACGCTTCTTCCACCTGCCGTAACGGAGATCATTTAACGGTTTATCCGCGGGCTAATTTCTTCTCACTTATCTTGCGCGCTATTTACACGCTGTAGTATCAAATAATATTTAGAAATTATATGGGTAAACTACCACGGGCTTCCGCCTATGGTTCCCCCGGGTAGTATGAACCGCTTTTCTCAATGAAAAGCGGTTTTAATTAAACTGATTCATGGCAGGAGCCAGGCCGTCTTGAAAATAACATTCCAGCGCACAGACCGCGCGCGTTAAGGCAGGTTCTAACAACTGTTCTTCGTCGTGTGAAAATTTTCCCAGTACAAAATTTACTAAATCAAATTTTTCGGGCTTTGGGCCAATGCCCAAACGAAGCCGGGCAATTTGGTCGGTTCCTAACTGCTCAATAATGTGCTTCATGCCTTTCTGTCCGCCGGCCGAACCGTTGCCGCGCAACCGCAACTTCCCTACGTCCAAAGAAACATCATCAAAGCACACCAGCACCCGCTGCGGCGGGATTTTGTAAAACCGGGCCAGGCTGCTCACAGCCTGACCCGATAGATTCATATACGTGTGGGGTTTTAATAAAAATACGTCATGCCCCGCCACGGTTGTTTTGCCGTATACTCCCAGTTTTTGCCACGGTTTCCATTCCACTCCCCATTTACGGGCAGCTGCGTCCAAGATGCGAAATCCCGCATTATGCCGCGTGCGCTCGTATTCAAGGCCGGGGTTTCCCAGGCCAGCCAGGAGATATTGCATAGGTTATTTTTTAGCGGCGTCGGTCCCTTTGGTAAGGTTTCCTTCCTCGTCTTTCTTACCTTTAGTAGAAGAACTTTCCGGTTGGGCAGCCGCATCCGCAGCAGCCGGGGCCGGGGTTTCTTCTTCTTTCGGAATGGCTAAGTGTACCACCGGGGCTTGCGCGTCGGTTTTGAGTTCTACGCCTTCGGGCAGTTTAATATCGCCGGCTACAATCCCTTTGTTAATTGTCATAGGCGTAATATCTACCACAATTTCGTGCGGGATAGCACTTACCAAGGCGCGTACTTCAATTTCACGCATAATGTGTTCCACAATAGCACCGTATTGGGCAATATCGGGGGAAGTACCTTCCAAGCGGATTGGTACGACTACGTCCATCTTGTCTTTAATACTTACGCGTTGGAAATCCGCATGAATCGGCTTATCGGTTACAGCGTGGTATTGCACTTCTTTGACAAGGGCCAATTCTTTGCCCCCATTTAAGGTTACTTCTACTAACGTATTTTTACCGGCTTTAATGATTTTTTCCAAATCCTTTACGCTGACGGTTACGCTAACAGGTTCTTTGTGCCCGCCGTAGACAACGGCCGGAACATTTTTTTCGGCTCTGATTTTTGAAAGAGCCCCTTTTACGCCAATGCCTTCGCGGGCGGCGGCGTTAATTGATACTTTTTCCATCTTGTTAATCCTCCAAGTATTTAAAAATTAGTTAAACATCCCACTAATGGATTGCCCATCGTGGTTGCGTTGAATGGCATCTGCCAAGATATGTGCTACAGAAAGTGTTTCCACTTTTGGCCCTAAATCACGCACGGGTAACGAATCGGTAATGACCAGTTTTTTAATGGCACTTTCGTTAATCCGGTCCAATGCATTGCGTGATAACAGCCCATGGGCACACGCGGCATACACCTCGCGCGCACCTTGCTCTTTGATTTTGTTGGCGACGGTAGTCAACGTACCTGCCGTATCCACAATATCATCAAAAATGATACAAACTTTGTCTTTCACGTCCCCAATGACGTTATAAACCACCGCTTCATTGGGTTTTGGGCGGCGTTTATCAATAATGACGAGCCCTGCATCCATTTTAGCGGCAAATTTACGGGCGCGTTCCACACCGCCCACATCCGGAGAAATAACCACTAAATCTTCGCGTTTAAAGTTTTGGAAATAGTCCAAAAACACTTTGCGGGCGCGTAAATGGTCCACGGGGATATCAAAAAATCCTTGGATTTGCCCGGCGTGCAAATCAATGGCCATAATACGGTCGGCCCCGGCCTCGGTAATTAAGTTAGAAGCCAGTTTAGCGGTAATGGGTACCCGCGGGGAAGATTTGCGATCCGCACGTGCATAACCAAAGTACGGGATAACCGCCGTAATTTTACCGGCACTAGCGCGTTTAAACGCATCAATCATAATTAAGAGTTCCATTAAGTTTTCATTGACGGGCGGGCACGTGGGCTGGATAATATAGCAATCGTGCGCGCGGACGGATTCCAAAATCTGCACATCAATTTCACCGTCGGCAAACCGTTCTACATGCAGTTTGCCCAGTTCCATATTTAAATGTTCCGCAATTTTTTGGGCCAGCGGCAAATTGGCATTGCCGGAGAAGATACGTAAGTCCCCGTTTACGCTTTTAGTCATTTTTTTTCACACCTTTTTTTTCTAACACAACCTGACGCGCACGGGCAATCGCTAAGCCCTGGGCGGATACCTCTTTGGTAATGGTAGACCCCGCGCCGATTTTTGCATATTCGCGCACCGTTACCGGTGCAACAAAATTCACGTTAGACCCTATAAATACGTTATCTTCAATAACGGTTTGATGTTTGTTTTTTCCGTCATAATTACACGTAATAGTACCCGCGCCTACGTTAACATGCGCGCCCATTTGCGTATCTCCAATGTAACTTAAATGGTTTACTTTGGAACCTTCCCCAATGACGGCTTTTTTAATTTCTGAAAAATTCCCTACTTTGGCCCCTTTTTGCAGAACGGATTTGGGGCGCAAGTGTGCATACGGCCCTAACTGGCAGGCTTCGGCCACTTCGCTTTCTTCAATATAGGTACCTAATTTCAAAACGACGTTCTCTGCAATTTTAGAATTGCTAATATATACACTACTCTCTAATGTGCAGTTTGGACCAATTTGGGTATTGCCCAGTAAGTAACAACCCGAAGCAATCGTAGTATCTGCGCCAATTTGTACGCCCGCATCAATATACGTATCCTGCGGGTTAATCAGCGTAACGCCGTTATCCATATGAAACTGGTTAATGCGTGCCCGCATAATTTGCGCGGCTTCAGCCAGTTGCACACGACTGTTTACACCCAGGGCTTGTGTATAATCTTGCGTAGTAAATACCACGACAGGCAACCCGGCCTGTTTAATTAAAGCTAAAGTATCGGTCAAATAGTATTCGTGTTTGGGCCCTTGCGGTTTTAACTGCGTAAGTGCTTTTTGGAGCGCAACGCTATTAAACACATACATGCCGCTGTTGATTTCGCAGATTTTTTTCGTTTCTGCGTCGGCATCGGCATCTTCTACAATGGCTTTAAAATTGTTGTCTGCATCGCACACGATGCGCCCATAACCAGTCGGATTAGGCACTTTAACAGCCAGCACCAATGTCCCCGCTTTCGCATGTTCAAAAGTAGTTTGCATGGTTTGCAGCGTGTCCGCTTGCAACAGCGGTACATCTCCATTCAAAACCATCACGTTATCGTGCTTTTGTAAGAAAGGCAGCGCCGCTTTGACGGCCGAGCCGGACCCGGCTAATTCGGTCTGCACAAAAAACTCTACCGGGGCGGTAATGCCCCAGGCTTCTTTTTGCGCTAAAACAGTGTCTTTGACTTGCTGCGCCCCGTGGCCGATTACAATGCCAATTCCCGCCGGGTTTAACTGTTGGGCGGCACGTAAAATGTGGGCTAAAATCGGGTATCCGCAAACCGCGTGCAGCGGTTTGGGGAGAGAGGACTTCATACGCGTGCCTTTACCGGCCGCGAGGATTAGAATACTTCTATTTTTGGCTACCATTTTGTTTAACTCTTGCCTAAAAATAATTTAAATTTGGTAGATATATTATACAAAACTGTCCGAGCCCACGCAAGATTTTGTTATAATGTACATACAATTTTATCCTGTTTTTGGAACTGTATGCAGAATACGGAAGGTTTTTGAGAAATCAAAAATGCTTTAGCCGCCAAAACACAGTCCGTATAGACACAAAATAAAAGACCTTCGAATCCTTTTGTTTTGTGTTTAATGTTTGTTATTTCGGTTTTACTGGAATGATAAATTACGGCTGTTAGTTGCTGGGTCTTGGCTAAAGCATCCACTACTGGTGGCCGTTTTTATGCGTCCTCCGAATGTGGGGAAATTGTAAATTAAAAAACTGGAGAACGTATTATGAAGAAAGCAGTAAAAAATAGTTGTTTCACTAAAGGTTTTACATTGATAGAACTTTTAGTTGTGGTACTCATCATCGGCATTTTGGCAGCGGTAGCACTACCGCAATACCAGAAGGCCGTGGAAAAGAGCCAATTGCTAAAGTACTTAAGCATAACACAACAAATTTATTTAGGTGAAAAATTGGCATTTGAAGAAAAAGGGAACTACGAATATGATTTACGTAATCTATTACTTACATTCCCAAAAGAAACTACCTTTACAGGCCAAGGACAAAATATGGAACTAGCAGATGGAACAGTTTTTTCTCTTAATCCCCGGTACAACACATGTGTTTTTTATTTTAAAGATATACCCATTCACTTATCTTTTTCATCAGGAGAGCTTACTTGCTACCATTATGGCAATCAAACTAAAGCCAAACTTTGCCAAGATATTCGGCAAAGTTCTGCTATTTCTATGAATTTACCTTGTCAAGGTAACACTTGCGTACTAGCTAAATTTTAATATTTAGCCAAGAGTTATCTCAAACTGTATGAAAATTCCCTAGTTGCTGTTAAACAACGAGGGAATTTTATGTTGTATGCTAATAACTGTCTATTTAGCCGAGGCGGTATAGAGAGTTTCTCCATTCGCGGCTAGTTTCCAGCCGGAATCGGGGTCATAGGTTAAGGTCCAGCCGTCCGACCCGGCCCAAGTAGGAATATCTACATTTTCCACACGGGTCAGTACCAGTCCTTGCTCCCTATCTGGTAAAAAAACTTCGGCTTCACTACCGTTTTGATTTTGTACAACATATGCTACCAGTACCGGGTTTTCTATTTGTACGACCGGGGTTAAGGCGGTGCCTTCTTTCCATAAGCGAATACACGCATTACGTACCACGCTATACGTATATCCGGCGGAAGCAATACACCCATGTTCATCTTTATCAGCCCCGACTTGAGGAGCGGCAGGCGTAAACGGAATATATACAATCACCAATACGCCCAGTAAAACCAACGCAGCAATCAGTAATAATAATTTTTTCATACCAGTATTATAGCAAGAAAGGCCCCCGATTGGGGGGCCCTGTATTGGGTTAGACTAATCTTCAAAGGCAGGTTTAATTTTTTTGAGGTTGCCTTCCCGCGTGAGTAGCGGAGCCCCGTGATAGGCTATATTTCCGCGGCCCTTGGCTACTACTTTTAAGGTTTTAACGGCAAACACCTCCAAATCGCCCGAGCCGTTTACCGCGACACTACCTTGGTTAATACGCAAAGAACTAGCATCTAAGTCTTCCGAACCGTGATTGGTTAAAGAAGCGTTTTCCGCATAGCCCGAAAGTTCCATTTCGGCTTTATCAAACTGGACGGCTTCTAAGTGAGCGGTACGGATATTTTCTACGTCCAGGTGGGCGTTTTTCATAACTTGCAGGCGCACTTTGTCTGCGTGCAAAGCATCCATATCCAGGTCGCCGTCGTCAGTAGCCGTTAACGCAATATCTGTAGTTTTAACGGGACCATACACGTTAATTTCCCCCCGACTGCGTACAGTTAAGGCGGTAATTTCCGGCATAAAAACAGAAACGTGCAAGGTATCTTTGCCGCGCACATGAATGGGGCGAACATAATCAATGAGAAGCGTGTCTTTTTCTACACGCACGTTCGCCAGTTGCGCCAAATTGGCACGGCCGCTAAGCGTTACCTTTTGCCCGGGCAGTTGGCGGATGTCTACTTTGATGTCCCCGTTTACCTCTACCGCGTTAAAAGGGGGTAACTCCGCAAGCAGCGTACTTGTATAGCGTCCTTCTGCACGAACGCTTTCGGCCGCGTACCCCGCGGCAGCGTAAAGAATCCCTAACGCCGTAAAAACAACTAGTATAAATAATTTCTTCTTCATACAGTTTCCTCCTTGTAATAAGGTATCCTACCAAAGCATACGTCTTTTGGCTAGTTCAAAAAATAATTAGTTTGTAAAAAAAAGCCGGGCCTTTCGGCCCGGTAATGTGTAACGGAAAACATTATTGATACAAACTGTGTACTTCGGGCATTTCCAAAAGACCTTTGGCAATCGTCTGAAATTCATGCCCTGTAAAAGTGGCTACCAAGGCAACATGAAAAACATTGTCTTGCTTGGTAATCTCCCGTTTTAAAAGATGAATATTTTGTTTTTCCAACTGGGTTTGAATTTTTTCCACTACCGCCCAACTGGGATCGCACGTTAAATAAATCGTATCATAATGACGCATACGCTCTACCAAATGCAGCGTACGGCGCAATCCCAACTGCACCAGTAAAATGGCCGCTGCACAGCAGGAAGCCCAGATATATTCGCCATATCCAATGGCCATACCGATAGCAGCCACTAACCACACACCGGCAGCAGTCGTCAGACCGGAAATTTTGTTCCCGTCCCGCAAGATAGAACCGGCTCCGATAAAACCAACCCCGGTTACAATTTGGGCGGCAATACGCCCCGGGTCCCCCCCGGCCCAGCCCATAATTTGAGATAAAACCGTAAATAACATGGCCCCCAAACAAATTAAACAGTTGGTGGCAAACCCGGCAGGCTTATCGTGGTATTGGCGTTCCATACCTAATGCCCCGCCTAAAACGAGTGCTAAAAAAATTTTGATAAATAGTTCAGTCATAGGGTTATCATAGCAAATCTAGTGCACTTACGGTCAGTTAAAAAAATCCACCGCCGTAGGAAGTAATACTTCTTGCATAACAGACAAAGCAAAAGAGTCTGTCATCCCGGCCAAATAATCCGCAATAGCGGTATCGGTTTGGGCAGGATCTTCTTTGTAAAAATTACGCATAGATTTAATGTAATTACCAAACCCGCGGGCCGCTTGTTTATCCTCACGGGCGTAAGCATCATAATCAAAGCCGTGTTGGGCCACCAGCGCGCGGAAATAATCAAATAAATCACACAAACATTTGGTAACTACTTCCTTGCGTCGCAACATCTGCGCGTTGCAATAAATGCGGGAATAATTAAAATGACGCAGCTGGGAAATTAAATTAAATTTCTCCGGCGAGAAACCAATATAATCTTGATTTGTAGAATGACCAATTAAGTCTAGCGTTAAGGTGTTAATAATTTCCCCGTTGGAAGTGCCTACTTCTTTGCGTACGTCTTGCGGGATATCGTCTTTGGTAATCAGTTCCGCCTTAATAGCATCCTCAATATCCCGGCCGAAATAGGCAATCTTATCCGCCAGGCGCACTATGCAACCTTCGTACGTAGACGGCATTTGCGTGCGGCCTGTAATTGTTTCCAAATCATTTGGAACCGAAGCAGGGCGCAAGGTGTTGTTGGTAAAATCTTCCCCACAATGGCAAATAATTCCGTCTTTGACGGCAAAGGTTAAATTGAGCCCTTCGCCATAGTTGGCTAAATGTTCCACCACGCGGTAACTGTTCAGTTCATGCAAAAACCGTTTGCCGCTAGGCTTCAAACACGCATCAATGGCGCGTTCCCCTTCGTGCCCAAACGGAGCGTGCCCAATGTCATGCCCAAGGCCGATGGCATAAGCCAAATCTTCACTCAGTTCCCATTTTCCGCTTTTATTTAAACCGCGGCAAATGGTAGCAGCAATCGTGGCCACGTGCAGTACGTGTTCAATGCGCGTACAGATATGGTCATTATTCGGCGCAAAGAAAACCTGCGCTTTATGTTTTAGACGGCGAAACGGCAGCGAATGAATAATTTTAGTTTGGTCCCGGAAGTACTCATCACGTAAATCCGGTGTATGCGCGTGGGTACGCTTTAAATAAATTTCATCAGAAAACGGGTTTTTTATCATAAAATTATGATACCATAATAGAAAGCCCCCGTATAGAGGAGAACTATGAACCCAGTTATTTTCCCCGGTAGTTTTGACCCCGTTACCAACGGGCATATTGATTTAATTTACCGTGCACGCGCTATTTTTGGCGCGGTGCGCATTTTGATTTGCCACAACGCACGTAAACAAACCCGGTTTACGGTAGAAGAACGGTTGGCGTTTTTGAAAGATTGTTTTCAAAATGAACCTAACATCTCGTGGGACCATACAGACGGCTTGTTAACCGATTATTTGAAAAATAATCATTTTACAACGGTAATACGTGGGCTACGCAGCGCACACGATTGGAACCACGAACGCACCAACGCGTGGTTTAACCAACATTTTTACGACGGGATTGAAACCGTATTTTTACCGGCACGGGAGAAATATATGTTTCTAAGTTCTTCGGCCGTTAAGGAAGCCGCGGCCTACGGAGCCGATATTACAGACTTTGTGCCCGCTTGCGTGGTGCGCACCCTCAAAAAATAAACTTCTTTTTAAGGCTCCGGGGATTATTTTCCACCGGGGCTTTTTATTGCTAAAATTTAGCTTTTTTATTATACTATAAATACAATTTTTCTGTTTTTTGAGCCGTATGAAGAATACGGGATTGCTTGTAAAAGCACTCGTCGAAGTCAAAAAAACTGATACCCAGGAGTGGTCAGGGTTTGTTAACACCCAACTACGCCGAGCGTTCTTTGCTTGTGAAAGCGGGAACCGCGGCTGTTATGTTGGGTATCTTCGACGAGGCCCTGTATGATAGCCGTTTTTATGTACGCGCTCAAACAGTTAGATTGACTTTAACTTAAGGAGAAGTGTACATGAAAGCAATTCACACCCGGCGGGGTAATACGCAAACACAAAATGATGTAGTCGTTCAAAATAAAAAGGG
>CALAFB010000112.1 GCA_937891135.1 uncultured Elusimicrobium sp.
ATACAACGTCATTCCCGAATGTTTTTGTCGGGAATCTCCTCCTTATGTCTTTCAAGCGGTGTGGATCCCCGGCTACAACCCACGGGGATGACTCTTTTATGATTCGTCATTCCCGAGCATTAAAACAAAACGTCATTCCCGAAGGTTGGCGGCCCGCAGGGTTCGGGAATCTCCTCCTTGCGTCTTTTTAAGCGGTAGCACAGAGGTATCCGACCGAGCGCGCAACAACGAAATACGCTAAATTAGGCAGAAATTCCGCAGCACTTTTTGTATTTCTTGCCGCTGCCGCACGGGCACGGGTCGTTACGGCCGATTTTCGGCCCGTCGTGCACAACGGTTTCCACGTGGTGCTGCTCCGGGTTGCCTTCGGCGCGCAGTTCGGCTTCGTGGTCTTTCATCCATTTTTTCATTTGGCGGATGCTTTTAAAGTTGACGCCGTCCTTCTCCATACGCCGGGCAATACTAATAAAACGCTCTTTGACAGCCGGGTCTTTTAACTGGCTTTTAAACATATCCGGCAGGTTATCAATTTCTTTTTCCAGCTTGTCGGCAATAGACTGCGGGGCCGTGGGCTGTTTTTCTTTTTTCTTAAAAGGGTTCCACACCATAATACTAACTCCTGTTTATTTTGCAATTAAATTTTCTACAAAGTTTTTAATAATTTCCGCTTTTTCAAAATAATGCTTTTCACGCGGAACCACCAAACGGTTGGGGTGTTTGGCCCAAATGTTTAAAATTTTATCGTCAATTTCAAACGCTTGCTGCAAGTTTTCCGTACGCACGTTGGTGGCTTGGTAATAATCTTTCTCCGGCGGCGGGGACAAGTGAATCACCGCATCATACCGGGCCAGTTCGGCCTCCAAAGACGACTGCATATTTTTGAAAAAATCTTCCGGTCCGTACGGCCAATATACGGCACCGTCAATTGTGCCGCGGTCGCACACCATAACGCTGGCGTCGGACGTTTTCTCCGCCAGTTCTTCCAACTGTTTAACCGTGTAATAAATAATTTTTTGCGCGTGCACAATATGCACCGGGGAATTATCCGTACGCGGGAAACCGCCGCTATAGATAAGCGTAGCCGCTTCCTGCACGAGGGCAATCTTCTTGCCGAACGTTTCTTTTAAGATAGACAGCGCGGTTGTTTTACCGCCGCTGGGTCCGCCTGTTAAAACAATTTTTTTCATCATACTATCCTTTAATAAGTTTTTCTACAAAGTTTTTAATAATTTCTGCTTTTTCAAAGAAATGCTCTTTGCCTTCCACAATCAAACGGTTGGGGTGTTTGGCCCAAATGTTTAAAATTTTATCGTCAATTTCAAACGCCTGGTGCAAACTTTCCGTACGCACATGCGTGGATTGGTAAAACGCCGGGTTTGTGGGCGGGGATAAGTGCAATACCGCGTCATAGCGGGCCATTTCTTTTTCTAAGGTAGTACCCATCACGCGGAAGAAATCCTCCACGCCTTTGGGCCAATAGACGGCCGCATCTACGGTGCCGCGGTCACACACGATTAAATCCGCCTGCGAACATTCCTCGGCCAACGCTTCCATTTCGCGCGTGGCTACAAAAATAATTTTTTGTGCGGCTTCAATATGCGCGGGGGAATTATCCTGCCGCGGAAAACCGCCGCTAAAAATCATGGTGGCGGCTTCGCGCACCAGTTCTACTTGCGGGCCGAAGGTTTCTTTTAAAATGGTTAAGGCGGTAGTTTTGCCGCTGTTGGGGCCGCCGGTTAAGGCAATTTTTTTAGGCTGCTTCATGGGTACTCTCCCCGGCGGGTAACGGCGTGTTATCCGCCTGTTTGGCTGCGTTTAATTCTTTCAAATAAAGTTGCACTAATTCGTTAAATTCTTCCCGTTTTTCCGGCGGCACGTCGCGCACGGCGGAATTGCGGTTTTTCATTTTCAAAAAATCCAAAAACTTTTCTTTTTCTTTGATGCGGAAATCCAAATGCGGCCCGGTAGAAAGCCCCGTGCTGCCCACGTAGCCCACGGTGTCGCCCTGTTTAAGTTTGGCCCCTACTTTAACGCTTTTGCCAAAACTCTTTAAATGCCCGTACATGGTTGTAAAATTATTTGCGTGGCGGATTTCCACAAAGTTGCCAAATCCCCCTTTCCAGCCGGCAAATTTTACGGTACCGTCGGCCACGGTTTGCACGGGGGTCCCCACGGGGGCGGCAAAATCGGTGCCTAAGTGCGGGCGGCGGATTTTTAAAATCGGGTGCAGCCGCGCCGGGTTAAAGCGCGAAGAAATGCGGTAATTGCGAAAACTAATCGGCGATTTTAAGAACATTTTCTTGCTGACTTTGCCCGTTTCATCATAAAATTCATCTTCAAAATAAAACGCGTAGGTGGGTTTTTCGGTATGGACATTTTTGTACGAAGCGGCCAATAAATCTTGGCTGACAATTTCGCCGGACGGGGCAAAATTTTCTTCCCACAAGGCGGTGTATTCGTCGCCGTTGCGGGTATCGGTATTAAAGTCCACCGTCCAGGAAAATGCGTCCGTAAAATCCAAAATAAGCGGCACTTGCAGGCCGTCTTTAAGCATGGTTTCAAACAGCGAATTGTGAATGACCCCGGCCGCCGTTTTAATGCGGGTATTTAACTCCACTTCGCTAATGCCCGCTACCAAATAATCCTCTACATTGGCTACGTAATAGCGTTTAAACCCTTGTTTTAAGAGCAGCAAAATCAAATGCCCGTTTTCCACCGATAGCGAATACGTATCTTGCGGCTGCAAGCGGCGCGTATTCACGACGCTGCTTAATTTAGCCACAATTTGCACCACGTCTTGCTTGGAAAGGCCGGACTCCGTAAGCGCATTATAAATGGGTTTTTGTTTAATGGTATATTCCACGACGGGGATTTCCCGCTGCTGGGCCAAAATTTCCTGCTCTTTTTGGCGGCGTTCTTCCACTACTTGCAAGGCCATATAGGTACTTACGCCAATAATGGCTAATACCAACAAATAAAATACAATATCGTGGTAACGCAAATAATGCTGTTGTAAAAACGCAAGAATTTTTCCCTTCATACACTTAAAAGCGGGCGGAGGTTTCCCCCCGCCCTCTACATTTTATTTCTCTTTCAAAAAAGAGCAGAGCGCAATAGCGTTTAATTTGACTTTCGGGTCATCCGCGCGCGAAGGCAAAATGACCGGGATTTTCGGCCCCACGAGGACCGCGGCCGCTTCCATATCTGCCCCAAAGAAAGCAAGTGCTTTATAAAGCGGGTTGGCGGCGTCCAAGTCCGGCAGCATTAAAATATCGGCATCGCCGGCGACTTGTCTGCCTTTAATGCCTTTTTCGGCCGCGCGTTCGGGCGACATAGAAATATAGAAATCATACGGCCCTTCCACCACGCAGCCCGTAATTTTGCCTTCTTTATTCATCTGTTCCAAGGCGGCGGCATCTACGGTGCTGGGGATTTTTTCGTTGACTTTTTCCACCGGGCACACACAGGCCACTTTCGGGTTTTCCAAGCCGAGTTTGTGCATGGTATTAACGGCATTTTGCACGATTTTTACTTTTTGCTCTAACGTCGGCGCAATAACCACGGCCGAATCCGTAACGGCAAACGGTTTTTTGTATTTGGGCGTACTAAAAAGCACAAAGTGCGAAAGTAACGCCCCTTCCGGCACGAGGTGGGCCTCTTTATTTAAAATGGCTTTCATATAGTATTTGGTATCTACGAGGCCTTTAATTAAAAAGTCCCCCTTGCCGGCTAAAATTTGGTCCACGGCCAGTTTGCACATGGTGGGTACGTCTTCGCAATCAATAAACTCAAACTTACTTTCGTTAAGGCCTACGTTTTTGACCATTTCTTTAACAGCAGCCAGCGGCCCGATTAAAATCCCGTGCGAAATAAGCCCGTTGTCATCCGCCATTTTAATGGCGGTCAGGGCTTCTTTGTTATTGGCCCCCGGCACAACGACCCGGTTGGATTTTCCTTTGACTTGGCTCACTAAATCAGCAAAACTACTAAACTTCATAATCTGTCTCCTTTGAACATATATTTAAAATCTAGTTATACTGTTTGACGATTTTGGGGTTTTCAAGCGCGCGTTTGGCTGCGTCGCGCAGGGCATCTTTTTCTTCGCTGCCCGGGAACACATACACCGGGGCAATCCACCCGGTATAGCGGCTTAACTCCTGCGGGATAAAACTGCTGTGCATGAGCCCCCCCGTTAGCGCAATAAAATCCACTTTGCCTTCCAAGGCAATCGCCATTTCTCCAATAGACTTAGCCATTTGGTACACCATAGCATCACGCGCGAGTTTGGCCTCGCTGCGCGTGCACGTAATTAAACTGCCCGGGCGTTTTTTGCCCGTGGTAATATATTCTTCCAATTCTTTCACATCCGACGTACCCGTATAGGCCACCAGCCCGCCTTTGCCGCGCAGTTTTAGGCGCATATCGCGCTCGGTATATTTGCCGGAAAAGCACATTTTGACCAGTTCTGCATTCGGCGTAATGCCGCTACGCTGCGGGGTCATCGGGCCGTCACCTTCGTACCCGTTGGTAACGTCCACGACGCGGCCTTGTTTATGCGCCCCAATAGATACCCCGCCGCCGCCGTGGCAGACAATGCAATTCATTTTCTCGTACGGTTTGCCGAGTTTGCCCGCAATTAAACGGGCCACACGCTTTTGGCTTAAAGCGTGGAAAATGGAAATGCGCGGATTTTCCGGCATACCCGATAAGCGGGCCACCGGGTCCATTTCATCTACGATAACCGGGTTGGCAATAAAACTGGGGCAACCCGCGTATTTGGCAATATCTTTGGCTAAAATCCCCCCCAAATTACTGGCGTGGCTGCCGTACGCGCCGGAGGTTAAATCCGCAATCATTTTTTCGTTCACGGCATATACGCCGCCTTCTAAGGCGTGTAATAATCCGCCGCGGCCAATAACAGCGTGGATTTCTTTTAAGGGGACTTGGTGGTCCAGTAAATAATCTAAGATGAGTTTGCGGCGCAGCGGAAGTTGGGCGGTTACGTTTTGGCCTTCGTACGGCTCCAGGGCCGCCATGGAATAGCGCACAGTCACTTCAAACACGGGCTTATTGCCGCGGTAATAGCCAATATCATCCGAAGTAGAACCCGGATTGATGACTAGAATGTTATGTGCCATACGCCCTCCCTTAATATTTATTTTAGCAAATTTAAAAGATAACGGCGGGTGTAATGTTGCGTTTTTACGCACACAACCCCAGGGACGTCATCCTGAACTTGATTCAGGATCTCGTCGTGTTCCTGGGGTTGTGTTGCTTCCCGGGAACAATTTGCCCGCGCGGCAAGCGGGCGGGCAATAGCAGGATGTTTGCGATTGGTTTGCTTACCAACTAACATTCATAGCAGGCATAAAAGCCGTTGCCTTGGGCTTCCAAACCTTTGCAAATTTTTTCTGCATACGCGGGAGAATCTTCATAGTAATCACATTCGTCTCCATACCAGGAGGTAAGCGACCCTCTGCTTAAGGTAAGTGTATAAGGGGCTGCCGCTGTTCCTACCGTACGCGAAATAACTATAGAACATCCTCCGTGGTGACAAAACGCATCAAAGGTAAAATCTTTATCGGCACAGGAATCTCCACCATACACGGAACAATCCATACCGCCGGTAATGTCTATATCCAGGGCATCTTTGCCATTGGCATTGTCTCCTAAAAAATGAATCACTTCGGTAAGCGTGGTAGGAAGTCCGTTTTCTAATTGCCAGACGTCAATGGCTTTTTGCAACGTGGCAGCCGTGGACAAGGCCCCGGCTAAGCGGCTTTTTTCTACGGCATACTGGTACTGTGGCAACGCCACCGCTGCCAGGATGCCAATGATGAGTACCACGACTAAAAGTTCTAGGAGCGTAAACCCACGGACCACACGCTCCGTCACCCCGC
>CALAFB010000113.1 GCA_937891135.1 uncultured Elusimicrobium sp.
ACCTTTGGGAAGAAATATCCCAAGAATATGCCTATTGGCAAGGGGTAGATGATGCTATCGCCAACCTTGCCGAAGAACAAAAGGCAACGCTCTACCAAACCCTAGCCGAAAACCGCCCTATACCACGAATTACGGACGAGCAATACGAACAAATCCAAAAAGTAATAGAACTGGTGCGCGTTGGGTTTATGCGGCAATTCAAAGAATATATGGACTTGATGGCCGAGAAAAGCGAGTATGCCACTGTGGAAGGGGAGTTTAAGCGCGGCGACATGTTGACTCAAGCGTTAAAAAAGACGCATTTCCAATGGGAAATGAAAGAACTAAACGACAGCTACGAGCATTTTAAAGGGGTATATCAATGGGCGCAAACCTTGCCGAGTTCCGGACAATGTGCCAAATATATTGACGAGTTAAACATCAGCGAAGACGAGGACATGAATACAATAAGGGAACTCCTGATACCGATGCTATTAGAACAATAAATCGACATATATATTATTCTATATCGCTAACTTTGCGAAAATTCCTCTCACGGGGTATCGCAAATAGATTTATTCATACATACGCGGACAGATTCATTTTAGATAACCCTTCGTCTTGACATTTACTGGCTTTTCCCCTATACTATGGATAATGTCTTTATCCTAAGCGGAGTAAAGAATATGAAACGTATATTTTTTTTGTATTTTTTATGGGCATTGTGTTTGTTTGCCCCGATGTTGGGACAAGCTGCGCCATGGGGTATTTTGAAAGAGATGCCGGAAGAAACCTCTTTCTCCGTTTACGCTGTGGATAATTTAATAGATAAACGGCCTATTCGTTATGCTGTGTCCAAAGAGGTAACGCCGGATGAAGAAGCTATTTTTAAAGCAAATATTCTTAAATGGCCCCAAGAAACACTACGGTTTATCCAGCAAAGCGGACGCACCCAAGAGTTTGCCGATATTGTGCCTATTTTACAACACGTACTGGTGCTGAAAAAAGTATTCGAGCAAGAATCGCCGGATATTGTACTTAGTTTTTATGACGACCCAAATGATGGTAAGAATGGATATTTTACTGAAAAAGATGATAAACAGCCATTTTCTGAAATCAGAATCAACCAAAACTCACGTGATGGTTTTGAGGGCACGTCTTTGCATGAGATTGGACATTATTTTGGATTGGGTGATCAGTATGATTCCGGTCGCAACAAAAATTCTCATACAGAATATTCCAGTGATGTTGCTGATGGTTCTATTATGCTTGGGGATTATACCCCAAATAAACAACTTACTTGTGACGACGTTGACGGATTTATTAACTTAATTGATTTGCGTTTAGCCCAACGCCACAATAATCAGTTTTCCCGTCGCGCACAAAAAGGATGGAAAAGTTTGTGCCCCGGAAAAAACATATACCAAGAGGCCAGAACTATTAACCGTAATGAAATAGACCAACGAGAAACTTCTGACTACGTAGTTCACAAACATTTGCGCGAGTATAAAAATGGGAAATTGCAACAAGAAATAGAGCTACGGGTTTTGAGCCCTATGGAAATTTTCAATGTAAACCGCGCACGGGTAGAACGGGATTCGCAAATGAATTTGATTCAAGCCATATATACTACTAAACGGGTATCTATCACGCTTCCCAACGGCACCACATCCACGGTTGAGGTTCCGTACGAAAGACATTTTAGTTACGGCCAACCCAAACAAGAGGAAGGAAAAGAAAGTGTGGAAATTATTTTAACAGAAATGTTAAACGGAAAGAAATTTAATTCACGCGTTCTTTATATTCAATCTAACGGAATGTTGCGCGGTTTGCCAAACGTCTCCTTAGAAACTGCGGATTTTTATTATGCATATACCGACTATGTTGCTATCGATTTTTATTATGCAGATGGCTTTTTGTCTCCGTCTCGGATAGTATATTATACTGTGGACGATACTGAGCATGATATCAAGTTGCAAGGGAAATGGGGCGAAAATACTGCCACCGTTACCCGTAATGGGCAAACCGAACGTATTTCTCTGCCTCCTGCGGAGAACGATGATATGTATATGTATTGGGGGCTTATGGAATTAAATAAAGAATCCTTTGAGAGTTATATCAAAAATTTCTACATGCCCTTGTTTGGCACGCAATCCAAGCGGATAAACCAAGCGCAACAAGTGCGTGACCAAGTTAAACAAGCACTTAATTCTTCTCACTAACTAGTGGCCAAAAAGTATGTAAATTGGCACACTTATTTATAGAATATAACTTTGGCAGGGATGGAAAATCAGCCAATATAGGGGGCCAAAAGTAATTACCTCCTGCATAATTTACTACCTTTGATTTCGCACAAAAGACTCCGAAATATTTACTTGACTTATCTCCCAATAGTAAGCGTGAATGTAGTACGAAGTAAAATC
>CALAFB010000114.1 GCA_937891135.1 uncultured Elusimicrobium sp.
GGTATAGGAAAGGTTTACCGTTTTCCTTAAAAAGTTGTCATCCCCGAGGCCTGTAATCGGGGATCTTCCACGCATGTTGTTTGTTGTTCTCTTGCATAACGGCAAGCGTTGAAGATTCCCGATACCGACTTTCGGGAATGACGACCCATTCAAAACAGCAAGCAAATAAGGGGATGATTGTTGCCGTTGTTATCTAATGAGTTGTTTTAGAGTTGGACAAAGCGGTATTTACCTTTGCCCTGACCGGTTACAGACTCTATGAAGTGATTTGTGAGCATTATTTTGAGTAAGCGCGACACCATAGCCGGTTTTAGTCCAAGCACTAAAGCAGCATCGCTCCGTCCAAAATAAGGAGCCGTTTTATAGGCCGCATAGAGTTTTGCGATATGTGCTTTTGTTTTGGTGGTGGCAGTAGGTAATTTTTCTTTGATAAGCTGTTCAATGTCTACTTTTTGACTTTGAATGTCTACTTTTGAGGGAGCAATGTCTACTTTTTCGAACACGTGGCTAATATGCATCATCCGATTAGAAAGCGGATAAAGTTACTTGGAAGAATGTCCGTGATAGAGACAGAACAGATTATTTTGATTTAACAGTTTGAAGCATTTCTACAAGCGTTTTTACGCTTTCCCGCTTATCCTGTGCGTGTGTGCATAAAACGCAGTTAAAATGCTCCTCACAATCAAACCGCGTCCACGCAAAGCCGTCGTGCTCATCCCTAAAAAATCCAGGGGATAAACATACCGCTTGCCCCGCCGCTACCCGCACCAAGGTAGTGTCGTGGTCGGCACTGGTTAAATAATTTACTTTACCCGAGCGTAGTACCCGGTCCTGCACCCGCTTTAAGGCCGGCGGAGAGCCACCGCCGACAAGTAAGGTTTTCCCATACAAATCTTTCTCTTTAACCAGTTTCTTTTGTGCCAAGGGGTCATCTTTTCTGCTCACTAAATAAATGGGGCTTTTATATAATGGGTGCACTTTAATATCCGGTACATGTTTCATCTCAAAGTCCATTGCGAACAACACGTCTTGTTCTGCGCGCAAGAACGCATCCGGTGCGTAAAAGCCCGTAAATTGAAACGATACTAATATATGCGGATATTTTTTATGAAACTGATGTATAACGTTTGGCAGATTAGGCAGTACAGAACGCACCGGGAGGCCTAAAGTAATGTTGTCCTTATATTTTTGGCTAAAATTTTGCCCTTGCTCTATAGCATTTTTTAACTCCTCGCGGATGGTACGTAAGGCCGTGCAAAACTGCGCTCCCGCCGGAGTGAGTACCGCTCCCTTCCCCGAGCGCTCAAAAATCTTAAAGCCAATCTCGCGCTCGGCCTCTTTAATCTCATAGGAAAGCGTTGGCTGGGAAACATACAATTTTTCCGCCGCACGGTTAAAGTTTAAGGTTTTGGACAGTTCCAAAATAGCGTCTATTTGTTTGGTATTCATAATAAAATAATTTAATTGATTATAGCATATTTTAATTGGACTTTTATATTATAAAACCGCTATCCTATAACTATCTAAACCACAGGAGGTTGTATGCAATACGTAAAATTAGGTCATAGCGGCGCAGATGTATCGCGCATTTGTTTAGGATGTATGAGTTTTGGTAAACCGGGAAGCGAAAACGGCGTTTTCCCGTGGGCGAAAGATTTTGAAGATGCAAAACCTATTTTCAAAAAAGCCATTGATTTAGGCATTAATTATTTTGATACCGCCAACGTCTATCAATTAGGCACCAGCGAAGAAATTACAGGCCGCCTTATTAAAGAATTTGGCCTAAACCGCGATGATATTGTAGTGGCCACCAAGGTCAACTTTGCCATGCGTGAAGGTAAACCCAACGGCTCCGGGTCTTCCCGCAAAGCCATTTTAAGTGAAATTGACCACAGCTTAAAACGCTTGGGAATGGACTATGTGGACCTGTACCAAATCCACCGCTTGGACCCCAATACACCGATGGAAGAAATTATGGAGGCCTTACATGATGTAGTCAAAAGTGGCAAAGCGCGTTATATCGGCGCTTCCAGTATGTTTGCGTGGCAGTTTGAACGGTTAAATGACATTGCCGAAAAGCACGGCTGGACGAAATTTATTACCATGCAAAACCAATATAATCTCATCTACCGCGAAGAAGAACGCGAAATGATGCCGCTTTGTATGGACCGCAAAATTGGTGTCATCCCGTGGAGCCCGCTGGCCGGCGGACGAACCACTCGCCCGTGGGGCACGCAAACCGACCGCAGCAAAATTGACGGAGTATCACCCATGGTATGGGGTGCCACGCAAGTTGAAGACAAAAAAGTAGTAGATAACTTGGAAAAAATTGCCAAAGAGCTCGGCTACACCATGGCACAAGTGTCTTTAGCGTGGATGTTTTCCAAGCCGTATATCACGGCGCCGATTGTCGGGTTTACTTCCCCCAAACACGTGGAAGAAGCCGTGGCGGCGTTGGATATTAAACTACCTGACGAAACCATTAAGGCCTTGGAAGCCCCCTACGTGCCGCACATCAAAACAGGTGCTTTCTAACTAACTAACTAACTACGGGGCGTGGGAAACCGTGCCCCTTTTCTTCATATAATAAACTAGGGAGGAATTTATGGCAGATGTAATTTTATGGACAGGGGCCGGACAAATCGGTATGGCAATTGCCCGGCGTGTAGGAATGGGCAAACAAATTATTTTAGGCGATAAAAACCTAAAAAACGCTGAAAAAATTGCCCAAATTATGAATGAGGCGGGCTTTAATGTCCGCGCGTATGAAACGGATATTTCTTCGCGCGAGTCTATTTTACACCTCATCCGTGAAGCGCAAAAATACGGCGAAATTGTACACTTTATCAATGCTGCTGGGGTTTCGCCCAGCCAAGCCCCGATTGAAGTCATTTTGAAAGTGGACTTGTACGGAACTGCGGTCCTGTTGGAAGAAGTTGGCAAGGTAATTAAAGAGGGGGGTACGGGGGTTACCATTTCCAGCCAATCGGGCTACCGTATGCCTGCCTTAGGAGCGGAAATTGACGAACAATTGGCTATTACGCCCACCGAAGGATTGCTTTCTTTGGAAGTCTTGCAACTTAAAAATGTGCGCGATACGCTCCACGCCTATCAACTAGCCAAACGTTGCAACGGAAAGCGTGTCATGGCAGAAGCAGTAAAATGGGGTGCACGCAAAGCGCGCATTAACTCCATCTCGCCAGGGATTATTGTAACGCCGCTAGCCTTAGATGAATTTAACGGACCGCGTGGCGATTTTTACAAGAATATGTTTGCCAAATGCCCGGCCGGACGTCCGGGAACGGCTGACGAAGTAGCCACGTTGGCTGAGCTGGTCATGAGCCCTGCCGGAGCGTTTATAACGGGATCGGACCTGTTAATTGACGGCGGCGCAACGGCCTCGTATTTTTACGGTCCGCTTAAACCCACAAAATAGGAGAATATGATGAAAAAAATCAGTGTATGTTTATTAGCCTTGCTATTTACGGTAGCATGTAATGCTAAACCTCAAACGGCGCAAAATAACAAGGAGGCTCCTGCTAAAACAGGCAAAACCTTGGTAGTCTATTTTTCCCGTACCGGGGAGCAATACAGCGTGGGCAATATTAAAGAGGGAAATACGGCTATTGTCGCCAAAATGATTGCGCAAAAAACAGGAGGGGATTTATTTGAAATCAAACTTAAAAATGATACCTACCCTACTAAATACCGCGCGTTAACCGAAGTGGCCCAACAAGAGAAACGTGACAATGCCCGCCCTGAAGTAGCGAGTAAAGTGGAAAATTTTGCCGGGTATGACACCGTGTTTATCGGATCGCCTAACTGGTGGGGCGATTTGCCTATGGTTGTCTATACGTTCCTGGAGCAATATGATTGGACTGGTAAAAAGATTGCCCCCTTCGTGACGCACGAAGGAAGCGGGTTATCATCTATCCCGGACAGCATTAAAAAAACCACAAAGGCGGAGGTAGTAAGCGGATTTTCACTCTACGGGCACGAAGCCCAAAACGAGCGGGAATCTTCCCAATTAAAAGTAAATGCTTGGCTTAAAAAATTAGGTTTTTAGATGAAAAAAGTACTGCAACCGCTGCGTTTTATGGTGCAGGCCTGCTTTATGGCAGGCCTGTTTGTGCCTTTTCTGCCGCTTGCCGATACGGTTGGGCAAAAGATTTGGATCAGTATTTTATTTGTGGGTGTGTTCTTTTGCGGGTGGCTCTGCCCGTTTGGATCGCTGCAAGAATGGCTCTCTTGGGTGGCCCGCAAAGTGCATTTACCCCGTTTCCAACTGCCTCAAAAGTTGCAACAATACGCGCAACTGGTCCGCTACGTCTTGTACGGACTTAGCACCTTAAACATTGTGTTTTACTTCTTAAACAGCCGTTTCTTTTTCAGTCACAGTGCCGCCGCCGGTATGTGGGATTGGGTTAACGGGTCCGTGATGATTGCGTTTTTAGTGCTTGCCTTATTTACGGACCGGCCGTTTTGCAATTATTTCTGCATGCACGGGGCATCCCTAGGCGTGTGGAGTGTGCTTCGACCGTTCGGTATTGTGCGCGATAGCAAAAATTGCGTGCATTGTTCCCAGTGCGACAAATCCTGCCCCATGAACATTGCGGTATCTAGTACCGAACTTATCCGGCATCCCAACTGCATTAACTGTATGAAATGTATAACGGCGTGCCCTAAAAATTGCATTGCATTTACACTTATGAGAGGAAAAAATTATGACCGTATTTGAAGAACTCCGTGCAGGAAAATCGTACGACATCCGTGATGAAAAATATCGGCGGGAAGCACACGGCGAAATGAAACGTTGCCGTCATCTCTGCTGGCAAATTAACGCCACAGACCCAAGCGACACCACAACCATTATGGCGCTTGAAAACGAACTCTTAAACGGGCAAATGAAGGACGGCTCGTTCTTTACGCCGCCGTTTCAAGTAGATTTGGCATGCTGCTTGCGTATTGGCAAAAACGTATTTGCCAATCACGGCCTTACGGTGATGAGTTTAGGCGGTATTACCATTGAAGACGGCGTGATGCTTGGCCCGGAAGTGGGTCTTTTTACCGTCAATCACGAGCCGAACAATATCCGCGTAGTTAAAACCAAGGAAATCCGCATCAAAAAGAACGCCTGGATCGGCGCGCGGGTTAACATTTTACCGGGTGTAACCATTGGCGAAAATGCCATTGTCGGCACGGGCAGTATCGTGACCAAAGACATCCCGGATAACGCCGTAGCCGTTGGTAATCCGGCCCGAGTAGTTAAGATGATAGAAAAGAAATAACTCCCATGAACGAAGCGCAATTGAAAGAGTTGTATGACCGGATGTTTTGCTACATGGTAGCCAAGGATATCCCTGCTTTAAGTGTCCTGCACGCGGAGAATTTCGAACTGGTACACATGACGGGCATTCGGCAAAACAAGCAAGAATATTTGCACGCCATTAAAGACGGAACTTTAAATCTTGATAAAAAGGTAGATGTTTGTTGGAAAGATATACTATAATGAAAGTAAATTAGTATAAGGAGTACAACAAACATAATAACGTAGTACTTACAATTTGATTTGAAGATTATTTGTTGAAGCGTGGAGGAAGACCACGCCGAGCAATGGAAAGATGAAGGTCTTTCCGGCGCAAGTTCTCAATCAACAAGTAATCGCCTTAGTCTTGCCCATTTCTCTTAACTAGGGATTGGGTAGGCGGCGATTATTTGTTAAAGGTCATTGAGAACTGCTTTTAACAAAGTCGCCGCCTTTTTATCGGCAAAATTTGAAATAACTTAAAAGAAACAGGAGATAATGTATGACGTATAAAGGCAATGCCCGGCGGGGTTTTACGCTAATAGAATTATTAGTGGTAGTGTTAATCATTGGCATTTTGGCCGCGGTAGCGGTGCCGCAATATCGGTTAGCAGTAACAAAGACTGAAATAGGAGGGCTTTTGTCTTTGATCAAAACTATCAAAATAGCTGAGGGAAATTATTATTTAGCGAATGGTACATATACTACGCAAGCCGACCTATTAGATATAGAACTGCCCGCTCAATGTATCGCTACGAATGTTCCACATGTTTGGGCGTGCGGTAATAACATAGAATTTCTTCTTTCTTCAAATCATATTAGTTTGCGTTTTTGTCCGGGAAAAAGTCACGTTGTTGGAAATTGTGAAAACAGTATGGACTTTCAAACAGTTCACTATTTTTTGACAGGGGCGAATGTTAATAACGGGAAACAACATGTTGTTGTTTATAATAATTCTCTGTTGGGCCATCAAATTCATAATTGGTTACAAGATAAATAGAATTTTCTCAGTGAATTCGGCTACAACGGTAGGTGCTGACCTGTAGGCCGGAAAGAGTGGTTTGCTGTAGGGGATTACAAACGGAAGCCCAACGAAGTAGCGC
>CALAFB010000115.1 GCA_937891135.1 uncultured Elusimicrobium sp.
GCCAGGTTCACTAGGGCATAGCAGTATCCTAATTGAAAATTTATAAATAAGGTCTTTTATTTCCTATAATATATTTATTAAATCATCTAGGAGTTTTTAATGGCACTTAACATTTGGGATTCATCCGTTCCTGTGGAGAAAAGTTCATATCTTCACAATGAGGAAGTGGTTTATTTGAATACCGAAAATTTTAAATTATTTCCACAAAAATTGCCTATGCTAGATTTGTTTTGTGGGGCTGGGGGGTTTGCCGTAGGATGTGAATGGGCAGGGTTCCAGTCCGTGCTGGGAATTGATTATCTGGAACCGGCCATGAAAACATGGAGTTATAATCACCCCAATGCGATTGGCTGTTTGGGAGATATTAGAAAAATTAAGCCAGAAAATATAAAGAAAATCTTAAAAGCCAAAGGGGTAAATCATGTACATTTAATTACAGGTGGAGTCCCTTGCCAAGGATTTTCGAGAGCGAATAGAAAACATAACGATAATGATGAAAGAAATTTCCTGTTTCTTGAGTATATGAAGTTTGTAAAAGTTTTTTCTCCTGACTATATCATTTTAGAAAATGTTTCTGGCATGCGTAGTACTGCGGGAGGGCAATTTGAACATAGTATTCAAAATTATATGGAATCCCTTGGATATACAACTAGCGTCCGGTTGCTCAATGCGGCTGATTATGGAGTTCCACAAATGCGCAACAGATTGCTATTTGTCGGTGTAAAAAAAGATGCCGGATTGGTTAAACAATATATTTTCCCTAAGGGAAAATTCTTAAAAAATCGCAGGACGGTTGCTGATGCTATTTCAGATTTACCCGCGTTACAAAATAATGAAGAAATTCATACATACTTTACAAATCCTAAAAATGCTTATCAGAAATTGATGAGAGGAATGGGCCCAATCAAAGCAATCAAAAAACCTTCAGAATTGTTTAATCATTGTGCCCCTAATCATCCGCAGGCAACTATTAACAAAATAGCGCAAACAAAACCAGGGTTCCCTATGTATCCCAAATTTAAACAAAGAATCCGTTTAAAAGACCAGGCCCCCAGTCCTACACAATTAGCGGGGGGAATCCGGCCTCAATTCCAGTTCGGGCATCCAACCCAAGCCAGAGGGCTTACTATTAGAGAAAGAGCCCGCTTACAAAGTTTTCCGGATTCTTATCGGTTTTATGGAGGGATTGTTCAGGAAAGAGTTCAAACGGGAAATGCTGTCCCTCCACTTTTGATCTATAATATTGCTGTGCCAATCGCAACAGATATCAAGCGGAAGGAGCGAAGATAAAATGTATAGAATTTGGTATAGTACGGAGAGTTTTGCTGATTTCATCATAGATCATACCGTTTTGGCCAATAGGACGGATGTAATTAAAAATAAGATGTATGAAAGTGATGCAAATCGCCCGAGAGATTTTCATTCTACCCCAGATCACATTCGTAAAATTCTTTACTTAGATGCTTGCGATTTAATTGTGGAAAAAGATAATGAACCTATTTTCTCTATAGAGGTAACTACGGAAGCTGGGACTGGACACAATGCTTTCCAGCGATTCGCTAGGATTGCAGCCTCTGTTGAAAATGGAGTTCCCGCTTTTTATATATATCCTGAAGGTGTTATTATTACACGAAAAAAATCTTCTCCTAGATGGGATAAGATTAATCCTTTAATTTTTAGGGCGTTGGAATCTGTCATGAATATTTATCAGATACCAGCCCTATTGTATTATTTTCCATCAGATATTGCTACTTTTGCGGATAATCCTCAAGAGGCACCCCATTTAACCAATAAAGGCCTTCATTATGACCAGAAGATTACTTATGCGGGATGTCCTGATTCTCAAGATGCAGATATGAAAGCGATGTTTCAGGCAATCAACGAAATTTTGAACCTTACAGAAAATTGTGGAGTAGCTAACGCAAGAAATCGTTTGCTTGGCAATCTTACAATGCGGAATCGTCGTAATTTTATGCAGGAACAGTTCACGAAAAAAGCTAAGGACCGTAGGGTGGAAGACATGTCCCCCCTAACGGCAGTACACCGTTTGCCAACAGAATACCTCTTAAATTATCTTTCACAATATGAAGATGCTCAGTACCATGTTGGAGAATTAATTCGTGCAAGAACGTATACTTCCGTCTATCAGATTAATGCAAGCTTTAGGGGGGACCCATACCCAGGAGCATTAGCTGCAATTGATTATTTGTGCTGCCGAGAAGGAAAAACTTTTGAAGATAGACGAGATAATCTGGTATTAGTTTTTGGAAGGGTAGAAACAGATGAACAAAACCATACTATACAGATTATGAATGAAAATGGTTCTACAATAACGGATTTTTTTACAGATGTTCAAAATGCGGCTAGACATAATCTACTTGTCAAAAATTATCACGAATTAAAGAATTATGACATTCCGCGTTATTTGATGCAGGTCCGTTATGGTTCTACATACTCAAAAGTGAAGCATATTCGTGTTTTTTCGTATTTTGCAGATGCGATTTTATTCCCCGATGGCTCTCTTTGGAGAGATGCTTAATGAGAGAAGAACAGGTTACAAAATATATTTTAAATTGGCTTATTAGTTATAATTGGGACATTGTTTGTTTTGATTTCCCACAAAGCGGAACGGGGCATTTTTTACATCCCAACGGAACTTCCCATAAAAACAAAGATTCAATCAATCCTGATATTGTTGCTATTAAGCAAGGTAGCGTGTTATTTTTCGAAAATAAAGACAGATTTTTTCTGCCCGATTTTATTAAACAAAACAAACTCATCAAACATAATAATTATACGGATGCAATTTCAGACCTTTTATTAGGACACTTCGTAACATCTATTTTTTATGGAATTGGCTTGCCAAAAATTAAATACACCGAAAAAGTGATTTCAAAGCAACAGCTTGTTGATTTTATTGTAGGCGTAGAAGAAAATGGAAAAGTTTCTTTTCTATTTAATAAATCACAGCTTGCGATATGATTTGATTTCCTTTGTTAATTTCTATGTACTGTGAAAATTCAAACTGTACTAGGTACATAATTTAAAACTGGTTGTAGCAAAGTTTGGGGGTGTGTACTGTTACTATTTCAGGTTGCCAACAAAGTGGCAAGTGAAAGTTTTACATAGCCGGTTCCGTACCGCTATTTTCTTATTTCTCTTTACAAAGGAGTATACGCATTGTTTTTGACGTAATACGGGCACCTATAAATTTTGATATAAAACGGAAAATCTTATATCTGCGTTGGGCAGGTTTATCTAGCAAAAATTCCATATGACATTCCATCATCTGTTGGCATGGTCGACAAACTCCACAAGTATTTCCAGATATAGGAGTATGACAAAACCAGATTTTCTTCATTATGTCCTCATATCCCCATTGTTTGATGTTTTTTAACATGTCCGTTTCTGTTAAATTTGCAATTGGTAATGAAACATTTCCAAAAATAGCTAAAATATCTTCAGATGATTTAGCTTTGTCGCATACGTAAACCCCATCTTTATAAATTAAGTTCCCTAAACGTGTGATTGCAGTAATAGCTCCACTAAATTCCCCATTCGGTTTTTCTAATCCCAATTCTATTCCGGGATATTGTTTGGCGATTTTTGCTAACCAAATATACTGACTTCCTAGATGTATAGTTTTTACAATTCTTTTCCATGCTTTTTCTATTTCCTTATTGGGTTTTAGCGTTGTAATGTCTATCTTCTCAATAGACAAAAATTCTGCTTTGGTTTCCGTTTTTTCTGCAATGATTTCCAAAATATCTTCCATATGTTTTAATTCAAGGGAAGTACTAATACGCTTAGGATCAAGGCAATATACGGGATGAATAATAATCTCCATACGCGACAGTTCTACTATACGATAGGTTGAATCCCAACCGCCTGTCCAAAAAACCGATATCACTTTCTTTTCCGCCATTTATTTCTCCTTATCATGTTATTATTTATAAATTTAGCATAATTAGAGAGTACTGACAAATTTATAGTGTCAATTTAATGTTTGGGTTCCATAAAAAAGCCCCGTGGGGGCGGGGCTTTTTTATGATATAGTAAATTATAAAACTTCGTTTGCGGTCAGAAACATGGATTGCGAGAGCGCATTAAAGAAGTTTTGATAAGCTTGCGGTTCTGTAATAGATTGCGTGCCCTTGGAAGCGTTAGCACGTACTAAAATACTATTACCTTTGGGGCGTACGCTTACAGTCATTGAGGTTTGATTTGTGAACGAAAAACCTGAAATGGTGCCCAGGTCTTTATCGGCTTTTTCAATGACAAATCCCAAGTCCTGCATGGTGGCGACAATGTTATTCATTACGTTTAATTTGTCAGTAGTGTCAAACGAACGTGTTTGATAGTTACGTGTGGCTACTTGCGAAGCCTTAGATTCCAAGGCAGCTTGGTTGGTGGTGGCACAGGCGGCCAGTAATAAAATCCCTAAACAAATCAATATACTTTTTTTCATATTTTCTCCTAAATATTATTGGCAGTTAAAAATACAGATTGGGCCAATTTATCAAAAAATTCCTTATACAAAGCGGGGTCATCCAGCTTTTCAATCCGGGTAATTTTGCCGTGATTGTCATAAATAATGCGTGCAAAAGTAACCCTGGTTTTAATTTGGTGCTTGTTCGCTTTTGTATTTACGATAGATACATAGAATTTTTGCTTGTCTTCATATACGGGGTCTTGTTTGTTAAGAGCCGCTAAAACCGTTAGCGCAACTTTTCCCGTAGTGGAACCTACCTTTCTGTCTTTAGTGGCTGTAATGAGCCCAATTTCCATGTCGGATTCAGTAATGGTGTAATCCATGTCTTGCAGTAATTGGGCCGAAGCAACTAGCAGGTCCTTAGTATTTGTCGTGTCAAATACTCGGGTTTCTATGTTTCTGCGTTCTAGGTAATTGGTATCCGGAACGTATAAGTTCTTGTAGGATGTACAAGCAGATAACAGACCCCCTACCATTAAAATATAGATGAACTTTTTCATAGATTAGAAGCTGGAAGAACGATAGGAAAAATCGCGGACTTTGCCTTGTTCATCAAATTTAACAATAATCGTTAAGGTACGTTGGGACGATTTGGCAGATGCTTTGCTCCCGCCTGCCCCGGCAATGACTATCCACACGCCTTTGGAAGAAGAACTGGAATCTACTTGGGTGGACATGCGGTCATAAACCCAGGTTTCACGCCGTTGGTCATCGGTGGTTATCATATTGGGGCTACCTAATATTTCTACTACTTCTGCGGAAGACATACCGATTTTAATTTCTTTTTGGGCCTTGGCAACGGTCAATTTTTCATCATTTTCAATCGTATTTCCAGTAGAAGCAGAACACCCTACCAAACCGCCCATACCAACCAAAGCGGCTAAAAGCAAAGACAAATGTAATATTTTTTTCATAGTTAATCTCCTGTTGAAAGTATATAGCCTTATTATAATAAAAGTATGTCTTATAAATCTAGTTAATTCGTATAGGTTTTTGAAAACCCACTCCTTACGTTAGAAAAGGGAGAAACCCCTTTGATAAGGCATCTACTGTAAGACGGGTTTCTTTACGTTGTAATGAACCATTACTGGTAAGAAATGATAGTGTGGTTATACCTTAAATCTGCAATAGGGTTCCCATTTTTTCTATAAATGCATCTGTAAAGTGTCCAAATATACCGCTAGCTGGAGAAAAAGTCAATTCTCCAAAGTAAATTTTGTCATTCAATTCGTATAAATCTACGCGGACAAACGGAAAATCTGCCGATAAAATGCGCGACACTTCCAACATACGTTTTAAATGTTGAGGAGCAGGTTGTGTAGATAGACGGGCCGGAATAACTCCTTCACAATACGACTGCCAATCCGGGCCAAATAATTCTCGAGTAACCTGCATAGCTCCGTTTGTGGCCTGATGCCGTTCACTACATACCAATATAAATTGCGGTACCCCGTTTAAACAATGAAATTTATAATCAACTAATTTCCCGGGTACATTCAATAATTGTTCGGCATAGATGCGGTGTGAAATGGGCTTATAATGCGGTTCCATAGAATAGGTCCCATAGGTTGTATCTAACCATTTCTGCAAGGTGCGTTTGCAGGAAGGGATATCTAGTTTGGATTTATCCGGTACAAAATAGTTCATCTTGCAGCCATGTGTTGCTTTGAGAATAAACTCATTGGGTAACGCATCAAAATTTATTTCCTCCACACTCGTCCATGGCCCGCCGACTGTAGGAATTAAAAGGTCGGACAGCCCTTTGTCTGCAATATATTTCCGCACTTCCCATTTATCGGTACAAGTGGACATCAAAGGGGTGCTCTTGTGTAAAAACAAATACGTAACTTTATCGGCCAATGTTTTGGGATTTTTTAGGTTTAATTTTCGCCGGAAGCGAATATAAGCATCAAATTGTTTGGCACAATCTATGCCAACAAGAACGACTAATATTTTGAGCCAACAGGCATATATTTTTTTAAGCATTTTTCCCTCTTTGATTCGTTATATGATATTGAATCTGTTATTTTTTATTTATGTCAAATTTCTGAGTGGACTTTGTTAATTCCAATTTGGGTTCCTTTAATAAAAGCCCAACAAAGAATATACCAAGCACTTTTGATAACTCCTAATTTTTCAATATGGTGATATAAGTGCCAATGGTACGGAAGTAGTACTAATTTGTTACGGCTGATTGACGAGGACCGGATTCTGTATTTTGCTAATACATTCGGCATTCCATAGCAAGCATCCGTTTTGTGCAGGGTTTGTAACCATAGTGCAAAATCATTGCGTTTTTTAATGGGTGGAACTTGCTGATCCCCAATTTTACGACGGTCATACATCACAGTTAAATTCCCTACCGGACAAGAAAGCCGTAACATCTTGTCGTAATTTATTTTTGGGGGGGGAATCAAGGCGATTCCTTTTGAAGATCCATCATCACTCATCAGTTCATATCCTGTAGCAGAAAAAGCTACGTGATTCTTTTTCATAAAGTCAATTTGTAAGGATAATTTATGGGGAGTCCACAGATCATCACTATCCAAAAAAGCCACATAGTCTCCTTTTACCTGTTTCAGGGCTGTAGAACGGGCTACATCGGCCCCGCTGTTTGTTTCTAGGCATGTATAATGGATGTTGGGGTATTTGGCTAAATAAGGGGCTAAAACGGCTTTCGTGTTGTCTTTACTGCAATCATCCACAATAAGGAGCTCCCAATTTTTATGGTGTTGAGCCAAAACTGATTTAATGGATTCTTCAATAAAATTGGCGCAGTTATATGTGGGCATTATGATGCTTACCAGTTCTTCCATATCTTTATCTCCTGCGAAGGTAACCTTTATTATGTAGTAACAAACTTAGTTGCCGATTAGTCTCTTTTAAACAAATCCCGCGTATACACTTTTGCTTGCACATCATCTAAGCAAGTATCATACCGGTTGGCAATAATGGCCTTACAACGCATTTTAAACGCATTTAAATCGTTTACAACCTCGCTACCAAAGAACGTACTTCCGTTTTCAAGCGTGGGTTCATAAATAATAACGGTCGCCCCTTTGGCTTTAATGCGTTTCATAATGCCCTGTATGGACGATTGGCGGAAGTTATCGCTTCCTGCCTTCATCGTTAGGCGATATACACCAATGACCGTATTTTGTTCTTGTTGAGGGTCATATTGGTTATCTTGCTGATAATTATAATACCCGGCTTGTTTAAGTACTCTGTCTGCAATAAAATCCTTACGGGTACGGTTGGATTCCACAATGGCCTTAATAAGGTTTTGGGGCACATCTGCATAGTTGGCAAGCAGTTGTTTGGAATCTTTTGGCAAACAATAGCCCCCATATCCAAAAGAGGGATTATTGTATTGGTTCCCAATACGCGGATCTAAACATACGCCTTCAATGATTTGCTGGGTATTGAGCCCTTTGAGTTCCGCATACGTATCTAATTCATTAAAATAACTGACCCGCAAGGCTAAATAGGTATTGGCAAATAGTTTTACGGCTTCGGCCTCGGTGTAGCCCATAAAAAGTGTGGGTACATCTTGCTTAATAGCCCCTTCTTGCAGTAAATGGGCAAAAGTATGGGCTTTTTCAGTTAATGCTTTATTTTGTAAATCACTCCCTACTACAATGCGGGAAGGATACAAATTATCATAAAGCGCATGTCCTTCGCGTAAAAACTCCGGGCTAAATAAAATGTTTTGTACGCCCATTTTCTGGCGGATTTGTTGCGTATAACCTACCGGAATCGTGGATTTAATAACCATCGTAGCCTTAGGGTTATATTTTTTAACTAACTCAATAACTGTTTCTACGGCTGAGGTATTAAAATAGTTTTGTTGCGGGTCATAGTTGGTGGGGGTAGCAATAATAACAAATTCCGCTTGTTCATAGGCTAATTTCGCATTTGTGGTAGCGGTTAAATGCAGCGGTTTATTTGCTAAAAAATCTTCTATTTCTTTGTCAGCTATCGGCGATTTTTTATTATTGATTAAATCTACTTTCTCAGGCACAATATCTACGGCCACTACGTCGTTATGCTGGGCCAATAAGGTGGCAAGTGAAAGACCTACATATCCAGTTCCGGCTACAGTAATTTTCATATTATTGCTCCTTACGCCATACCATTTTGTTAACAACCCCGGTAAAACTTTGAATAATTTTGACTACTTTGATAGATACATTTTCATCCATATAGTCCGGCACCGGGATACCATTATCCCGGTTTTGTTTCATTTCCACGGCTAAGGCAACTGCCTGCAAGAGGTTTTTTTCGTCAATGCCAGCCAGTACAAAACAACCTTTATCCAGGGCTTCGGGCCGTTCGGTAGAGGTGCGGATACAGACTGCCGGAAACGGTTTGCCTATAGACGTGTAAAAACTGCTTTCCTCAGGCAAGGTGCCACTATCGGATACTACGGCAAAAGCGTTTAGTTGTAGGGCATTATAATCGTGAAAGCCTAACGGCTCATGTGAAATGACACGCGTATCTAACTTAAAACCATTTTCCTGCAGCCGTTTTTTACTGCGCGGGTGGCACGAATATAAAATGGGCATATCATAGGTTTGGGCCAATTTGTTAATGGCCGTAAAAAGGGAAGTAAAATTCTTTTCGGTATCTATATTTTCTTCGCGGTGAGCGGAAAGTAAAATATATTTGCCCGGCTGTAATCCTAAGCGATTTAAAATATCGCTTTTTTCAATAAAGGGCAGATTCTCCCGAAGTACCTCGGCCATGGGGCTGCCTGTAACAAACGTACGTTCTTTGGGCAGACCACAATCGGCCAAGTAACGGCGGGCATGTTCGCTATAAGCCAAATTGACGTCGCTAATAATATCCACAATACGGCGGTTGGTTTCTTCGGGCAAGCACTCGTCTTTGCAGCGGTTGCCGGCTTCCATGTGAAATATCGGGATATGCAAGCGTTTGGCTCCAATCACAGACAGACAAGAGTTGGTATCACCCAGTACCAGTATGGCATCCGGTTTTGTTTGTACCATAAGTTCATAGGATTTGGCAATAATGTTGCCCATGGTTTCTCCTAAATCTTTGCCGACGGCATTTAAATAAATTTCGGGCTCAGCTAACTGCAAATCTTTAAAAAATACGCCATTTAGGTTGTAATCATAATTTTGACCTGTATGGGCGAGTAACACATCAAAGTATTGACGGCATTTTTTGATAACTGCTGCCAAACGGATAATTTCCGGCCGAGTACCAACGATAATTAACAGTTTTAATTTCCCATTATTTTTAAATTGTGTCATATTATACTCCTAAACAGGTTCAAAAAAAGTATCGGGGTGTTGCGGGTCAAACGGTTCATTGGCCCACATGAGCGTAACTAAATTTTCAGTCGTACTGGTGTTAATAATGTTATGCGTGTAGCCGGGCAACATGTGTACGGCTTCTATTTTATTGCCAGATACTTCAAATATATGTTTTTCATGGGTACCGATTTTACGCTGTTCAATACGAGCCCGGCCCGAAACCACGATAAAAAACTCCCACTTGGTATTATGCCAATGCTGGCCTTTGGTAATACCGGGTTTTGAGATATTAACCGAAAATTGCCCGCAGTTTAGAGTTTTTAATAGTTCGGTAAAACTGCCGCGCTCATCGGTATTCATTTTGAGCGCAAATTTTGTTTTTTCAGCCGGTAAATATGATAAGTATGTAGAATAGAGTTTTTTAGCCAAAGAACCCGCTGGAATTTGTGGCATAACCAAAGTTTGCGGCTGGGTTTTAAAACTATGGAGTAGGTCTACGATTTCGCCTAGTGTGGTAGCATGGGTGGTAGGGACATAACTGTATTTCCCGTTATCCGCTGCAACCGGGGTAAGCCCGTCATAATTACAGCGGTGCGGACGGCCTTCCAATACATTTAGCATTTCGTCTACCAAATCATCAATATAAAGTAGTTCCAAAGAAGTGGCGCGGTCATTTACCTGTATAGGTAAATCATGCGCTAAATTATGGCAGAAGGTAGCCACCGCTGAATTATAATTGGGGCGGCACCATTTGCCAAACAAATTTGGGAAACGGTATACATATACGGGTGCGCCCGTTTCTTGGGCATATTTAAAAAAGAGTTCTTCGCCTGCCAGTTTGGATTTGCCGTATTCTGATTCTGCATAGCGGCCTTGTAAAGTAGCCTGGATAGACGACGATAACATTACAGGACAAGTATTTTTATGTTTTTTAAGCATATTTAACAGCGTGGATGCAAAGCCGAAATTGCCTTGCATAAATTCGGCAGGGTTTTGTGGGCGGTTTACCCCGGCTAAATTAAATACAAAATCCGCTTGGGCGCAAAATTGGTCTAACTCTTGTGGCGTGGTATCCACATCATATTCAAAAATACGTTCAATATGCAAATTCGGCCGCGTACGGTTTTTACCGTCTTTAATAGTTTGTAAATTAGCTACTAAATTCCGTCCGACAAATCCTTTAGCCCCGGTAATGAGAATATTCATTTGGTTTGTACCGCCTTTAATTCACATTGTACATAATCTGTAGTTAAAATTTTATTTACCGTGCCTGCCACGTCTAAACGAGTGGTATTATGGCTGGTATAAGCATCGTCTGCCATGGTTTTTACTTGGCCTTTGACGACGAATTTATCGTAGTTAAGGTCCCGGCTGTCAGTTGCAACACGGAAATATTGGCCCATATCTTCGGCGCGTAGGCGTTCCTCGCGTGTAAGCAGGGTTTCAAATAGTTTTTCGCCGTGGCGGGTACCAATAATTTGGGTTCCTGTATCGCCAAATAATTGTTGAACCGCTTTGGCTAAATCTCCAATGGTAGAGGCATCGGCCTTTTGGATGAATAAATCCCCGGGATGCGCGTGTTCAAACGCAAAGCGGACCAGTTCTACGGCCTCGTCTAAATTCATTAAGAAGCGGGTCATATCCGGGTTGGTAATAGTAATAGGAAGGCCCCGTTTAATTTGCTCAATAAACAAAGGGATTACGCTGCCCCGGCTACACATGACGTTGCCATAACGTGTACAAGCAATAACGGTTTGTCCGCGGTCGGCTGCTACACGGGCATTCGCATAGATCACATGTTCCATCATGGCTTTAGAAATACCCATGGCGTTAATGGGATAAGCGGCTTTATCGGTAGATAAACAAACCACCCGTTTTACCCCACATTCCATAGCGGCGTGAAGCATATTATCGGTACCTATCACATTGGTACGTACTGCTTCCATGGGGAAAAATTCACACGAAGGGACTTGCTTTAAGGCCGCCGCGTGAAAAACATAATCCACCCCGTGCATTGCATCTTTAATGGCTTGGGGGTTGCGTACATCACCGATATAAAATTTAACCTTTTTGGCATGTTCCGGATGATTGGCTTGCAATTCGTGGCGCATATCATCTTGTTTTTTTTCATCACGCGAGAATATGCGGATTTGCCCGATATCGCTGGTTAAAAAGTGCTTTAAGACGGTATTACCGAAACTACCCGTACCGCCGGTAATCATGAGTGTTGCGTTGTTAAATGCTGACATAAAAACTCCTATAGATATAATCACATATATTATATCTTTTTAGGATATTCTTATTTTTGATTTTTTTTTAGAGTAGATATAATTTGTTGTAAAGGAATAAGAATTAAATTTTTTTCATAGGAATTACAAGCGAATTTCCATAAAATACTTGTATAAACGACAGTTAAAACACTCCCATGGAAAATAAAACTTATCCAAGAGGTATGTAACGGCCATAGTAGAAATAATTCCCAAATAATACCGAGAGCTCCCAATATGGGTATTGAAAGCTTCCCTAAATTTTTAAAAAATGTCCAAATATCGATACCAATATGCCAATAGTACCAATTGATAATAAATCCCGAACCCAAAATTAAACAACTAGCTGTAGCAACTGCACAACCGATCTCTCCATAGAATTTAGAAAGAACAATGGCCAATACAATATTCAAAGCGGCCATGGCTGTATAAATATAAGCTCTAAATGCGTGTTTTTTGAGAGCTTGTAAAATAGGGATGCCTACATTTTGGGTTACGTCAATTAAATAACCACCAAATAAAATGAGGACAATCCAATAGCATACGTTATATCCGGGGCCTATCCACAATAGCAAAAATGTTTTGCCCAAAAAGGCAAACCCACCGATAAGCAACATAAACAGCATAAACTGCAAGCGACCTAATTTACAAAACAAATCATTGCATTGGGTTAAATTATGTTGCTTGGCTACGCTGGCGGATAATTTAGGTAAAAAAACACTACTCATCATAACAGGAAGACAAATAGCAAACATAGCCACTTGCATAGCAATCGAATAGTTTGTTACGGCTAGTACGCCCACTACAGCTCCTAAAATCAGTTGTCCTGAACGGCTGTACACCTGATCCATTAGAGAATGTAAGAAAACAAAAACAGAAAACCCCGTCAATTCTTTAAATAACGGAGATTTGTGTAATAACAGAGGGAAGGAAGTATGTAATTTAATTTTACAATAGAGATATTGCAAAAGAATATTTGCAAACACGGTACAAGTTTGTACAATTACTAAATTAATCACGCTTGCTTTCCAAGCCAAAATCCCCCATACCAGTAATGGATGCAAACAAGTTTGTAATACACCAAGACCCCGGCCGAAAAGAAAGCGTTCGTGGGCGTTAATTACTGCTGTAAAAATACGAGAAGGGATAAATACCGCAATGTTTAAAAGTAAAATTAAACAGATTTGTTTAGCGGTATGCAAATCGGCCGGACTTAGTGAAGATGAATAAATCAGCGGAACACACAAATAGAAAATAATACCTACTAGTACAACTAATAGCGCAATACCCGTATACAAGGTATGGGACGCGGCTATGATATTTCTCTCGCGCTGTTTATCTGCTAGGGAAAGGGCTTGCGCTAAATACCGGGTGGTGGTATTAGCCAGCCCAAAATCCATGAGGTATAAGTAAGATAACATAGACCCCATCAGCTGGTAAATGCCAAATTGGTCTTTAGACAAATAATATAGCAACATGGGTACATACACTAGCGCAATAACGCTATGTAGCCCCATGGAAATATACGATAAAATAACTCCTGCTTTACGTTGGTTCATAGGTTAATCCGGATCAAAAAAGGTGGTGGGATCGTGTAATTTGTTTCGCTTATACCAATCATAACTTTTGGCAATATGACCAAAATCTAATGCACGAAAGCCCTGCTTAGCCAAATCGTAAGCCAATACAGTAGCGGTCTGGCCTAAAATGATGATAATCAAACGGTGTTTATCAATTTGTAAAGCGCGTTTTAAAATAGATTCATATTGGGTAAAAGCATTTTTATTAGGGGCATATATTGTTTCACGGCTTTTTACATTGTCAAAAATATCATATTCCAAATTTTTAAAAATACCGTCTCCACAAATCAAGGTTATGTCTTTATTTGCCCAGATTTTCCGAATTTTATGAAAAAATTGTTCTAAATTTATGTCTGTATAACAAAAGGGCATCGTTACTTCTACCGCATAATAAATAGTTTGCGGCAAACAGTATTGCTCAATAATAGAATAATATTGTTTTATGGGTGCACTTCTCCAAAATAATCTTTCCAAGGAAGATAAATTTTGTTTTCCTTCATAGAGTTTGCGAGGAAGACCAATGCAAATACGAGAATCTTTATTACCCAGTACTTCTAATAAACGTTTGGAAAGTAACGCAAGCGCCGCATTTGAAAAATTTTGGGGATGTTGCAGTATATTTTCAAATTCTCCATCCCCAAATCTACAAAGGGAATTGTGGGAGTGGATGAGCATATCCAGCGTTTCATCTATCGTTTTAATGGAAGGAACAGAGGTATGAGGCAGTTCCGCTGCTAGTTCATAGCGCAAAAGCCCAATATCATAGTTGCGGGAAAAAGTTCCTAAATCTTGCGTAAAAAGAACCTGGATATTACGCATAAAAGTTTTAATTCCTATATAAATGCGTTTTGTAACGGGATAGCGTTGTAAGTAATGTGTGATTTTATGTTTCATTTGTATTCTCCCAAATGTCCTTTACTTATGGCTCGGTGATTTTTTACGCAATAGCAGATTGCCTGCCATACATCTTCCGGTTGTTTATTACGAACCAAACGTAAAATCAAATACCAAAAATTGTACCAGCTCATAGCCATAATGGATATAATTCCTTTTTTATGTTTATGAGCCAAATAATACCGGTTACATATAATCATAAATGTATGATGTTTAGAAGGAATCCTGTATTCAGTACTGGGGTGATGAAATACATGTACCTTATCACTATAAATACATTTTAACCCTTCTTTTTGAGCATGTTTATAATAACTGTAACTAAAATCTAAATCTTCCTCAAAAGCAAAACTGCGCAAGTTTTCATCCCAGTAGATATTCCATTGGTTTAATAAATGTTTGCGAGTTACGAAAAAGAACCCCATGGCCCATTGGGTAGGGACTTCTCCTTTAACTGGAAATTTGGGAAAACGGCCAAATATAGACAGAGAAACGTACCCTATTTTCCCTTGCCTCCAAGGGTACATTCCCATTATGCAACCTATAAATTTTTTGCTAAGAGTCAGAGTGGGGTGTATTGTTTTGTGAGAAGGCTGGTAGTCATTTAATCCGGCAATGAGGGCGACAGAGGAATCTTGCATAATATCATAGACATTTTTCAATATATCGGTGCCGATTTCAATATCATCATCACTCCAGATAATAATATCTTGGTTTGCTACACGCAAAGCACGGTTACGGGCATGGGTAGAGGAAGGAAAAGCCTGATGAATATAGATACCGTTAATGTCTTGGGGGAGATTGTCTAGTAATTGTTTGTTTTGCTTGCGGATGTCAGGTTGAGTAGATTGGTCTACTACGATAATTTGTGCTGGACGATAATTTGCGACTAAATATGTAGTTAAAGTCTGTTTTAAGGAAACAGGCCGATTTAATGTGGGAATAGCGATTGAAATGGGAAGTATAGGTTTTATATCACGCATATATGTCCTCCTGTAACATGCACTACTGTGTATCTCCTGTATTAGCTAATAGTAGAAATCCGCTGGTTAAAAAATTAAGTCCTGTACAACCGGCAACTAATCCAGCTTCAAAGGTGCCTGTTAAAAAAATACTTAAAAAACTAATTAATGCCACATAAGCAGGTAAAGAATTTAATTGATTGTTGATTTTCTTTAAAATGTTCCACAAAATCATTATAAATAAAATGAACGGAACAATGCCATAAGAAGCCAAAATATCTATGTGCGTATTATGCATTTGGCTCATTCCCAAGCCTTCACTAATACCGGCATAATCTCCCGTCCACCAGGAATGTTTAAAAGAGTCTAATGCTTTTGTCCATATACCTACGCGGGAGATAATAGATTTTCCTTCAGAAACGATCATATCAAAATCGGATGTATACATTAAATAATGCGTGATACTCATATATACCAAAGCGAAAACGATTGGAAATAATAGAACACTCCAAATAATAACCGGGGACAGCTTATAGGATGGTTTTAATAGCCCCCATACAAGTAAGATCCCAAATGCGACTACACCACCCATACAAGCACGCGACAATGTTAAAAACATTAAATTCGTCATGATAATGCAGTATCCCAAGCATAAAATCCGTAACCATAATTTATGTGTTGCAAAAAAATTATATACCCCGTACAATAACAGGTGCATTAACCATACCGCTGTAAAATTAGGATTTGTAAATCCTAACGTAATACCCTTAGCCATTGTAATGGTATTTCCTAAAAAATAATAAGATATAATAAAAAGGCTTCCCATCCCTACGGGTAACCAAGCAAGCCAACGACGGGTTTGCTTGGTGGGAATAAAAACAGTAGCTATATAAAATGAAAAGACGGTTGTAATGAAAATAATCAGTTTTTTACTGTATTGCGAGAAAGCAACAAGTTCCAAAGAGGTGTAACCAGCGTTAATAAATACATTGATAATGGCAAGTAAAATGATGGTTAATAATAGCAGATTTAGCTTTTGGGTGCGATATATATCATAAAACCATGTTATTAACAAACAGATAAATGTAAGAGAAAAAATCAAGGAAACTAGTTTGGTTTGTTCAAAAATCGTACCCAATACAATTAGTCCGCAAAGTAAAAATTCAAGCCGGATATACCAATTATAAAGCATGAGATTTCTCCATTAAATTGTGGTAGCAGTTAATAAATTGTTTGACCATAGTATCTAACGAATAAACCTGTTGGGCTTGCAGAGCCACTTCCCGTCGGGAAGGCAAATGTGCAGCGGTTTCTTGCACGAAATGAGTTAAAGTAGTAATGTCTCCGTATTTACAAAATTTACTATATTGTGAAAGTGAAATTTGTTCTGGGGCTCCGGCTTCAAACCCAACTACCGGTGTACCACAGCATAAACTTTCCGCGCAGATCATGGAAAATGTTTCTTTCTTACTGGTAAGAACGGTAATATCTGCTAGTGCATAATAGGCGGCTAGTTGTTGTTGATTGGATACGTAGCCTAGAAGTTTAATGTTAGCAGGGTAATTTAATGAGCGGTTATATCTTCCGGCTACTAAAATTTGGACTTGTGGGCCTAGCCGTTTAGCCAGTTCTACAATATGATGTCCTCCCTTAAAACTATCCGGTGTAATATCAAAAAAAGGAGCCGCATAGAATAACACAGATGTATTAACTGGTATGCCTAGCTGTTTGCGCAGCTGGGTAGTATCCATGGGGTGGAACACCTCTGTATTAACCCCATTATAAATAACTTGGTTGGGAAAATGTTGCAAAATAGGGGCCTGTGCTGCACGTTCTTTTAACCAAGGTGAAACAGAAGTCAGTTGTAAGTTAGAGAATCCGTTGAAGGCCTGTTTCATGTTTTTCCAAGAAGTGGCTGTACGGTCTAAAAAATAGGATTTGGTGGCCTGACGAAGCCGTGGACAGTACCCGCACCCGGTTTGCCAACGGTTACAATCTAGTGCATACCCACAGTTAGCTGTGTACATAAACTCTGCGTGTAATGTAAGTACGGTTGGAATATGATGTTTTTTTAGAAATGTGATTAGTTTATAGATGTTTACAAAGTATCCGTTAAGACATTGTAAATGAACCACATCCGGTTTTTCTTTCATAATGGCTTGAATTAAATGACGGGTAGAGATATAACAGCCGCCATACATAAGCCCGGTAATGCGGGAACGTAAATTATTGGCTTTAGCATACCATTCAGAACAAATTTTATAGGTGTTTGGGGCCGTACTTCGTTTTTGCCGCCCGTAGTAAACTACACTATCTATACCGTGTTCCATCAGCCGGCGGTGAAGTTCTGCCGTTAATTTACCGGTACTTCCATAGTCATATACATTATTGACGTGTAGTATTTTCATAAATTTCCTGTAAAAATTTTTTAAAACGAATCGCATTTTTATTTAAATCATGATTTTGCCGGGCTAATTTTAACGCGTTTTTCACTTGTTTTTGCCGTTTGGGTTCATTGGACAAGGCCTGTCTTAACACACGGGGTAATTCTTGGGCAGTAGTAGCCACAAAAGCGGCCTGGTTAGCACTCAAATACTGAATAAACGCAAACGATTTTGGAGCATATACCAAAAAAGGAACCCCAGCAGACAAACAATCTGCAATTTTTGTAGAAAAAGCGTATTGTAAGTCTTTCATATAAAATGGATCGTTGTATTCAGTATGTAACAACAAATCTGCATGTTGCATAATATGTACCACTTGCTGATAGGGCACAAATCCTTTTAATTCAATGGCGGAGCATGCCCGCATATCTTGTTCTGCTTGGGAAGCGGGCTTCCCATACACGCAAACTTTCCACCCTGGATTTATTTTTTGAATTTCTTGGGCAATTGCAATCAAATTTTTATGACGGTTCAGCCCTAAATTCCCCAAATAAACAATTTGTGGGGTTTTTGCTAATGGCTTTATCTGGGCTTTTTTGGGCAAAGCCGAGGCGGTCATTAAGGTGATACTAAGATGTTTAAAAGCCGTTTGATGTAATTCTTCTAATGCTTGGGTAATATAGATGGCTCCTGATGTGTATTGCATGGCGTGCTTAAAGGAACGTTTAAAAATAGCCCGGAACCATGGATATAGCCATGCCGAACGAGTTCTTGTAAAATAACAGAAATCCTTAAAATAGTAACATTCGCTATTGTATATAACAAGCGGAAGGTGCCTTTTTTGGGCCAACGATACGGCCAAATCATACATAAAAGGGGCGTCTCCCGCTTGCAACAAAACCATATCGGGGGAAAACGCCTCTACCCATTTATCAAATTCAGCCCCGTGCCAACGGTTACTTTTCCATATTAAATTGCGCAGTAACATAGTCAACGCCGAGCGTTTAATTTTTGAAGAATTAGAAGAAACTTTAGGGGTAGTAGATGACAGGGATTGATAACTATTTGTTGCCGGATAACCTGTTTTGAAAGAATGAAATGCTTGAGTATCGGAAACAATAAAATAATTGGTGCAGCGGGTTGTATCCGGGTTTTCAGCGCGCAAAGCAAATTGAGCCAACCGCTCTTTGGGCCAATCAACAAAGAAATTACCCAACGTACGGCCATTGGCTTCGGTTGTTGAAAAAGAATTGTTAGCAATTACCAGTATTTTAGGATATTTCATGATAAACCGTGATGAACTCCTTGTAATATACTTTTTAAAGCATTCCAAATTCCTATTTCTTTTGTCTGATTATAATTTTTACACACGATTGCGATCCCTAATGGATATCCCCAAGCTCCAAACAAATAACGAAATGCGACACCTTTATTAAACCAATATATTTTAGTATAGCCATCGAACCAAGTGGACTTTTTTCTGCGTTCCAATTCTCCGATGGTGTCTTTTATCTTCCAAACAGTTAAGTGATTTTTCAATGAATCTATTAAAAAAGCAGAATCTTCACCATGACTATATTGTGTGCCTGGGCCTAGTAAAGGATGAAAACAAATATTATGTTTCATAATACTTTTTCGTTTCAACACTAATCTTGCTGTCCCATAGGCTAATACGTTAAAGAAATGACATTTTTGTTCTTTTTGATCCACAGATAGAGTTTCATAAGAACGTTTCAAATTCCAAATTAAAATATCCGCTTGGGGATATTGTTTAAATTTTTCTACAATACGTGTGGAATATCCATCGTCATACCGGACGTCATCATCAGCAATGACTAGAATATCCGCTGTCGATCTCATAAGAGCAGTATTGCGGCTGAGACTTACTCCTTTTTCTTTTAACGACATCCACAAAATTTTATGACCTTTATATTCAAAATTTTCTATTTCATTTCGGTCACACTGATTGACAACGATTGCATCTGTTTGGATGTTCATTCTGTCCAAAATAGAATGATCCGTCTGATGCATACAACTCAGTAATACTTGTATAGAAGGGGTTCTCGTCATAGTGCATTTCTCATACTTTGCATCCGTAACCTACAAATTGCTTTATTATCGAAGATTATTTGTTTCATTTTTAGTATATGTAATTAAAAGTTTTAAGTTGAGGCACGGATTTGTGTTTGAAGAAAATGGGGGCCCGCGTATTTATTACAATAGTTACGGAAATAATTAAGCATACAGAAGTTAACCAAAGAAGTCCGACGAAAGATAAAAGTGCGCCTAGCCCGGGTTTTACATGAGTCGTATAGTACGAAGGGGAATAGCTAAGTTTTAAGAGTATACAGCGAACTAGCTGGGCCCTGACAGGGTCTAGCATGGTATCAAGGTGTTGCGAAAAAAAATACGAATTGCGGGTATTCATCGTACTTCCTGTTTAACAGACTGCTCTTACTATTTTAGCAAAAACCGGGATCCCTTTACAAATGGGGTGTGTACCCCCAATAGGGCAGTACTTTGGACCGTTCCCAACGTGCATAGAATGTAGCATTGAGCGTTTAAAAATGTTTATTTATTTGTACTTGAAACGACATATAACTCAACCGGCGGTTACCGTCACCTTGAATGGCAGCCGGGGCATGGGCCGTTAATTTGGAAGTATCATAACGGAACGAATTATACCGTGTTTCCAGGCCAAGTGCCCAGCCACTATGGTGGCCGAGGTCAAACTCAAAGCCGGCTCCTATGAACCAACCCAAAGAAGTATCCGTGGCTTTTTGGTCAAAGTGAATGGCGTTTTTATGAATATGCATATTTTGTTGTGCCCGCGTAAGCCCAATCCCTACTGGCAAATACCAGCGGAAACTGCTAGACGGATTGGCCGTTAAACGGGCAGACAACATTGCATTAAATAATTTGGTTTTGTTGTCTACATCTTCGCTGGATTCAAATAATTCGCCCCCGTCAAAATCTCCGTAAGCAAGGTCCGCGCCCAGCCCGATATGGTCCGTTACGGAATAATAATAAAATAATCCGTATTCTGCTCCTAGGGAGCCCCAATTTACACGGTCATCACTAGTATAAGAAATGCCTGAATTTTCTAACTGGAACCCCAGCCCCAGCCGTCCGCCTGCCATGTGCTGCCCTTGTGTCAGTTGTGCAAAAGACGGTACAGCCAACATGAACATCATCACACATAAAATAAGTTTGTGCATACATCCTCCTTGATTACCGGCGTGTAATAGAATCTCCGTAAATGGTTTTCCAATCATCGTGCATAGAAATACAAATCCAACCGTATTTTTCACAATCTTCGTGCATTTTTTCAGCTTTTTTCAGGTTGCCGTATTCTCGCTCCAAATCATCGCACATAAGCATAAAACCCAAGGCTTTATAAGGATTATTGTAAATCGTGTAATTGACCATACTGGCATCACTAAAGGTATTGCCAAATGCTAGCACCGGTTGTATGCCGATTTCTTGTGCAATCAAGGTTACTTTATTCATTTGCAAGTTTTTGACAAGGTTTTTACCGCCCAGTACCAATTCATCTTCTTGTTTAAACAAGTAGGAAAGGCCGTCTTTTTCGCCTTGGCCGCTGGCGATAATTGTACTGTCAGAACCGAGGATTTGGCGGTTCGGAATATAGGGCATATTGGCTTCAACCAACGGGCGCACCGTTAAGCGGTCAGTTCCGCTGCAAATATAGACCGTAAATTTGTTTTTAACGAGGTATTCTACCACTTCCAACATCGGTTTATAAAAAATAGCCCCACGTTTCATTCCTATAAAGCCGGGTTGGTCCTCTTGCATAAAGGAACGGACAAAATCATAAAATTCTTGTATCGTCATTCCTTGATAAGCCTCTGAAACCATTTTTTCGCGGTGGGCGTTTAAGGGGGGGAAAATACCTTTTTCACGGGAATTTTTGGCAGCCGTCCGCTGTTCTTCAGTCGGAGTGTAACGGGGATCATCTAATACGCGGTGCTCAAACAAGGCCCAGTCAAAATAGGTGGGGTCTGTTTCAAGGATGAGTGTGCCATCCAAATCAAACACGGCCACACGATTTTCCACAGGGATAAAATCCGGGGAAGCCGGATTGGTAACCGTTTCTACATAGTTGATAAGGGCCTGTTTGGCTGGAGCTGTATGGGTCCACAGGGACATAGGATCCTTTTTAATAGGTGTGCACCCGGTGCTGAGCAGGCTTTCTAGAACCAGGCAAGCGACAATAGCAAACAAGTGTTTGGTTTGTTTCATAGGAACTCCCTAGCAAAATATACAAAGATTGTATCATTTTACTTGAAGTAAATTAAAAATTTGTATATAGTAGAGTATATTTATTAAGGAGGATATAATGAAACAACTTATTATAATGGTGTTACTTAGCGGTTGTGTTGTACCGGTATGGGCAGATACCATCTCTACTGATAAAACCGATTTTGCCCCCATTAGTACTGCGATTGATGATGCGGCGTATGATATCCGTTATTATTCTTCCAATAATTTTACAGGAAACAAGATCAACGGTTACAAAGCCCCGCGTGCTTACTTAACTAAAGAAGCCTTAGCTGCCTTGGCTCAAGCCGCGGCGGATTTAAGAGCCCAAGGCTACCGCCTGCTTATTTGGGATGCGTATAGACCGCAAAAAGCTGTGGACAATTTTGTAACTTGGATTAACGACCCGAACGACCCCGGAGACAAAACCTTTTATCCTACGTTAGAAAAGTCCAATTTATTAGCAGGAAACTATATTATGGCAAAATCCGGCCATAGCCGCGGGAGTACTGTGGATTTAACCATTATTAAAAAAGATGGCGGTTTTGTAGATATGGGCGGAACATTTGATTTGTTCTCGGAAATTTCCCACCCCGATTACAAAAAAATTACTAAAAAACAAAAACAAAATCGGAAAATTTTACGGGATGCTATGTTAAAAGCGGGGTTTAAGCCGCTTGAATCTGAATGGTGGCACTTTACACTCAAAAACGAACCGTATCCGGATACTTACTTCAACTTTGATGTAGAATAATTGGGTTAAGCGTGGATACGGCCCCGTAAATAAATACGGGGCCGTACTTTGGTAAGGGATGTCCTTATTATATGGGTAGGTTTGTTGCAAAAAATATGCTGGTTTATTGGTATGGCAATTACCTAAATAGTGATATGATGTGGAGAACTGTACGTCAAAGATAAGGTTGTAAAAGTAGCCGGAAGCGTTCAAAACCCCCTAAAGATAGCACTTAAAAAGTTGTATGTCAAGTGGCATTTAAAAAAATACTTGCAGGGTTGTACGCAAATTAGTTTTAATAAATTTGTAGGAAGTATAAAATTAACAGGAGGAGTATTCATGAAGAAATTATTAGGCGTGTTGCTCGTAGCCGTGATGTCTTGGCCTACGCAAGCAGCAGTTCTAAAAAATGTAGAAGTAACCGGCGAAATTCAAACCATCGCCTCGGATGTACATCACAACAACCTAATGGGGGTTTATAGCCGCGGTGCCAATGGTCGTGTGTTGGCTGGTCTTTCTGCTGATTTAGTGGAAGACGTAACCGCCAACTTGTTGTTCCAATATGCGCATGCTTGGGCGGACAACGATAGCAACGAAGGTAAATCCGTTCAAGATTATTGGGACAATGTAAAATTAGTCAATGCCAATGTGGTATTGCACAATTTGTTCTGCGCGCTTGATTTAACCGTTGGTCGTCAATTCTACGGTGATGAAGACAGCGCCGTGATGTATATCGGCCCGAACCATTACAACGCCGAAGCTGCGGGTTATGTGGACTCTATTGATGCCGCTAAATTAACCTATGCAGATGACGTAAAAGCGTTGACTTTAATTGCCGGTACGGTAAATGACTACACGGCTTGGAGTTCTGATGCCCCGATATGGAGTGATGAAAAATATGATATGTTCGGTGGTGATTTCAGACTGAACCTCGCCGACGGTTTTACCGCTCAAGTGTATGGGTATGACTTTACGGCCAACGGTGATGATGTGGCCGCCGGAACCGATAAACACTCCGGTTTCTACGGTGCCAAAGTAGGCATGAACGCAGAAGCGGTTCGCGCAGCTGTGGAATATGCCCGTAACTTTGGGGGTCATCGCTTAATCAAAGAACACAAAGATACCGGCTACATGGTAAAAGCTGACTTAGCTGCCGATATTGAAGCGATAACTGCCCGCGGTGCTTTTGTGTATGCCAAACAAGGCTTTGAAGCCGAAGGCAATTATACGCCCGGCTTGTTAGTCGGCCACTTGTATCCTGCGTATGGTCGCGAGATTTGGGAATACAGCAACGAAGGGTTACGCTTATTCAACCTCGGTTTTGATATGAAAGCCGCGGAAAAATGGGTGTTCTCTTTGGATGGCTATACTTTCCAAGCCCGCACCGGTCATGCTACCACGTATGAAGCTGACTTAACCGCCAAATACAACCACAACGAATATGTGCAATTGTTTGCCGGCGTAGGTTATGCTAAATACACCAAAAATGAAAAATACGGTGCTCAAAGCCGTGATGCCATGGAGGCCAGCGATAACGTCAAAGGCCAAATCGGCATGTTAATCAAATTCTAAGTAACTTAGAAAAATGAATACGCCCCCCGCCTTGTGCGGGGGGTTTTCAATTACAAAAAGTGAAACAACTTTTGGGTTTCACTTTTGTGCGTAAATCGCAACGTCGCGGTGTCGTTAGCAAGTGCCGTGCAGACGAGCACCGGATTTGCCAAAGAGAAGATGATTTTTCAGATTTGAGGCAGATTTGCACCGTTAAGTTGCCCGCATGGGCGTACCTGGATGGTACGTCAAGGGCAAGTCGGTGCAAAGGTGCCCAAAGGTGGAAAATTGTATCGCCGGAAAGCAACAAAAGTAAAACAACTTTTGTGTTTTACTTTTGTGCGTAAATCGTAGCGTCGCGGTGTCGTTATTATTTATAAAACAACGAGCGAAATTCAGCCGTCTTGTTAATGCTTTTAAACAACCACCCTTTTTGGGCGTCATCGTACAGAGAATCCGTATTTTTGAAATTATGTTGCAGGGCTTTGCGTAAATTTTCGTACATTTTTTTGCGGTCTTTTTTGGCGGTCCAATACACGCCGGCCAGGTTGATGTACGGTGTGGGGGCGTTTGCATCCAGTTTAATGGCGGTTTCAAAATCTTCTTTCGCCCCGGTAAAATCCTTTAGCCGCGCTTTTATATAACCCCGGTTGTTATAGGCTATGGCCCATTTGGGGTCTAACGTAACGGCTTTGTCGTAATCTGCAAGTGCATTTTTAAACTGCTGCATTTCTTCGTAGACTAAACCGCGGCGGTTAAACCAGTAGGCTTCGGGTTCTAATTCTAAACTATACGTAAAGTCTTCCAAGGCTGCCTCAAAATCGCCCAGTTCTTTATAGGCGTTGCCGCGCATGCGGTAGTATTGCGGGTCCTTGGGGGCGCGGTTGACGGCTTTGCTATAAGCCGCCAAGGCCTCATCTAACTTGGACGCATTTTGCAGCAGCCGCCCTTTCCAACTGTAAAACGAGGCCGAATCTTCCCCACGTTTTTGTAGCGCAGTCAAAAGGATTTGCGCATCATCAAAACGGTACGATGCCAACGCGACCGGTACCATTTCCCGCAAAAGCGGGGACGACAATGTTTTCCAATTTTGGGTATAGGTTTTATAATCGTCCAATGCCGGACCAAACTTACCGAGTGAGTTATATACGCGCGCGCGTTCCAAATAAAAATCCGAATATGTAGGTTTTAACGAAATGGCTTTGGAGAAATCTGTCAACGCGAACGCCGGTTCATTCATACGCGTATAGGCCAGTCCGCGGGCATAATAGCGGAACGGATCTTTCGGGCGCAGGGAAACCACGCGGTTATAATCTTTAATGGCTTGTGGATATTTATGTTGGGCCATATAGGCATCGGCCCGTCGGTGGTAAGCCCCTACATGACGGGGAGATTTGGCCACTACGCGCGAGAGTAGTTTAATTTGTTTAGCCGGATCGGCTTCCTGTTTAGCATTGTTAAACAGTTCTGCCGTCGTTTGCGCTCCGGCGGAAATTGCCCAACTCATACAAAAAAGTAATAAAAAGTACCGCATACCTTTATTTAACTATATATTGGAGTAAAATTACAAAATAAATATTAATACCAAAGAGCGCAACTCCTGCCGTATAACAAACAGCCAATAACAAGGCGGTAAAAAACCGTAAGTTTAAAAATATGGCTCCGGCCAGAGTGGCTTTCCCGGCAAAAAGTTTACCCAGTTGTATCGTTCGGCCGGACCATTTGCTGACTTTAGAAAATAACACCGCACGTACTGCCATAGCCGTTACCCCGGCTAGCAGCAGGGCCACAGCCCGCGTGAGTCCGGTTTGGGCTGGATGAAAACTACCGAATGTTTCCCGGATGCCGGCGCGTAAAATGGTTTTGGCTTGCGGTTTTGAAATTCCTACTGGTAGTTGAGCTGTTTTTTCAGCAGCGTAGGTTTGTACGCGGTCTAAGACGGCATCAATAAATTCACTCCAATGTACACATGCTAATCGTACGGCCAGTAGTCCAGTTGTTAAAAACGTATACACAAATGCGACGAGGGCGTATAATAAGAGGACAAGTAACATACCTACCCATTTCCATCCAGAAGTCCATCCGGAAAATAACGTATAGGAGGTAATATAGGCAGTTAATAAAAATAATCCCATTCCCGCTGCGAAATGCGGCAGCAGCCATTTGCGTAAAGAAACTGCCAAATTGCTTAGTGCTTTTTGAAAGGCAGTCCGCAGCGGGCCTGATGTGCCTGGCTCACGGGAGAGTGGGATAGAATCCGGCCAATTAGTCATGGTGGCAGCAGCAGTTCCCACAGCACGTATGGGTGGAAGAACCTTTTTTGCAGGACGGAATTTTGTCTGATACTTTGACCAGTTTCCCTAATTTTTTATCATATACGTACGTTCCGGTATTAGAAGACATAAGTACCTCTCTTTTATCTGTGCCCCTCGTGGGTATAACGTAAGGGACGGGTGGGTTCATCGTTTGCCGCGGGTGTCGGGAGGGGCGGCTCGCCCCATTTTTCTATAAACCACCGCAGCACCCACTCCGGTTTATAATCAATAATTTTCTGATTATGGCGGGTATAACTAGCTGCCGGGGCCAAAATCTGTTTTTCACGCGGAAGCAGCGGATACAGATAATCTGTAACAACTTCAATATTGGGGTACCATAAATTATGTACTTTTTTATCAATCCAATGTTGAAGCCCCAAATTGGGCAGTTGCAAACCAGCCGAAGCCGCCCAAAATACGCTGTTGACAGCAATTACATATAATGGAAATTCGTGTTTTAAGGTAGCCAATAGTTGCCAGGTTTGGTTAATGGATAATTTTTTAATATCAATTTCCAAGTAGTCCGGGTTTTCGGCCGGTCCGCCTTTGGTAACGCTCATGATAAAGTAACCTTGTTTGACAAGTCCGTTTACTAATTCTTTCATGTGCGGATAGGTGTAGTTAGAACCGCGCGAGTCCAATTGTAAAAACACAATGCCTTTTTTGCCGGCGGCTTGTTGGCGGGCGGTTTCTAAATACGCTTGCACCGGGGCGGCCATTTCCTGCGGGAAGTACATCTTAGGAGTGGGGATTTCCGCCGGGGCAGGTAGCCCAAATGTATCAAATAAACTAAGTACCCGGTGTTTGATATGCGTGCCATACTGGTAATACACGGGAATGACTAAAAAACCGTCCGGCACTTCTTTTAGGGCAGCGGAATAATCGTAATTTTGCCAAATGAGTGGATGCCTTACCCCCTCAAAATAAAACACTTTTTCAAAGTGCGGGTTTTGTTCTAATAGTTTGCCGACGAGGGGGGAATTGTTACGGTCAAACCCAGCCCCTACATAACCGTAAAACGGAAGTTGCGGATACTTTTTTTTAAGGGCTTCTAATACGGGGGTCGTATACAAATAATCCCCAATCCCCATAAAAAACACGAAGGCAAACCCTTTTACGCGGGGGGTAGCAGCCAAGGCATTGTCCAAATTATAATAGACGTTTTCATGTAGATAAATGGGGCGGGAAATGTGGTACCACGACGAAGTAATAGGCAATGTTTCCGTGGCTCCTTGGGTTGGGCGTTTGTCAAATCCGTACCATACGGGGGTGGCCGCATCTAAAAACGGCAGTAGTTTATGCTTGCTCCAACGCAAACATTCATATCCCACGCATAACGGGCGGTGTGTACGTAAAAAAGTATGAAATCGGTTCATAGGGTAAATTAAAATTTTACTGCATTTTTAAATTGTTTTTCTAGTTCGCGGTTTAAATCTTTCTTTTTTAGGGATTCGCGCTTGTCGTAGGTATGTTTCCCCTTAGCCAAGGCCAGTTTTAATTTGGCCCACCCGTTCTTAAAATATATTTCTAACGGTACAAGCGCATATCCTTTAATTTCTGCTTTGGATTCCAATTTACGCAGTTCCTTTTTCGTAAGGAGTAGCCGCCGCGGGCGGGTAGGGTCTAATTCAGTAACGGAGTTAAATTTGTACGGCTTGACGTGCATTTGATACACGCGTGCAGTTCCGTTTTCCACACGCACAAAACTACCTTCCAGGCTTAGTTCTTTTTGGCGGATAGATTTTACTTCCGCACCCAATAATTCCAACCCGGCCTGGTAGGTATCTTCTATAAAGTAATCGTGATATGCTTTACGGTTTGTGCATACGACTAAAACGGATTCTTTTTTCGTCATATTCATATTATACCAAAATGCAACAACCCTGCTTTAAAAGTAGTAATATATAAGTATATGATTATTAACGATGAGCAAATTTATAAATCCCTTGAAAAAGGGTCCTCTTATACCGATGCGGAAGTTGCCCGCATTTTAGCTAAAGCGCGGGAACTTAAAGGCATTACGCTTGCGGAAGCTGCCGTGCTGTTAAACTTGACGGACCGCCGCTTATTGGACCAATTATTTGATACGGCTAAATTTGTTAAAGAAGCCATTTACGGCAACCGCATTGTGCTGTTTGCGCCGCTTTATATTTCTAATATTTGTACGAATGAATGTGTGTATTGTGCATTCCGCAAATCCAATACTTCTTTAAAACGACACGCCAGCACGCGCGAAGAAATCCATCAAGAAGTTACCGCCCTGTTGCAGCAAGGCCACAAACGTATTTTAATGGTAGCGGGCGAGGCCTACCCCGGCGGCGGCCTTCAGTATGTGTACGACAGTATTGCGGCGATTTACGAAACACGCTGGAACGGGCAAAATATCCGCCGCGTAAATGTCAATATTGCGCCGCTTACAAAGCCCGAATTTGAAGAACTCAAAAAATGCAACATTGGTACTTACCAGTTATTCCAGGAAACGTATCACAAAGAAACGTACGAAAAACTGCATATAGCGGGAGCTAAAAAAGATTACAAGTTTCGTTTGGACGCTATGGACCGTGCCTTGCAAGCTGGTATTAACGACGTAGGAATTGGGCCGCTGTTAGGGCTTTATGATCATAAATTTGAAATTTTAGCTACACTCATGCACTCGTGGTATTTGGACGAAAAATACGGCATCGGCCCGCATACCATTTCTATTCCGCGCATTGAACCGGCTGAAGGAAGTGATTTTAGTTTACATCCCAACGAAGAACTGACGGATGACGAATTTAAACAATGCGTAGCGGTGCTGCGTTTAGCCGTGCCGTATACGGGGATTATTTTAAGTACGCGCGAACGTCCCGAAATGCGTAATGCCTGTTTAGAGTTAGGGGTCTCTCAAATTTCGGCTGCGTCCCGCGTGAACCCGGGGGGATATTCGTACGACAAGCAAACCGGCAGCCAGTTCACGTTGACGGATGACCGTACGCTAGCGCAAGTGATTGAAGCGGTGGTAGATGCCAAACATATGCCGTCTTTCTGCACGGGGTGCTACCGCTTGGGCCGCGTGGGGAAAGATTTTATGGATATGGCTAAACCGGGGCTCATTAAAACCCATTGTTTGCCAAATGCTATGTTTACGTTTGCTGAGTACTTGGAGGATTTTGCCCCTGCTCCGCTTAAAGCCAAGGGATATGCCCTCATTGAAAGCACCGCCAAAGAAGCATTTGCTGAAGGAACACCGATTAGGAAAATGATTGACGAAAACTTAGCCAAAATCAAAAACGGAAAGCGAGATTTGTACTTCTAAACTATCTATATACCGTGCATCATCCCCCGGAGCTTAGTATCACAACAAAAAAGGCACCTTTTGCAAGATGCCTTAAAAAATGGTGGGGCAGAAAATTTTGATGGAGTGCGGGTTCTTAGAACGCCGGGTGGTAATGCGCAATTCCCTGTTTAACAGGCAATTAACAGGCAAAAACAGGCATTTGAAAAGTTTGCCCGTTGGATTTTGAGAACTTGTTTAAATTTCCGTCCTCTTCAGAGAAATATCCGCCAAAAACACTCCAAATTCCCTACCCAGAGAAACAGGGAAGGAGCAGGGAAAATAATTGATAATTTTTTATAACGAGGGAATATTTATTGAAACGGTATAATTAAAGGTTTGATATAATAAATCTTGAGAGGAATTTATGGATACATATATAACTAATATTCAACATGCGTTATTTTTACAACAACAATTAAAAAGAGATCTTTTTGATAGTTTATTTGTGGAATTGAAAAAGCGAATTAAAATAGATTTTCCAGATCAAGAAATCAAAATGGACATTCCACAGATGAATTTTGGGAATATGTTTTTTATGTTATCTTGGGCAAAATATTCTTTGCAAATAAGTCCCAACCGTGTGGATTTGTTTTATATAGAAAAACGTCCGTTTGAAAATAAACAATGGTATGGGGAGATTTTTTCGCCAATTGCTAACTTGTTGGGTGGAATTTTTTCTTTTTTTAATGAGAGTGTTGGAGTAAATAGGCTGGGAGCTGTATTAAATGGAGTAATTCCGATCGCAGAGCCAAATGATCCAACAGAAGTACTAAATCGAGAGATATTAGGAGCAATATTAACATCCGAAAAACTAGGAATTCGTCGTCTTGAGATGAATAATAGATTTCAACTGCAGGAAATGACTGCAAATGATAATCGTTTCTTTTGGACGGGGATGTTTTCTTCTGATGGAAATGATCGAAAATCTATAGGCTTCTTGCGGGATATCAATACGCTTCCTTTGGATAAAAAACTTACAGTAGAGCAATATCAGAATTTTCTGAATCAGGTTGAGAAATTGTTTTATAAAGAGCAAGTATTAATTGTGGGAGTGCATTAGTATGGATGAAGAAAGCACTAGTACTACCCTATCAATGGAAAACTGGACCGGACATGCTGCGAATCCGGATCTCTCTTTGAAATCTGACTTAAATCATTCTGATCCTGATGTTAAGCAGATTGCAGAAAAGGTAATAAATTTAGGTCGAGAAATAAATAATCTCAATGCCAATTTACGAAGTGCCCAAGAACAAAATAAAAAATTACAATCTGCACTTAATAAACAAGATAATAAGTTGTCAAAATTGAAAACTCAACTTATGGAAGGGTTGGGGTTATTTGTTGCCTTTATCACTTTTATTTCCGCAACAGTCACAATTTTTTCTAAAGCGGAAACAATTGTCTCACTAATTGTATTGATGTTTTCAATGCTGTTGTGCATGTTGATTTTTGTATTTGCCTTCGTTATAATCATGGACATGGGAAATACTAAAACAATAAAACACTTTTGGTGGCTGTGTGGCATTGTTGTTTTGTTAGGGATTGTAGGATACGGCGGTCTATTTCTTTATGAAAAAAATATAGTCGACATTATCACAAAAGTGGCCAACAGGGAAATGATTTGTATTAATTGTCTTATAGATAAAGAAGGCAATGTATTCAGACCACCATTACTTCTACGTCCTGTATCAAAATAAGAACTTTATTATTTGATTTCTTTTGTTTTTTCCGCCAATTGTTTAAGTTTGCGATCGAAATCAGAAATGATTTTTTGTTTTTTGTTAAACTTGTCGTATTCTGCTTCTGCATGAGACCTGGCTTTTTGGTGGCTAATAGAACCTTTATCTGGCAGAATTTGGTATTTGCGAAAGGCCAAAAACTCGTTCACGCTAGCGGCAAATTGTTCCATGGTAAACGTATTCTCGCGTTCAATTAAATCTTCAATATAGTCAAAATAACCTGTTACCGTGCGTTCTAAGCGGCGGATCTGCTCTTCGGTAAGGTAGTTCTTGACAATGCTCACATCGGACTTCAAAATGCGTTTATCTGGTGCTCCAGTCCATGTTTTGAGCCCGATGTGTTCTTGCATGCTATTCGCGTTTTGATAACAGCATATTTCATAAGATGGTTGAAAAGTTGCTAGTCACGTTTAAAAACTTTAAATTCATTGAGATATAAATTTGCATTTCAATAATAACTATTATTTACTTAAAAAATCTTTAATTTTATCTTGAAATAAACTATCATGAGGGTTTAATAAAATTATATTATTTGGGACTTCTCCGAACTCCTCGCTTATTAATATGGAAAATTTACAATTTTTCTTTTTTGATGCTTCATTTAATAGTTTTACAGACTCTTCAAATGGCTCTTTTTGAATTTTTAGAGCAATAGGTTGTCCATTGTATAATTTCTTTAATATGGCATCTATGCCTTTATTCCGTTGAACAATATTGCAATCAAATTGGTTTAATATAGCAATATCTTTATCTGTTTTTGTTTTATATGAATCTTTACCTTTTTTCAGAAGAATAGACTCAGTTTTTATTGGTGCATTTAATCTTCTCTCAGATAAATTGATAGCTTCTGGATTTTTGTCAATTCCAATATATTTTCTACCTAATAACTTTGCACTAACCAAAGTAGTTCCACTACCACAAAAAGCATCCAACACAGTATCACCTTTATCGGTACTAATTTGTATGATTCTATCAAGTAACTCTATAGGTTTTTGAGTAGGATACCCAACTCTTTCCTTTGCTTTTGGATTTAAAAATGGTATTTCCCAGACATCGGATAAGGGAACTCCCATTTTATTGGTATTACATACTACTTTACCATTTGAATCCTTTTTATAACGTACTTTGCCCTTGACACGTTCCCTTGTTTGTAAGATTTGATCTATATTTGTCGTTGGAGAATATTCACGGAATATAGTATTAAATTTATAATCTTTTGTTTTTGAATAAAAATAAATTGTTTGATGATTAGGTAATAATCTTTTTTGAGAATTAGACCATCTTTTGTAATACCATATTATCTCACTTTTAAAATTATTCTCCCCGAACACTTCATCTAATAATAATTTTAAATTGCAGGAAGCAGAAGTATCACAATGTAAGAAAAAATTTCCTGTTTTCTTTAAGACTCGTTTCATTTCAAGTAAACGTAGTTTAATATATTGTAAATATTCTTCTTTTGATTTCCATGTATCTTTAAATTCATAGAATTGACCGTCCGAATTACTTAATTTCTGTATCGTTTGGGTGAAAAAGGGTGGGTCGATATAAATCATATCAACAGTTTCATTTTGCATCCGTTTTAAAATGTTTAAACAATCATCACAATACAACATATTACTTTCTACTTTTGGCTATTTCCTCTAATATATTTAGCAAATCTACTCCTGTATATTTTTGTATATATTTCCATGCGCTATCCCCATAATAATACTCTCCATCAACCCCTTTGTACAAAGTTTCTAATGTTTGCTGTATTTTTTGTGCCTGTTCTCTTTGGGGATAATAAAACATAATTCTTACAGGAGTATAACCGGCATTTTTGATTACTTTAACTCGTGTATGTTCTTTTGTTATGTGGTCTCCGTCAGTAGTTGCATCTCGCCATTTTATTTCATGTGCTTTTGATTCAGATAATAAATCAATTTCAAATTGTTTTGGACGAGTTCCTAATGTATTTTTAATTTTTACCTTTTTACCAGATGGAAATTTATGTTTGAAACACAAAATAGCTGCTTCTTCTAAAAAAGAACCTGCGTATTTATATAAAAAACGACCTTTGTTTTGATATTCATCTATCAATTTGCCTTCTTTATTTGAAATTCCTAACACCCTATAGATTAAATAATAAGAAGTATCGTCTTCTTGCATCTCTATTAATCGTTCTTTTATTTTCTTATTTAATTCTTTTGAATATTTATCAGCAAGTGTTTTTATTTTATTATATATTTCATTTTTCATAACGAACCTTCCTTATGCAATATATAGGATATTAAAAACATTAATTTTTTTCAATAATAATTATTTTGAATACAAATATTACAACTATCTTATGGAACATAGTGTTTAATAAACGATTTCTACAGCAATTTGACCGGTAATGGCATAATAAAATTTATTCTGGACTGTGGCAAAAAACTCTTGTGTAATTTTGGAGTTTTTGTCATAGTCAATGCTACATTCTTGAAAAATATCAGTGATCTGCTGCCAAATGCGCCGCTCACTCGCGCGGATAGAGCGGATACGTTCCAACAACTCTCTGAAATAGTCCTTGCCAAAAACAGTAGTACCTTGTTTCAAACGGTCGTCATCTAATACGAACCCCTTTTGAATGTATTCTTTGAGTACCTTTGTAGCCCAAATACGGAATTGGGTCGCGCGCGCGGAGTTAACACGGTAACCTACGGAGATAATGGCATCAAGGTTGTAGAATTGAGTTAGATAATTTTTACCATCGCTGGCAGTTGCCGAGATTTTCTCGGTAACTGAGTTTTTCTCCAATTCGCCTTCTTCAAAAATATTTTTCAAATGAAGTGAGATGTTGTCCGTAGAGCATCAAAATAATGATGCCATGGCCTTTTGGGTTAGCCACAGAGTTTCACCTTTAATGACAGCGTTGATTTTAATGTCTTCACTTGGGGTTGTGTAGAGTAAAAATTGTAAATCTTTCTGCATATAGTCTCCTTAATTCATACGTACAAGTTTGGCTAAAATTTCGACGGATGCGTCTGCCGGGAACGGCTCATATTTGGCTTTATTATCCGATACTAAGCGGTAGGCGGGCCCGTTTTCGGTGTTATATTGTCCAAGGCGCTTGATTTTAAGTCCGTCCTCGCGTCGGCATAATACCACACTCCCAACAGAGGGCAACTCGTTCGTTTTACGGAACATCAGCATATCCCCGTCACTAATAGTCGGCTCCATAGAATCGCCTTTGGCCTTGATAAAAAATAAATCTTGTGTAGGGGTGGGCAAAAACTTAGTGGGCATATTTACATAGTCCACAATGTTTTCTTCGGCAAAAATGTCCGTATCCCCGCATTGGGCAAATCCGTAAAAGGGAATGGGGGTAAATTCATCCACGGGCCTATGGGTAGCGATTAGCGCGTGCCCGTTGCGCTCTAAAAAGTTCTCTTTAATGAGTTTGCGGATATGCACGTGCACGGTGCTGACCGATTTCAAGCCAACCACTTTGGCAAGCTCTGCCAAAGTGATTTGCGGGTTTTGTTGGACGAGTTCTAAAATTTGTTTTTGTTTTGCCGAAAGCATAGTGCCCTCCAATACAAACAGTATAACTATTTTTGCTCGTTTAGTCAATTTCTATTAAAAATAGAAAAAATTGACAAAAGATAGAAAAAATGTTTAAATAAACTGGGTTGAAGTTTGCCGTTATCGGCAAAGAAATTAAAAAACGAGGGATAGACTATGAAGGAAACAGTAAAAACATAAAAAATACAGGAGTATCATATGAACGAAAATGAAGTAAAAGAAGTACCCGCACAAGCGGAAGAACCTACTGCTGCACCCAAGCAATACACAGTAGGGTATGGTAAGCCACCTAAAAGCACGCAATTCAAACCCGGCCAAAGCGGTAACCCCAAAGGCCGTACCAAGGGCAGTAAAAACGGTATCTATGCCTATATCCAGCGCGAATTAAATTCGTCTATTACGCTTACGGACGGATCTAAAATTACCAAAGAACAGGGTTTTGCAAGACAACTGACCAATAAGGCACTTCGTGGCGATATCCAAAGCCAAAAGTTATTATTTAACATTCACCAAAAGGGCCAACGCAAAGATAAGGCCGAACTTTTTATGGGTCGCCTGATTAAAGAGGGCTATGTAACGGAAGAAATGATAGATAATTTCCTCTATCATAACAAGATTATATCGTCCGCCAAGCCGTGCGACCCAATGAAGTGCGACCTTAACCTAAACGCCATGTTTAAGCAGATTGGCGGACGGAAGGCATTTGGTACCGCACTTATTTTATCGGACTTGCTATGCACGTATGCGTGCCTATTTATTTTGGAAAATCTTTTGGAAGAAATATCCCGAGAATATGCCTATTGGCAGGGGGTAGATGATGCTACCGTTAATCTTGCCGAGGAACAAAAAAATACACTTTACCAAACATTAGCCGAAAACCGCCCCGTGGTGCGAATTACAGACGAAGAGTACGAACAAATCCAAAAGGTAATAGAACTGGTGCGCATTGGGTTTATTCGGCAATTCAAAGAGTACATGGACTTTATGACGGAGCGGAGCGACTATGCTACTGTAGAATGGGAATTTAAGCGCGGTGACATGTTAACCGAAGCTCTAAAAAAGACGCATTTCCAATGGGAGATGGAAGAATTAAACGACAGTTACGAGTATTTCAAAGGCGTATATCAATCAGCGCAAACCCTACCGAGTGCCAACCAATGTGCTAAGTATATTGACGAGTTAAAGATTAGTGAAAACGAGGCCATGAAGATAATAAGGGAACTATTATTGCCATTATTACTAAAGAAATAAAAATGTTTTGTGCCTTTTATTGATTTTAGTATTTTAGTAAATTAGTATTGACTAATTACCAAAAATCATATATACTATTCATATAACCAAATAAGGAGGATGTGGATATGAAGAAAAATATATCTATTAGTATTGACGAGGAAACATACAAAACATTTCGTGTTGCTTTAAATTTTTCCGGTCAAACAGAGGAGGAAGCATTGATGCAAAGTATTCATTCGTATATTGCTAAAGTTTTGGGAAAAGTAGTTAATAATTTCCAAGCCAAAAGTCTCCAAAAACGCGGAGAAGGGAATTATACTCAAAAAGCAAAAAACCGTATCCCAATATGGGCCAATCGTAAAAATCAATGTAATCATAAAATTATAGAAGCATATTTTACAGCATTGGATAGATATGGTAAAGCTACTTTGAGCAATATGGAAGAATTATGTACCAGTACGTTTGTCAAACCAATGAGTCCATATTCTTTCAAGAATAATTACGCCTCTATGAAGTTAGACAATGGGCACTCACACGGAAAAATTTTTGAAGACGATGGAAATAAAGTATGGATATGGAAAGAGATTGAGCCAATTCTGATGCAGTACAAGGATCAGTTTTATACCAAGAAGAAATAGCCGCTACTTTATCTCATAACCCACTCTCTGCAAGTTAGAGGGTGGGTTTTAATTTTCTTCTATTTTAATCCAATTTTACCGCTTTAATACTATCTTCATTAAATCCATTTTTGAGTATGTGTAATTTTTCGTTTTTATGCTGACTAGAAAATAATTCATACCATCCTTCTTCTGTGTCGATTGTGGGATTTTGGCTAATAATAAATACCTCACATTCTGGATTTAATTGTGTTTGGATTATGTATCTTGTGGCTATATCAGTTTTGGGTATGGAATACCCAATGATATATAGTTTTTTTGCTTGCGCCAATTTTTCTTTAAAAACATGCCATTGAAAATTTAGTAGTTTGGTTTTTAATTCAAAATTTTTAAGCATAGTTGGGGGGACTATTAAACATTGGAGTCCTTGCCGATACTCTGGTAAGGTATGGCTGGAAACGATTCTAACTCCATTTTGAAAGTCAGGATCGTATAACCAGTTAATGGAACCATGTAATTTGTAAAGTTTTATGTGCCAATTCTGTTTCGATTTTCGCGTAGAGGGATCGTGCATAATCAAAGTATTGGTAGAGGCTTCATATCTAAAATCCGTCGCGAGGAGAGTCTTTTCTCGAAAACTGAGATTGTCAATATTTTTAATTGAATAAATGATTTCGCATTCTTCTAGGTCTAATTTATTTTCTCGAGCGATAAGATTTTCTAAAACCGTATCATAATTAAAAGTGAATATTTCAGCTCGTTCATTATGCAAATATTTGGCAAAGTTATGAAGCCAAGGAGCTTGTAATATGCTCTTTTCTTGATTTTTTCTTTCGAAGATTTTCACTATTAAATCTGTGATATACCGATATAGAATTGCTTTTAGGTGTTGATCTTTATAATCTTCATAAGCAAAATCCGAAGATAAGAAAGTCATAATATCTTCGAAATTGGATCGATTTTTATCAGGATCTTGTTCATCGATAGATTGAATGTTTCCGATATTAGGTTGAACAATATATTGATCCCATATATTTTTAATATCATTATCTGCCCCGGACGTTATCCCTTCGGAAATTTCTTTTGTCAATTCGTGAAGTAATGGCATGCTATCGTCCGCTATTGCTCGTGAAAAACCTGCTCCTAAAATAAAAATTTCTTTTTCTTTCATATTCTATTATTTATCCTCAAAGGTATATTGAACTGTATTACAGATAGAACATCGTGAAGATATTTATCTTCGTTATAATAGTATAACAAAATGAAATTATCATTGATATCATGAGAGAAAGATTTTCTTAAATTAACTTGACTTATCTCCCGATAGTAAGCGTGAATGTAGTACGAAGTAAAATTCGCTTACTTAAGGAGATAAGTTATGAAGAAAACAACAAAAAAATCAACACAAAAAACCAAACCTACGAAACCCGCTGTTTTGAGGGTTGTGAGTTCTATTACTACCGAAGGAACACCGCTTGAAAACTTGCCTATCCGGCCACGCGATAATCGCTTGCCCGCGCCGGGTAACATTATCACTAAAACCTACCGAGGGAAAACCATAGAAGTAAAAGTGTTAGAAAATGGCTTTGAGTACGAAGGTAAAATATTCAAAAGCATTTCACGCGTGGCGATGACAATTGTCAAGCGCCCAATAAGCGGTTATGTATTCTTTGGGCTTACCAAATGAAACCGCGCCATTTGCCACCCACTTCGGGGCGATTTGTAAAGGGCCGTTCGGGTAATCCTCATGGGCGGCCTCCCCGGAATTTTCGCGAAAGAGATATTGTCTTGTTAGTCGCCAAATTCTTTGAAACTTTAGCCAAGGCCTATTGTAATCAAAGCCGTTCAGTGGAAAAAATCCGTCAGATTAAGGACATCTTATCATGAGAAGAAAGTGCTATTTGCCCAAAAGTTATGAAGAATTAAAGGGACTATCTCCCAAAGAACTGCGGTTTTATTGGAATGCTTTCTATACCTATCCCGTAAAGGGCGTTAAGGCCAAGTTGCGCCCTCTGTGGTATGCCATTCAATGTGAGTTAGGGCGTTGTAAATTACAAGAAAAATACATCACGCGACTCGACCGTTATGCGAGCAATCCAGACAAGTATATTGAGCACGCACATAAAAAGCGTTATGCACTTGCCGCCGGAACGATACTGACTAAAACCTATAAAGGGCGAACATACCAAGTAACCGTAAAAGGGGAAAACGCTTACGAGTGGGAAGGCAAAATTTATCCCAATTTAACAGTTATTGCATCCACCATATCAAATTGTCACGTGAGTGGACCTGCTTTTTTTGGACTCATGGAGCGGAAAAATGGCAAAAGTTAATTGCGCGGTATATACTAGAAAGTCAAATGAACGTGGGCTGGATTCGGAGTTTAGTTCCTTGCAAAATCAGGAAGATGCCTGTAAGGCCTATATCCTCTCGCAAGCGTTCAATGGATGGGAGTATTATAAAACGTTTGAAGACGGCGGAATTAGCGGGGGAACCATGGAACGCCCCGGTTTGCAAGCACTTTTGAAGGAAATACGCGCCCATAGGATTCAAGTAGTGGTTGTTTATAAAGTGGACCGCTTGTCCCGCTCTATCTTTGATTTCCATAAAATGATGCAGGAGTTTTCCAAATACGAGTGTAACTTTGTGTCTATTACGCAGTCATTTGATACTAGCAACTCTATGGGAAAATTGACACTCAATATGCTCTTATCTTTTGCCCAGTTGAAAGGGAAGTATCTGCCGAGCGCGTGCGTGATAAATTGGCCGCCACCAAGGCAAAAGGGATGTGGGTGGGCGGAGTGCCGTCTATCGGATATGACCTCAAAGATAAGCAGTTAGTGCCTAATGAACAAGAGGCGGCTACGGTACGATTAATCTTTCAAAAATACCTAGAACTCGGCAATATTATGGCGGTAGCGGAGTGAATGAATGCACAGGGTTACCGCAGTAAACGGTGGAAAACGAAAAAGGGGGAAGATAGGGGCGGAAAGCCGTTTAGCCATAGCTCTATCTTAACGATTTTGTCTAATCCCTTGTATGTGGGTAAAATGCCTCATTTTACGGCCAAGAAAGTCTATCCGGGCAAGCAGCCTGCTATTATCTCTCAAGAAGTGTTTGAAGCCGTACAAGCAAAGGTAGGGAATTATAAAAATGGTCTACGAGAATATAGAGAATATATTCGGAAGGAAACCCTGATGGCAGACAAGCTATTTGATGATATAGGTAACCCTTATAAGTTGACCAGTACCACTAAAAACGGGCAAAAGTTTCAATATTATTTTATCCGCAAAGGTGTTCATATTCCGGTAATTCAATTGGACGGGTTTGTGTTGGATACCATACGCAGAGCTGATTTGTCTTCCGTAGATTTACAAGCGGATAGTAGCCAAATTACATTTGATGAAGTTAAAAAATGCCTTAAACAGGTAATTTGTGTGAAAAGGGGAACGAACTGCCGTTTACAGATTATGTTGGATAAAAGGGTGTTTTTGGACATTTGCCGCACGTATCCTACACAAGCACACTTGCCAATTAATCCAGTTATGCCGGAAGTAGATGAAGAAACACTCACTGTACGGGATGAATTCTATATAGACAACATATGTTCCACGAGGTTGCAAAACGGGCGTGCACAAAATATATTAACAGTACGCCAACTAAATGAAAGTTTGGTGCGTGGCATTGCCCGGGCGTGGAAACTCAAAAAACTATTGGAAAAAGGACTAACAACCCGCGAATGGGAAAAGGCCAGCGGTATGAATAAGCGCAACTTTGCGCGGTACATCCATCTATGTTATTTATCCCCGCGTATTGTGGCGGATATCTTGGAATATAAAAACCCGGCTAATTTAACGTTGCGGGAGCTTATGAATTTGGCAGAAGGCCAGGTGGATTTTGAGAGGCAGGAAAAAATATTTATGGGATACTAAATGGTATTGTAAAAAATTTGTCTTATCAACTTATTTTTAGTTATCATAGTAATATAGGGTTTTTAAGGAGAAAATATGACATCCACTCGTAAAATTGCATTGATTACAGGGGCCAGTCGCGGAATTGGTCTGGCAATTGCAAAACAGCTGGCTCAAGATGGTTTTGATATTTGGCTTAATTATCGTTCTAACCACCAAGCAGCACAGGAAGCTAAAAAAATGGTGGAAGAATGTGGCGCTACCTGTACCTTACTTCCTTTTGACGTAGCCGATAGCAAAGCTGTTCAAGAAGCATTAAATCCGTTACTTGCCAAACAAACACCTTATGCGCTCATTAATAACGCTGGCATCCGTAAAGATAATTTACTTATTTTTATGCAGGACAAAGAATGGACGGATGTAATCACTACTATCCTCGGTGGATTTCATAATGTTACTAAAACTGTTTTAGCAGCTATGATACATGCCAAACAGGGGCGGATTGTGAATATTGCTTCTTCTGCTGCTCACGCGCCAGTACCCGGGCAGACCAATTATTCGGCAGCTAAGGCAGGCATTATAGGTGCTACACGCAGTTTAGCTGCTGAAGTAGCCAAACGTAATATTTTAGTGAATGCTGTGTCTCCCGGATTTATTGAGACGGAAATGCTAGAAGGACTACCTATTGATAAAATTTTGCCGCTCATTCCGTTGCACCGTTTGGGTAAGCCGGAAGAAGTAGCTCATTTGGTTTCTTTTTTGTGCTCGGATAAAGCATCTTATATTACTGGGCAAGCATTCCAAGTAAATGGCGGCATTTGTGTATAAATAGCTACCGCTAAACTGATATAATAACGAATATGGACGATTCTAACACAGTTGTAATTACAGCAATGGGGGCGACCTCTCCTTATGGGCAAGGAGTGGATGCCCTGTGGAATGGTTTGCTGTCTTCTAAAAACTGTATGCATACTGTGCCGGAGTTGGAATCTTTGGAAATGGTAAATACCAAAGTAGCCGCTACCGTACCTGATGCCGATTATTCTTTTATTCCCCGAAAATACCGCCGGAGCATGAGCCGAATGGGACTTTATGCCTATTGTGCTGCACAAGAAGCTCTTAAGCAAGCGGGGTATGATGTGGCTCCTAACAAGTTAGGTTTCTTTATGGGTTCCACGCTTAATAGCATATCCGTGTGGATGGAGTTAACTAGTTACAGCCAAGGAGCCCATTTAGAGTTAGTTAAAACGTCCGATTTTTTACAAATTATGAATCACTCTCCGCTAGCGGGAGTATGCCAAGCACTTAAAATCAATGGTCCTGCTATGGGTGGAAGCGAAGCCTGTGCCACTGGCCTAATGAATATGGGTCTTGGATTTTTAGCCATTCGCCAAGGGCTTGTAGAACAAGCATTGTGCGGCGGTACGGAAGAGTATCATCCGATGTTTAGTGCCTGTTTTGATATTATGCAAGCCACTTCTAAAAATTCAAACGATAACCCTTCTGCTGCTTGTCGCCCGTTTGATCAGAGCCGGACCGGGTTGGTCGTGGCTGAGGGTTGTGGGCTCGTGTTTATGGAAAGCAAGAAAAATGCTATAAAACGCGGTGCTCCTATTTTGGCGGAAGTGTTAGGTTTTTATGCAAATACAGAAACGGAAAACATGGCTTATCCATCAGCTGAAACTTTAAAAGCTTGTATGCAAGGTGCTTTAGAAAATGCACATGTAAAAGCTGAAGGAGTTGATTTACTAAATGCCCATGCCACGGGGACAATAGCGGGCGATATCGCTGAAACTCAAGCAGCCCAGGCTGTGTTTGGACCTAAATTACGGATTAATAGCCTTAAAGGCCACTTGGGGCATACTATGGGGGCAAGCGGAACCCTTGAAAGTATTGCCTGTGTTAAAATGCTACAACATAACACCTTGTTACCAACGAAAAATTTGCAGCAAGTAGATGAAAGGTGTGCACCATTACAATACAATGCACAACTACAAAATATCCCTTTGAATATAATTATGAAAAACAGTTTTGCCATTGGAGGCAATAACTGTTCCTTGCTCCTCAGGAGGCCTCTGTGATTACACGCGAAGAAATTATTAAACGCACCAATGATGCTCTCAAAAAAGAATTTGAGTTCACGGATGCGCAACTTACCCCCACTGCCCAGCTTAGAGATGATTTATGTTTGGACAGTTTAGATGCCGTAGATATGGTAGTGGTATTAGAACAACAGTTTGGTGTTACATTACGCCAGGGTTACGATCTGCGTACCATGATAACATTAAATGACTTGTATGATTTTATCGAGAAATTAGCCCGAACTCATAACAAATAATATGGAGTGTTTACGTACAGCTTTTAATACCCTTTGTATCGGGAGCGCGGCAATAGTTTGGTTGTTTATTTCTGCTTTGGTTGCGTTCCCTTTTTTATGGCTCAAATCAAAAAATAGAGATAGAGCCGTGCGTAAGTTTGTATATATTCAATCATGCGGAATTGTGTTCTTTATGCGGCTAGCGAGTAAAACATTTCGCGTATAAAAGGTGGAGCGTCCACAGAGAAGTTGTGTGGTGGTTGCAAATCACGCTTCCGCTCTTGATCTGTATACGATTAGTGCTTTTGGATTTAACGATATAGTTTATATCACGAAGGGCTGGGTGTTTAGATTGCCGTTTTTCCGCTATGTAATGAATGGAGCCGGCTATGTGGATGCAGAAAAAACTCCTCCAACCGAAATGCTAGATATATGTAAGCAAGCCGTACAAAAAGGATGTGATATTGTGCTGTTCCCGCAAGGGTCCCGTAAAGATCCGCGTGCACGGTTTAAGAGTGGGGCTTTTTACTTGGCGGAGCAACTAAATTTACCTGTAGTTCCGGTTGCCATTGCGGGTACGCAAAAAATGCTGTCTGCTGGTAGTTTTTGGATCAAACCAGCTAAGATTGTACTAAAGGCCTTTCCTGCTAAATACGTAAAGGATTATCCTGGAGAGTTGGGGCATTTACACATGGCACAGGATGTGAAAAAACAAATTATGGATTTTGTAGATAAGGAGGAAGTTGCATGAAAAAAATCATGTTTGTATTAATGTTGGCAAGTATAGGGCTAGCGGGATGCCGAACATTCCCACCGGTTCATAACATAGAACATCAAGCCGTAGCAGTTAATGACCAGCAAAAAGTGGGTAAAGCCATTATTGCGGGTGCCACACAAAGAGGATGGGAAGCAGAACAAATCCAACCAGGGCTTATCCAAGCAACTTTGAATCGTCGTTCACATCAGGTAGTAGTAGAAATTCCTTACGGAGCTGACTTCTACTCTATCTTGTATAAGGATAGTGAAAACTTACGGTACGACGATAAAAAAGGAACTATTCATCCTCGGTATAATACCTGGATTATTTATTTAAATCGTTCTATCAGTGCCGAGCTGGCTAAGTAAATGAATACTGAATATCCTGAAATTAGCACCTTAATTCCGCATCGCTCCACTATGTTACTAGTGGATCGGTTGTTGCATGTGGATGAAAAGAAAGGAAAAGTTCATGCTAGTGTAGGGAAAAATCATTTGTTTTTGCGAGAAAACGGAACATTAGCTCCGGAGGTTTGTTGTGAACTGATCGCGCAAAGTTTCGGATCTTGTGAATCTTTCCGTCGGTTGCAAAAAGGTTTGAGTTTAGAAGGTGGTGGGTATTTAGCTAGCGTACGGGATGTTAGAGTATTTGAAAAAGCGCATATTGATGACGAGCTGATTGTTCATACTGAAATAATGGATGCCTGTTTTAATACTTACATTGTGCGTGGCGAGGTTTTTTGTAAAGAAACGAAGTTAGCACAGGCCACCGTCTATCTCTTTATGTGGCAGGGTAAGGAGCCCCCGCAAGCAGTATGAGATATAAATTGCTTACATGTTTTTGCTTTTTTGCTTCGTTTGCTTTTGCACAAGCAGAGCCGGATTTGCTTGTGCAATATGCCGATCAAATTAACCAAGTAAAAACATTGCAAAGTAATTTTTCCGAAGAGAAACACCTATCACTGCTAGACCAACCTATTGAAAGTACGGGACAGATTCGCTTTGATAAAGATACACAACAGCTATATTGGCAATACGAAACGCCTTTTCAAAATGGTTTCTTGATTGAAAAAGGACAGGTATATCGGTTGCAAGGAAAAAACAAAGTACCCGTTCAAAATGCCATGGGACGCATGATGGCCGCTCAAATGGTAGTATGGCTGACATTAGATTTTAAGTCACTTAAACAAGATTACGAAATCTCTTTAAATGGGCGAGAAATTACATTTGTTCCGCGTAACAAAGCTCATAAAGTCGTCAAACAAATTACGGTGTGGTTAGATGAAAAAAATCCGCAAATTGTAAAGCAAGTACAAATGGATGAGCCAAGCGGAGATTCTGTTGTGTGGAAATTTACCCATGTACGCATCAATATACCCTTAAATAAAGAGGGTGTATTATGATGTTTTCCCGTCGATACGACAAACTGATCGGGCTGTTTACCCTATCTCTTCTTTGTTTGGCTGGGATATTTAGCAGCCCCATAGAAGAAAATATGCTTGCTTTAGTACCACAAAGTATTAAACGGCAAGTACAACTGTTTGAACGCTCCCCACTTAGCCAAAAACTCATTGTCATCGTAACGTCTCCTTCCGCTATTCAAACCACCCAAATTTCTCAAGATGTGCAAGAAAAACTGACTCAAACAGGGCTTATTAAACCACTTGTGCAACCCACCGAAAATGTGGTGCAAGATATGTTGGCCGCTCTGCCGGCACGTTTCTCTGCACAAGCTCAGCAAATTGCCGAGCGCAAACTATCTGCCGCGTCTATTGCTGCCCAACTAACTGATTACTACGAAAAATTATTCTCCTTTCAAAGTATTTTTGTATCTGATCTTATGGCACAAGACCCCTTCTATTTAACGGAAATCCTTTTTGACAAGTGGGCTGCCATCGGAAATAAAGGACCAAATACCTACGAAAATGGCTTGTTAACTAACCAAGAAGGCACTATGCAAGCAGGATTATATGATACGAAAGATACCGTGGCCGATTTGAGGGCAGCTAATCGGTTGCAAAAATTTTTTACGGAGTACCAGTTATCGCTCCCTAACGGAGTTCGTGCATTTTTTATGGGAGGGCTCAGATATACGTTAGAAAATGCCACTCTGATAAAAAGAGATTTAGGTATTATTACACTGGCTGGTTTAACTGGTTTGAGTGGAATTTTCTTGTGGTTTTTTCGTACTAGACGCGCTTTACTGATTTATGTACTTCCTCTACTCGTTCTGCCACCAGCCGCATGGGCAACGCAACTCATTTTTGGGCACATTAGCGGGATCACGTTAGGGTTTGGCAGCGTGGTAGCCGGTTTATCGGTGGATTACGCCATTTATGTGTATTTTGCTTTACAACAAACCAAAACGGATGAGATTAAAACATTGGCTCAAATTCGCAAGCATTTAGGATGTAATTTTTTAACTTCCGCACTTTGTTTTGTGGCTCTGTTCTTCTCATCGGTAGAAGTATTTAAGCAAATCGCTGTATTTGCTTTAATTGCACTATCACTAGCTTTATGGATTTCCCTGCGTATTTTCCCGTTGTATTTCAGTAAGCAAATAGCCCCGAAAGGAAAAACTGTCTCTTTGCCAGTCAAACCATTCACTCTTCGAACAGCGTGCTGGGTAAGTATACTTTTACTGGTATTTGGGATATGGGGCATGACGCACGTTTCTTTTAGCCAGGGGTTAGATTCCCTAAATTCCACTTCTACTGATTTTAAGAAGGATAAACAAGTAATAGATGAACTATTTTCTTCGGATCATAATGCACTATTGTTTGCATTGGGTAGCACAAAAGATGAAGCTTTGACTAACAATGAAAGATTGTCTGATCGATTACCGCATCCTTTACCGGCAAGTGAACTTTTTGTATCGCATCAAACGCAACTGCAAAATGAAGAACGGTGGCAAGAGTTTTGGAACGCTTCCCGCCGAAATTATGCACGGCTTCTGCTACAGGAAGAAGCCCAAAAGAAAGGGTTTAAATCAAATTCATTTTTACCTTTTTGGCAATGGCTGGAGCAAACAACAACTAAAACGTCCAACATCGATTTTTCTGCTTGGTATAACCCAGTACTTATGCTTTCAAAAGATTTGTACGCCATCGTAAATATAGTACCGAATGCCCCGTTATATGCTAAGATAGCTAACGGTAACGAAACTGTTTTTGTGTCCGCCTCCCAACTGCAAAAGGATCTCGTACAAGGAGTAAAAAAAGAAGCCTTATGGGTGGTGTGTTTGGCTTTATTGTTTAATTGGATTGCCGTATGGATAGTTTTCAAAAATTTCAAAGAAACATTGCTATGTTTCGTGCCTGTAGTATTAGGTGGGAGTGTTCTGTTTGGTTGTCTTGCTCTCTTTGACGTACAAGTTAATTTATTCGGGCTTATTTTTCTGCCGCTACTTGTAGGGCTTGGAATAGATTATGCCATTTTTCAGCTAATGAAATTCCATTCGCAAAAAGCATCTACCAATCTCTTGTACCCTACACAAGCATTACTAGCAGCCGGATTATCTACACTAGCCGGATTTGGGGTATTGGTGCTCGCCAAACATACTGTTTTGTTTATGATGGGTCTTTGTGCCTTACTTGGAATTGGCGGAGCTATTTGGACCGCTTTGTGGATATTACCGGCTTTTAAGGAGCAAGCGATATGAAAAAATATTTACTAGGCCTGTGCGTCTTGTTAGTGGGATGCAGTCCCTCCCTGATATATAAACCTGCTCCGGTGGAACCCCTCACTATGCAAGAAGCGCTGCGAGCTAGTGGCGTTCTTCATCCTAAAGGCCTGTATTTTACGCTAATTAGCCATTACCAGGGAGATAATGCCAGGGTAGTGGTATTGGCCGAACCTGCTTTGAAATTAGCTGATTTAACAGTATCTAAAGAGCAAATATATGTACACTATAAGGAAGCACAAGTGCCGGCTGGGTTAGTTCGTGCCTGGGGTAAACTGGTACAAGCACAATTTTTAACTTCATGTCCTTCTAGGCAGATTACCCAACCTGCCGAAGAAATAAACGGAACCTTTGAACTAGAAGTAACGGGAGGCGTATGTCAGTAGAAAAGGCAGTAAAAGAATGCTATCAAGCACGCACCTCGCAAGGATTTGTCTATAAATTACCCATAGATTTTCCGGCTTTTCGTGGGCATTTTGAAGGTCATCCGTTATTGCCGGCTGTATGCCAAATTTCGTTTTGTAGTGATGCGGCTAGCCGCTTGTTGGAGAAAGAAGTAGAAATGGAAGTGATCAAACGAGCCAAATTTATGAGTCCTGCCCTACCGGATAGCACCTTAGAAGTCAGTTTAACACTACGTCCGGACGGGTGGTATTTTGCACAACTAACCGATACGGCTAGCGGTAAAAAATTAAGCCAGCTAATCTTGCAATTTTCGGAGAGAAATTCATGAAAAAATATACCTATTTCAAACAAGAACCCATGGATCCCGCGCCGCTTGAAAAATCCATTTTCCATACCGTACGTTTTCATGAAATGGATGTGATGCAAATTGTGTGGCATGGGCACTATGTTGCCATGTGTGAAGATGCCCGTATGGCACTAGGAGACGCATTTGGAATGGGATATGAAGATTTCTTCAAAAACGGAGTCCTGTTGCCAGTTCGGCAGATGCATTTAGATTACTTGGCTCCGCTTACCTATGGGCATACCTACGAAGTAAAAGCCCGTTTGTTTTATACGGAAGCAGTTCGGCTCAATGTGGATTTTACGATATTAGATGAACAAAAAAATGTAATGGCTCGCGGGTACAGCGTGCAGCTTTTGATGGATAAGAATCAGCAGGTTCTATTCGAAAGGCCCGCTTTTTATGAGAAAATATGCCAAGCGTGGAAACAAGGAAAGTTACAACCCAAATAACATTTTTAGTCGTCATTGCACACTATAACCACACGGCAACTTTGCGTCAAGTGGCCGAAAGATGTCGTGCGTTTTGCCCGCATGTGTTAGTGGTAGATGATGGGAGCGAACAGTCCCCTGAAAATTGTTTACAAGGACTAGATGTGCATTTTCTCCGGCAGACCCCTAATCAAGGAAAGGGAACTGCTATTTTAGCGGGAGCTGCTTGGGCCAAAGAACACGGATTTAATCATATCATTACCATTGATGCAGACGGGCAGCACGAGCCAAGTGAAATTCCGCTTTTTATTCAAGTGGCTAAGCAACATCCGCAAGCTCTTATCCTAGGAGTGCGTAAATTTGATCAGGCCGTTCCATTTGGTTCCCGTTTTGGACGTAAATTCGGGAATTTTTGGGTGCGTGTACAGACCGGAAAAGAGGTTCATGATATTCAAAGTGGGTATCGATGCTATCCCGTGGATGTGTTAGATGTACTAACCCTGTGGAGCAAACGGTATAGTTTTGAGGTGGAGGTAGTGGTGCGTGCCTTATGGGCTGGTTTTAAGGTAGAAGAAATACCCGTTTCTGTTATTTATCCCAAAGAACGAATTTCGCATTTTAGCCAATGGAAGGATAATTTGCGTTTAACGGTGCTAAATACTTATTTAACGGTACGTTCCATGTTGCCTATTGCCCACCGTCAATACCAGCAAATAGAAGGGCAGCTTACTAAACAGAACTATTGGCAAACACTACGAAGTAATTTAACCGCGCAGGGCAGCACCGTTCGCAATGCGTTATCTGCCGCTTGGGGTATCTTTTGCGGTTCAATTGCGTTTATAGGAATTAGACAAGTGTGGCTATTTTGGGGAGCAGGTTGGTGGAATTTAAACCGGCTTTTATGTGTCGGATTTGAAAAATTATGCATTGGCCCTTTCATTCCGGCACTATGTATTGAAGTAGGATACTTTTTACGTCACGGGCATTGGCTTACAGAATTTACACTGACCACACTAGGCAAACAGGCCTTGCAGCGTATTTGGGAGTGGATTTTAGGGTCTTTGGTAGTAGCTCCCTGTTTGGCTGGGATTACATTTGTAGTGGTAGCTATAATCGGTTTGGTATTGCGTAGGAGTTTACATGAACGTGCATGAAGAAAACACAGGCCGCAGCATAGCTTCACGCCTTAAACACCGCTTCATATACGCGTTAATTTCGTTTGGAGGCCGACCGCTGGCATATTTGTTTTTGTATCCATTGGTATTTGTATACTGTTTGCATAAATCGGTGCGAAACAAATCCCGTGCTTACATCATGCGGCGGTTTACTCCAAAAACAAAATGGGAATTTTTTAAGCATACTTTTCGTCTTAATTTGACCTTTGCAAGGACCCTAGTTGATAGGGCCGCGTTAGGAATTTTAGGAAGCACGCAGTTCATTTCCAGCCCGCAAGCCCGGAAAACGTGTGAGGAGCTAATCCAGCAAGGTAAGGGGCTTTTGCTACTTACTGCTCATGTGGGGTGTTGGCAAAGCGCGGTTAATTGTATGCAATTTTTAAATAAACCTATGCATATCTTGTATTATCGCAACCCCAAAGATAATGATAAAACGGTAGCTGAACATAGTGGAAAGAAAGCCCCTTTTGCGTTTATTAATCCTGCTGGACCACTAGGCGGAGTACCGGAAATGATGAGTGCCCTTCAACGAGGAGAAATTGTATGTGCTATGGCTGACCGGGTATTCGGCAATCCACAAAATACGGTAGAAGTACAGATTTTAGGTGGAAAAGTTCATGTGCCGTATAGTTTTTATCGTTTAGCTGCTGCCACGGGAGCCCCCATTGTAGTTGCTTTTTTCCCATGGAAAGGACGCGGACAGTTGGCCAGTTGGGTACTAGATCCTATCTGTGTGAAAGACGAAGGCCCAAACAAACAGCATTATCAGCCCTACGCCCAACAATTTATGGACGGCTTAATGGAATTTTGTATAAAATATCCGTATCAGTTCTTTAACTATTTTGACTGGTGGAACGACTATGACACAACAAACAATTGATGAAATCAAAACGCTCATTACTGAAAACATTGATCTAGGCGGTAATGATATTTCCGGTTTTGGTGCTGATGATGCCATATTCGGCGATACTGGCCTATGTTTAGATAGCTTAGATGCCGTAGAGCTTATTATGCTTTTGCAAAAGAAATACGGTATTTTAATTGAAAACATGCAACAAGGCCGTGAAGTATTTAAAACATTAGGGACATTAGCCGATTACATTGAGAAAAACCGCAAAAAATGACGTTTTCAAATCAAGTGCCGGTAGCAGGCATGGGTTGCCTATGTGCGTGTGGAAACACGGTAGCAAATGCATTTAATGGTGTATTAAACGCAGATGCACATTTTGTGTTGCCCACAGGGCGCGTTACTAGCACTTACACAAACAAATATCCTGTATTTTTAGTTCCTCCTCACGAGTACAAAGATAAGCCGGCTGACATGACTTTTAGCCAGTTCTTTTTTATAAAGGCGGCCAAACAAGCATTTGCTCAAGCCGATATTTCTCCACAGCAACTGGATTCTAAGCGAGTAGGTGTTATTATTGGGGCCTCCGTTCATCCTTCTTTTCATTGCTTTCCTATTTATCGCCATTGGAAAGAGTGTAAATTATCTACGCAAGATATTACCGAGTTAAGAACCTATTTGGCTACCCCTTTGGCCCAATGGGTTAGTAGCTATTTCCATTTCGAAGGACCTTTTCAGACAGTAGTAACGGCTTGTGCAAGTGGAACAGATGCGATTGGTCTAGCCAAAAATTGGATAGAAACAGATTTATGTGACGCGGTTTTGTGTGGTGGAACTGATGAAATTACGGAGAGTCCGTATGATGGATTTATTCGATTGCTCGTATCTACCTCCGAACGCTGCCGCCCGTTTTGTAAAACCCGTCAAGGTATTAATATCGGGGAAGGGGCTGCTGCCTTGCTACTAACGAATCAGAAAACAGCTCAGCAATTAAAGTTACCTTGCCAAGGATATGTGCTTGGTTATGGCAACGCGTGTGATGGTTTTCATCCTACGGCTCCGGATCCTCAAGGGGTCGGGCTTCAAAAAGCGTTATCTTTTGCACTGAAAGAATCGGGAGTAGAACTACAAGATATTGCTTTTATTAACGCCCACGGGACGGCTAGTCAAGCCAATGATAGTGCTGAATCTATTGCTTTTAACACTATATTGTCCCACATTCCCGTTTGGGGTTCAAAGGGAGCAACTGGTCACACCTTAGGGGCTGCCGGTGCAATAGAGGCCGTTTTGTCGCTTCAAGCGTTAAATAAACGTTTGCTCCCGGCTACGGTTGGATTTACAACACCGGATGAAAAATTACAATTAATACCTACTACTCAACACGCATCTATTCAAAAACGCTTTGCTGTGTCGGATTCACTAGCATTTGGTGGGTGCAATGCCGCTATTGTACTGGGGGCGGGCGATGCTGCCTAAACTCTATATTAACGGATTTTCTTGTTTAACGGGAGATGCTCATCCGGAAGAGCTAGCGGCTTTTGTAGAGGTACGTTCTTTGCGTCGTGCTGAACAGATTTCTAAAAATGCGTTATTGTGTGCCTGTCGGGCTTTGGCACATGCTAAACTGGACAAAACAGATCAAGCTAACATGGGTATCAGCATGGCCATAGGGGCCGGTGCATTAGCAAGTACACTAAAATTTATGGATAGCATTATAGAGGACGGCGATGAATTATCCTCTCCCACTACTTTTACCAGTTCTGTGCATAATTCTGTGTCCTTAATGCTTTCCATGTTTCTGAATATTAAAGGACCCTGTGTAATTACTGGGCAGTTGGATGCTTCTTTGGCAGGAGCTTTGCTTACCGCACAGCAATTTTTAGCCCGCAAGATGTGTTCACACGTACTAGTTGTTTTGACAGAAGACATAAACCCTTTGTTGATAGAGCAGTTTCAAAAGGATAGCAAGATATTTGACCCTTTTATCTATCAGCCACAAGCTGCTGTTAAGCGGGTGGCCGGAGCGTTTGTAGTAAGCGCGGAACCTACCCCAACAACGCAATTTGTGTTAGATAAAGTACAACTTTCACGTACAGACGATGTAACCACGCACAGCCAGCCGCAATTGCCAATATGTTCGTGTGCACACAGTCTGCTATTGCTGGAAAAACAACTTAAAGAAAACGCCGAATTTTCCATGCAGGAACAATTTGCGGGCGCTATTCTGCATATAGAGGGAAAACCTTATGTTCTCGCATGAGCAAATTGGTTGGATTATTAGTGATATTTTCCGCACGGAACTTGTCAAACAGCGGCAAGATACTTTCGCTTTTTTTGATGCTCCGCAAGAGTTAAATTTATCGGAAATACCGCAAGCTGTACGAATAGCTGCCACACAGCAGGTAGGGCTTTTCTTTGGATTTGAACCGACTGAATTTGTAAATTTGTCAGACCTTACAGAGCAAGCATATCGTATCTATCGGCAGAATAAATTTGTACAGTTGGCTACATCCGGCAGTACGGGCATACCTAAACAATGTTTGCATACAGAGAAAATGATGGAGATTGAAGGTTTATGTGTGGGAAAACATTTTCAGCATGCCAAACGCTTTATCACACTTACTCCCCGTCAGCATTTATATGGGCTATCATTTGCAGTGTTTTTTTCTTCCCTGTTTAAAATTTCCTGTCAATCACTGGCTCCCATCCCGGTGCAGCCCTGGTTTTCCTTATTGCGTTTCGGAGACGTTATGGCTGGATTCCCATTATTTTGGGAATATTTTTTAAAGGCAGGCAACACTTTCCCTAAGGGCGTTACAGCGGTAACATCTACGGGCCCTTGTCCGAAAGGATTATTTGATAGGTTAAAACAGGCCGGAGCCGAACAAGTTATTGAATTATACGGAGCCAGCGAAACGGGAGGGATAGGGGTAAGATACAGTGAAGAAGATCCCTTCCAAATCAATGATTTTTGGGACGTTACTGCTGATGGTAGCAAAATACACCGAGAAGGCATTGAAGGGTGGCTTCCTTTTCCGGATCAAGTGCAATTTGTACCGCCCCGAGGGATTTTTCCACTAAAACGGATGGATCGTGTGGTACAGGTGGCAGGTGTAAATGTTTCGCTTAAACATGTGGAAGATGTATTACAGCAGCATCCGGCTGTAAAGGTGTGCCGTGTGCGTCTAATGCGTCCCAATGAAGGGAAACGGTTAAAAGCGTTTATCGTATTGAACCTAGGATATAGCGAACAAAACTTACCCGATATACGTACAAATCTGTCCAAATATCTATCATCGCACGAATTGCCTCGTTCTTTTACGTTTGGCGAGAGTTTACCGGTAAATGAAATGGGCAAAGACAGCGACTGGTAAAATTTGCAACACAGTAGCAAAAGTAGTAGCATAAATGTGACAATACAAAAAGGAGAATTTTTATGAAACACATTGCTTGCCTATTGATGGCTTTGTTATTAGTCGGATGTGCAACAGCAAATATTGAGCGTTTATCGCAATCGCAGGATAAAGGAACTGTTTTACAAGGTGGAGAAAGAGTCTTTGTTGCTCTGCCGGAAGATGGTGTATTTGAGGGGCATCATTATACAGATTCAGGAAAATATGTCCAACAGTATTTTTATGACAGTTTGTTACGTTATGCAGATACTGTAATTAACGCAGTTAAAGTACTTCCTTTAGAAGAAGCCAAAGCAGAAGCAAAAAGACAAAATGCAGAAATTTTAATTTATCCTGGCATAGTACATTGGGAAGATAGAAATACTATGTGGTCTGGTTTAAGGGATAAGGTTCGTATTAATGTGATTGTGTATTCGTTAGCTGATAATAAAACCTTAGATAAAACTTCATTGTATGCCACAAATGCTTGGTTTACTTTTGTTCATGCACGTCCAGAAAATCGGCTAAGGACAATTATCCCTCCTTACGTAAAGGCATTATATCAGTAAATTTGGATCCTGCAAATTTGGCAGTTAGAGAAAAAGGCCCAAAACGGGCCTTTTTTATGGCCCTTATAAACCTCTCTAAGACCTGCTTGGATAAAAATCAGCCCAAAACCCCGACGAGAGCGGGGAAAACAAGGCAACAAAAAAGACACTTCAGCGGAAGTGCCTTAAAAAATGGTCGGTCAGCGGTTAGTGACTGTGCCTGCATCTTAGACCGCCCGAACGCGTAGTGAGAGTTCCCTGTGTATCAGGCAATTAACAGGCAAAAAACAGGCATTTGGGTTTGTTTTTGCCCATTTTTTGGATTCGTATCTATATATTTTCTCTTCAGAGAAATAGCTACTAAATGGCGCCAAATTCCCTACTAGAGATAACAGGGAAAAAACAGGGAAAATATCCGCAGCGGTAGGGAACAATTTACCCGTTACTTTTTTTATCCTTCTTCTGCGCTTTTGCAGTTAATTTTTTAACAGCGCGGTCAAAGTCGGATTCTATCTTTTGTTTCTTGTTAAACTTGTCGTACTCGGCTTCGGCATGTGCTTTGGCTTGTTCGTGGCTGATAGAGCCCTTATCCGGCAAGATTTGGTATTTGCGGAAAGCCAAAAACTCGTTTACGCTGGCGGCAAATTGCTCCATGGTAAACGTATTCTCGCGTTCAATTAAATCTTCAATATAGTCAAAATAGCCCGTTACCGTGCGTTCCAAACGGCGGATTTGATCTTCGGTAAGATAATTCTTGGCAATGCTCACATCGGACTTTAAAATGCGTTTATCCGGTGCTCCGGCCCATGTTTTAAGCCCCATGTGTTCTTGAGTGCTGTCAGCTGTATGATAGACGATTTCTGCGGCGGTTTGGCCTGTAATCGCGTAGTGAAATTTATTTTGTACTGTAGCAAAGAACTCTTGAGTAATCTTGGAATTTTTATCATAGTCAATGCTACATTCTTGAAAAATATCGGTGATCTGCTGCCAAATGCGCCGCTCACTCGCGCGGATAGAGCGGACACGTTCCAATAACTCTCTTAAATAATCCTTGCCAAACGCACTAGTGCCTTGTTTTAAGCGGTCATCATCCAATACAAACCCCTTTTGAATGTATTCTTTGAGTACCTTGGTAGCCCAGATGCGGAATTGAGTGGCGCGCGCAGAATTAACCCGGTAGCCTACGGAGATAATGGCATCAAGGTTATAGAATACAGTTTGACGTTTGATTTGTCGTGAACCCTCGGTTTGAACTATTTCCATTTTGGAAACAGTTGCGCTTTCTTCTAACTCTTTTTCTTCGTAGATATTGGCAAGATGTTTAGAAACTGCCGGAACATTTACCCCAAATAACTCAGCCATGGCCTTTTGGGTTAGCCATAGTGTTTCATCTTTGATAACGGCATTGATTTTAATATCTTCGCTTGGGGTGGTATAGAGTAAGAATTGTAAATCTTTCTGCATAAAATCTCCTTAATTCATGCGTACAAGTTTGGCTAAAATTTGGACGGAATCATCCGCCGGGAATAGCTCATACTTGGACTTATTATCCGATACCAACCGATAAGCAGGGCCGTTTTCGGTGTTATATTGGCCTAAACGCTTGATCTTAAGCCCATCCGCTCGGCTGCACAATGTGTGCCACATCCGGTGTTACCACCTTTAGGGCACGTTAAACAGGGCTATATGCCCTTTATGGACGGGGTCTAAATGCCCCAAAACAAGTACTCTTACAAATTTATTATAGCAGTTTTAATAACAACGGGCGCGAAGAGTTGTTTATGATTGATAGATATATTCCCCTGCAAATGTGTTACAATAGGTTAATAGATTATTAAATGTACGGAGGAACAAAACCTTAATTTAAATAGGATTTAGCATAATTTTAAACTGTTTTTTGGTCGTCTGCGTGATATGTGGACACCGTTTGCGAAAGTAAACAAGAATTTAACCAAAAAATAGTCGTATTAGGCATAAACCAGTTGGACTTGCAAACCCACTGTTTTATGCTCAATGCTTGCTATGCGTAATGGCAAGTTACGGCTGTTTGTTCTGTGGGTTAAATTCTTCATGGGGCAAATGGCCGTTTTATGTCCGGCTGTTTTCCCTACGATAATAAATAACACTAAAATAGGAGTAATTATGTATAACGTAGTAAAAGAATATGTAGCCGGAAGGAATGTAACAAATATAGGCAATGCAATAAATATAGGTTAGGTGCAACCTGACGTAAGCCGCAAGTGTGGCACAAAATTGTCAGGATCACACCTGACCTATAAGTCGGGCAAAGGGTTTACCTTGATAGAACTCTTGGTAGTGGTGCTGATTATCGGTATTTTAGCGGCAGTAGCGGTGCCGCAATACCAAAAAGTGGTACTAAAAGCACGCGCAGTTGAAATTGTACAGTTTGTACGAGATACACAAAAGGCCTTACGGTTGTATTTTTTACAAAACGGATTTCCAACAGAATATACAGTATTTTACAATGATACTACTAACAACCTGGATATGTTTGACATTACCTTGGCGGCAGATGCATTGAAGAAGAAGGGGTATAATATAAGTGTATGGTATAATCCAGAAGACTGGGATCAAATTGTCGTAGGCGCGAGTGAGTTTTATCTGACGTTTACATATGATCAAAATGTCAACCTAGCATCTAACGCTTTTTGCTATGGATACGATACCAAAGGCATTGCAATGTGTAAAATACTACACGAGCAACTAGGGGCAGTGTGTCTCAAAGCGATTCCCGGCACGGACCCCACTCCTTGTTAACAAAACCATTCTAACGTATGTTTTTGCTCCCCCTGCAAGAGCGTGCCTATACGGGTAAAGTTCTATACTTCTCCCCCGCGTTTTAGGCGCGGGGGAATTTTGGTAACACTAAACCCCCGGCCCACCCAATGGCACGAACCACGGATGAGCAATACGAACGCATCCAAAAAGTGTTGGAACTGGTGCGCGTTGGATTTATCCGGCAATTTAGAGACTATATAGATCTAGTGGCAGAGAAAAGCGAGTATGCTACGGCTGAATGGGAGTTTAAGCGCTTCGTTTGAAGAATCGGATTTTTTTGAAATTGGATTTCTTCTCAAAAGCGAAAACGAAAAAAATCCCGTTTTTTCCACAAAAATCCAAGGAAACGCAAAAAATTTTTTTGTAAATCGCGCGTCTGCTCGCGTTCGCCTTGAGATTTTTTCAAAAAAAGACGAAATCGTGAGCGGTTTTTTTGTAAAATCGGCGCAATCCATTTCCGTTCGCGCAACGGGAATGTGTGAAAAAAAAATCGGCGTTGACGTTTCGACTTCGATTCCGATTTTTGCGTTTTCTGCTGACGGCGGAAAAGAGGCGAGCGCAAAAATCATTTCGTTTGCGGGAAAAAATCCGTTTTTTTTGAAAGAAAACGCGCTTTTTCCACTTTTGAACGTCAAATTCCGCGCGGGAGCAAAGAAAAACGCGCGTGTGGTCATTTCCGTTTCTGGAGAAAAATTCACGCTCCGTCGCCCCGTTGAAGACGAAGGCTCGATTTTGATTCCGCTTTCATGCGTTAGCCGCGATTCCATTTCTC
>CALAFB010000116.1 GCA_937891135.1 uncultured Elusimicrobium sp.
GCCCACGGGGATGACTTTTTATTTTGACCCACGGGGATGACTTTTTATTTTGACCCACGGGGATGACCCGTTATGATGATTCGTCATAGTCTGAGATAGGTCAGGGCAAGCCCCAACCGATAAACCTACCGCGTTGGGGGATTACGGCTGAACTACCGCCGCAGGAGCGTAGGCCGGGTCTTCCAACCCGACGGGTTTTACGGTTTGTAAGGGATACGTCAAATACCTGTCTAAAAAGCGGTGCACCACGCTGTTACACTTGGCAAGCGACAGTAAATCTTCCGGCTCCTCAAACACTAAACGGGAAAATTGGTCCTCGTGCATCCGCTGCCAAAATTCCGCCGGAATATGCAGCACCGGTTTATCCAGCCCAAACCCGGCTAAACGCATCAGGCGCAGCGTAAACGCCGCACGAAACGCCGCGGAAGGCTCGCCGTATTCCAATTCAGTTAAGGCGGAAAGTAACAGTTCAAATTTCTCCGGGCTGGGTTGGTGCAGGGGGGTTAAACGCAACATCAGTTCGCACACGTGCAACGCCAAGAGGGTCCGTTTTAAATCGGCCCGCACGTGCGGGAAAACGTGCTCCGATTTACCCCCGGTTACCGTACCAATCACGCCGCCGCGCTTTACATAAATACGCAGCGAAGAAAAAGACAACGGCTCACAGAGGGCTTTTAATTTCCCGGACGGACGCGATACCCCCGGCACCCGGGCATTCAGCCGCCCGTGCACCTGGGTATACATAGAAACAATGCGGTCCTGTTCGCGGAAGTTCTGGCGGAGCAAGATGATAGCGTTGTCATTAAAAATCATAGCGTTATTATAGCATTATAATGGCACGGATAAAACAAGAAATGCCGCGCAGGGGCGGCTGACGGCTTCCGTTCCGTAAGACCTAGGCAACTTCTGGGTCTTAAGTCTCTTGTAGGGGCACGCATTACTTTGCTACGCTAATTATACTATTCGTATTAAAAGGAGAAGCAACTATGCGTATTTATACACCTGTATTTAGTATGTTATTTCTGAGTATCCCGCTATTGGCCCAAGGGCAAGTAGCCCAATCGTTGGAAAAATTAGTGGGGGGAATATCCGTTCGGGCCGTCCAGCAGCAAATCGCCGTACAGGGCGGGGTGCAAGCGTACCTGAACCGCTTAAAACCGCAAGACTTGGCGCGTAAGGCAGCCCCGGTAACGGCGGCCGCGCACACACGGGCGGTCCAGTCCGTACAAGCGGTTATGCAACACCGTTATAATTTAGTAGGCAAAAATGTGGCTTTTACTTTGCCGCAAGCCCCGCAAACGGTCCTGCATGCGGCCAAAGTACAATATCCGCTGTATGTAATGGAAGAAGCCCTTGTATTGGCGCAAGATTCTTATATTGTAGAAATGCCGGACGGGGACCTGCGTATCTTTGACCCGGAACATCCTATCTCCGTACAAGCCCATACCGCCATTACCGAATCCGAACAACGCCCGGCCCAAGAATTAGCCCAGGCCGTGGGGGGGATTTCCGCGCGGGAACTGCAACAACACACCGCCCACATGCCGCTGCCCGAACAAATGCCGCGCGAAACCAAAGGATATGCCTCGGTAGCTGCCGTGGCCCAACGCTTTTCAAACCGCACTTCGGCCCACTTTACGTTGCCACAATCGGAAGGGAAACCGTTAATCGTCGTTCAAGTTCCGCTCCCCGTTTACGCGATTGATGAAGACGCTTTCCTGGCTGCGGGCAGTTATGTGGTAGCCATGCCGGACGGCGACTTCCGCGTCTTTACCCCGCAACACCCGATGGGAGCTGCCGTAACGCAAGCCCTGGCGGATTACCGCACGAAAGTACAAGCCCATTTTGCCAAACGCACCGCCGTACAGCAACAACTGCGCCAACTGGGAATGAGTGAAAACGAAGTGCAAGCCATGATGCAAAGCTGGGATAAAGAAAACCCCGTCCGTTAGTTTTGAAACACCCAACGGGGAAATCCGGCGGTATGATTGGGGGATGCGCGACGGATTGGCCCAAGATGTTTTGCAAAAAACATACAGATTAAAGTATAATATATGCGTGGTTGTAGAACCCAATTTAAATTAGTATAAGGAGTTTACGTCCCGCGCCCGCCGGGCCGGGTACGTATAAAAAATTATGTTACCGACTTATAGACCTAACAAAAGAAGACGCGCCAAACACATTGGTTTCCGCGCACGTATGGCTACTGCCGGGGGACGCAAAGTATTAAGTGCCCGCCGCGCCAAAGGCCGCCACGAACTTATCCGGGCTGCTTAATATGCGGCCCAATGGTCTGCCGCGGCGTGTCCGCCTTCATTTGAAACGTGATTTTGAACGTATTATCCAAGGCGGCACCAAACAGCAAACGCAGGGGCTTGTGATGTGGTGTGAAAAAACCCGCACACAAGGTCCGGCGCGTATGGCGGTAGTGGTGTCTAAAAAGTTAGGCCCGGCGGTTGTACGCAACCGTACCAAACGAATGTTACGGGAAATTTTTCGGACGAATAAAACCTGTTTCATTCCCGGGGTAAATATGATTATAAGCCCCCGGGACGCTAAAATACTTTGTAATGCCTCAGCAGCGCAGGACGCGCTCAGGACTCTGTGGAAAACAGCCGCATTACTAAAATAGTTCCCCGCAAGGAACACGGATTATGAACCAGCGTTCAGTTTTGATACGAAACAGGATTTTAACAGGGTTATCGGCACTCTATCATAGTGTACGGCCGTTATTGGGCCCACGGGGAGTCTGCCGCTTTACGCCAACGTGTAGTGCGTATGCCTACGAGGCAATTGCCAAATACGGTTTTTGCAAGGGCAGTTGGCTGGCTGTAAAACGGGTGTGCCGGTGTCATCCGGGCAACCCGGGCGGGTATGACCCCGTCCCTTAGCGTTTGGAAAGATTTCCTCTTAGTGCCGTAGCAATACGGCCTATCCAAGAGGATACCTAAATGGATAACCGACAATTCCTGGCAGCAGCCGTGTTTTTTTTGCTGCTGATTACAGGATACAATCAATTTGTTGTGTTGCCGCGCGAGCGTGCAGCACGGCAAGCGGCTGAGGCACAGCTCATCTCTGATACATCGCATCCTGCGTCTGTGACCTCTGCCGTTGTGAAACCCGCAGACGGGCCTGTTACGCCGCCGGCGGCCTCTGCCCAGCCTGAAATACTTACGCAGTTTCGGCTGCCCCGCGCCACGTTGACGTTTTCGTCCAAAGGGGCCGGGATTAAGCATTACTGGTTCAACGATATTTTAGGCCCGGTGGATTTAACCCCTTATCCGGGGGAAGGGCTCCTGGCTACGTGGCCGACGGCTGATTTTGCCGAAACCGCCCGTACGGACCGTTCCATTACGTTTACCGCCCGCCTGGCGGCAGACGTAACCGCCGTTAAAACCTATACGTTTGCGGAAAACGGCCTGGAACAAGTAACCGTAGCCCTTACCAACACGTCCGGCAAAGACGTCAAAATGGGCACCTGGTGGTGGAATTTCGGCCCCGGGCTGGCTACCGTTAAAAGTGAAATGAAGGATAACGAGCGCGAGAGCAAAGCCGTATACCTCGTGCACGAACCGGGCAAGAAAAACCCCACCTTAGAAACCTTCACGAAAAACGAAAAACAACCCACGCTACCCTGGCAATGGGCCGGCCTGGAAAACCGCTACTTCTTAGCGGTACTGGTGCCGGACGGCTGGAAGCCGGGTAAGTTAAATACCGAAAAGAAAGTCATCGGCACGCAAGAAAAAATGTGGGGCCTTACCCAAGGGGATTTAGAGGGCCCGCAGTTGGATATTTTCGTGCCGGAAGATACGCTTCAAGCCGGGCAAACCCGTACGTACCAGTCGCATTTCTACGTAGGGCCGAAGGATTACCAACTCTTTCAAACGCCGGCATACGGGCCGTATCATTTTGAACGGAGTATTGCGTTTGGGTTTTTTGGGGCACTCGGCAAAATTGCACGTAATGTGCTGGAATTATTCTATAAATGGACGGGGAACTACGGTGTAGCTATTATTATGCTGACCCTCTGTTTACAACTTCTTTTGTGCCGGTTTACGTTTTTGCAATTAAAATCCGCGGCACAGATGAAAAAACTCCAGCCCGAAATCAAACGCTTGCAAACCAAATACAAAACCGACCCGGCCGCCCTTAACCGCGAAACCTTGCTGCTGTACCGCAAACACAAGGTAAACCCGCTGATGGGGTGCTTGCCGCTGTTAATCCAGCTGCCGATTTTCTTGGCTTTATTTAATGCGCTTCGCACGTCGTGGGCGTTACACGGGGCCAAGTTTGTGTGGTGGTTGACGGACTTGTCCGCCAAAGACCCGTATTACATCCTGCCCCTGTTAATGGGCGCAGTAATGTTCTTACAACAGCGCGGAAATATCCCGCCCGGCACGGACCCGGCCCAAGCCGCCGTGTTTAAGTATATGCCGGTTATTTTCACGCTGATGTTTCTAAATTTTCCGTCGGGGTTGGTGCTGTACTGGCTGACCAACAGCCTGCTTACGTATGGTATTCAAACCCTCGTCAACAAAAAAATTATTAAAGGAGTTTAATTATGTTAACTAAAGTAAAAGTACAAGCTAAAACCGTTTCAGAAGCCATTACCAAAGGGCTGAAAGAATTACACATGCGCCGGGACCAGGTAGAAGTATCCGTCTTAGAGCACCCCAAAAAAGGATTTTTGGGCTTGGGGTCTAAACCGGCCGTAGTAGAAGTGCGCCAAAAACGCTGGGCCAACGAAGAATGGGACGCAAACATTTATCTGGACGTGCCCAAACGCCGCCGCGGCCGCAACCGCCGGGGGGGCAAAATGGGAGCCCGCGGCCGCAGCCGTATGATGCGCCGCGGTGCCAATGCAGCCCGCCCCACCGAACCGCGTGTACGCACACCTAAACCGAATGAACCGCAACTCTTGCCGAGTGCAGAAATCCAAAATGCCGTCATTCCGGAATCGTTAAAAGCCCCCTTGCAGGAAGCGAAAGACTATATTGCCAATGTGCTTACGCATATGGGGATCGTGCCTTCTAACGTCAATGCCTGGTGGGATGAAAAACAACAACGCATTTTAGTTACGTTTGATTGCGACAAGCCCGCTATTGTGATTGGCAAGGAAGGTAAAACGCTGGAAGCCATCCAATACTTATGCACGTTGGCGGTAACACGTCATTTTAATACGCCCATTTCGGTGGTAGCCGATACGCAAAACTACTGGCGCAAAGCCGAAGATAAAATCAACGCCGAAATTGAACACGGTATTACTATGATTAAGCACGGGGCTCCTATCTTCCGTTTCCGCCCCATGAGCGCGCAACTGCGCCGCTATATCCACCGCGCGGTGGACGGGAATGAATATGTCCAAACCTCCTCCGAAGGGGAAGCCCGCTGGCGCAAAGTAACCTTCCACCCCACGCAAAAAGCGTTGGACGAAGCCAAAGCCGGCCTGGCTCCGGCGGATTTTGTGCCGGGCGTCATTGGGGAAGATATCCCCGCGGAACCCACAACGGCTGAAAATGCGTCTGCGGATGCGATTCCATTTTCTGAAGAAACCCCGGTCGTTGCCGAGGCAGTTACGCATACCGCGGAAAATTTCGTACCGCAAGAAGTAGGCAATCCGGCTACTCCGGTGCCAGAAACAGCCCCGGAAGGAGCCGCCGCCACCGAAAATGAAGTGTTAGAATCGCCTACCCAGCGTATGGCTACAAATACGATTGCCCGCACCGTGGCACAAAGTTTGGTAGAGACGGAGGACCATGTGGTAGAGGAACATTCTGTACTGATGGACGTGAATGCACCGATTGCCAACGAAGAACAATCCGCTGCGCCCACCCCGGACAAAAACCACTAATTATTACAGATATGGTTACTTTCCCCGGCCTAACCCGCCGGGGATTTTTTTTAAAGCGGCCCAACAACCCGCTGGGTTTACACCCAACCTACGTAAACTTTATTATAATCCGTCATTCCCGCGTGTTGGCGACCCGCAGGGTTCGGCAATCTCCTCCGCTATTTACGTCATTCCCGAGGGTTGGCGGCCCGCAGGGTTCGGCAATCTCCTCCTAACACTTTCGTCATTCCCGAGTGCTTTTGTCGGGAATCTCCTCCTTGCGCCTTTTAAAAGGGTGTAGATCCCCGGCTACAACCCACGGGGATGACCCTTTTTTTGAGGGCCCACGGGGATGACTCTTTTTGGGGAGCACGGGGATGGCCTTTTATTATTCGTCCTTGCCGATATAGGGGTTTTTGGGTTTCGGGTATACTTGCCCAAAAAAATCCTGCTCCACATACCGCCATAAATTGCTACAATACTTGTATCTATTTTTTTGAGGTTTAGTATGGCTAATTTACTGGAAGAACGCATCCCACCCCAAGCACTAGACGCCGAAATGGCGGTCCTCGGTTCTATGATGCTAGACAAAGACGCCCTCACGGACGCCTTAGAAATTCTGCGCCCGGAACACTTTTATAAAGAAGCCCACCAGGTTATTTTTCAAACCATTAAAGACCTGACAGACCGCAACCAAGCGGTGGATATTGTAACCGTGGTAGAAGAATTAAAACGCAAAAAAATGCTTACCAAAGTAGGGGGGGAAGTCTATTTGGCCCAACTGGAAAGCAAAGTTTCCACCGCGGCCCACGCCAAGTATTATGCGGAAATTGTTTACAAAAAATTTGTCGTGCGCGATTTAATCCGCACCGCCACCGGCCTGGTGCAACGCTGCTACAAAGAAGAAGATGAAGACCCGCAAACCCTCATTGACACCGCCGCCGACCAGATTTACAAATTAAGCCAACGCCAAAAACTTTCGGGCTTTGTGTCGTCTAAAGACTTAGCCCCCGAAGTGATGGAAATGTTGGAGCGTGCGTTTAAAAACAAAAACACCATTCAAGGGGTGCCCACCGGGCTGAGCGAATTTGACCACAAAACAGGCGGGCTTCGCAAGTCGGACCTGATTATTTTGGGGGCGCGCCCCAGCCAGGGCAAAACGGCACTCGCCCTAAATATCGCCCACCACGCGTGTGTGGAGTGTAATATCCCGGTGGCGTTTTTCTCGTTAGAAATGGGGCGGCATATCATTTATGAACGTATGCTTGGCGCGGCAGCGATGGCGGAAATCCACAAACTGCGCTCGGGCTACTTTGAAAAAGACAAATGGCGCGATTTAACCCGCGAAATGGGCCGCCTGGCCAGTGCCCCCTTATATATTGATGATACGTCCGGCATTTCTATTACGGAGCTGCGTATGCGCGCCCGCCGCTTAGCCAGCGAACTTAAAAAGCAGGGCAAAGAATTGGGGCTGATTGTCATAGACTATTTGCAACTCATCCGCGGCGGGGAACGCCGCAGCGAGTCCCGCCAGCAGGAAGTGTCCGAAATTTCCCGTATGCTAAAAGACCTCGCCCGCACGTTAGATGTGCCGGTATTAGCGTTATCCCAATTAAGCCGTAAAAATGAGGACAAAACCCGCACAGACAATAAGCCCATGCTTTCGGACTTGCGCGAATCCGGCTCTATTGAACAGGACGCCGACGTGGTGGCCCTTATTCACCGCGAAGCATATTACAAGCGTGATGATGAAACCTTAAAACGCAAAGCCACGCTGATTATTGCCAAGCAGCGTAACGGCCCGGTAGGCGATATTGACCTGGCCTTCTTTGGCGAATTTGCTTTGTTTACCAATCCCGCGCCTGAACCGGTGGAAGATTCGTCCGGTGCGGTTACCAGCGATACCCAAATGGAGATTCCCGAATAATATGCTGCCCCTTTTACGCCCAACGGTGGCCGAAATTGACCTTAAAAAACTGGCCCGCAACCTACGCAAAGTACGCACGCAGGTAGGAGAAGAAACGGCTCTCTTGGCCATTTTAAAGGCCAACGCCTACGGGCACGGGGCGGTTAACATCGGGCAGTTTATAGAAGAAAATCAACTTTCACAATGGTTTGGCGTAGCGTCGGTAGAAGAAGGAATTGCCTTGCGCGAAGCAGGCCTAAAAACGCCCATTTTAGTACTGGGCAGCATTTATCCGTTTGAAGCGTTTGAATATGCCGTCCAATACGATTTGGCGGTTACCGTAGCCAGTTTGGCGGCGGCGCAAGCGATTTGTGAAACGGCTGCTAAACTGGGCAAACAAGCCGTCTGCCACGTGAAGCAAGAAACCGGCATGGGGCGCATTGGTACGCGCCGCGGCGGAACCATGAAAGTCATTGAATTTTTGCATAAAAACCCGCACGCTGTGTTGGACGGACTCTATTCCCATTTGTCCAGCGTAGGGACGGACCCCAAATTTACCGAGCAGCAAATCGGCTATTTCCGCGATACGTTAACGGGCCTGCAACTCAAAAACATTCCCGTACCGCACGTGCACATAGAAGCCTCTGCCGCCATTTCCGCCCGGCCCGATGCTCACTATACGCTCGTGCGTCCCGGGCACAGTATTTACGGGTTAGAACCCGGCTATGAACCCATTTTATCGCTCAAAACCCGCGTGGTGTATGTAAAAGATATTCCCGCCGGATTTAGTGTCAGTTACAACCGCAGTTTTATTGCCACGCACCCGATGAAGGTGGCCACGCTGCCCTTGGGCTACGGGGACGGATATATGCGCGCGTTATCTAATAAGGCAGACGTACTCATCCGCGGGCAACGCTGCCGGGTGCTCGGCAACGTAACGATGGATATGCTAATGGCAGATATTACGGACGTGCCCGGCGTGTGCGTGGGAGATGAAGTAGTGGCGGTAGGCCGCCAGGGAAACGAAGAAATTTTACTTCAAGAATTAGCAGACTTGGCCGGCACGATTGATTATGAAATTTGCACGCAGTTAAATGCGCGCGTACCGAGGGTGTATAAATAATATGTTTACGCTTATTGGCAAATACGTACTACGGGTATTTAACGACATTGGCGGCTGTACCGCCATGCTGCGCTCATGTTTGTTTTGGCTGGGGCGGTCTAAATTTGAATGGCACCAAACCGCGGACCAATGCGTGATTATCGGCGTAGAATCTTTGGGCGTTACCGCGCTAACCAGTTTATTTACCGGTATGGTGCTGGCCTTACAGGCCGGGAACACCATTGGAAATATCTTTGGCGACCCGATTTTTGTGGGTACCATTGTGACGTTTTCCTTAATCCGTGAATTAGGGCCGGTGCTGACCAGCGTCGTCGTTTCCGGGCGGGCCGGGGCAGCCGTTACGGCCCAAATCGGTACCATGGCCGTAACAGAACAGATTGACGCGCTCTATACATTAGGCACGAACCCCATTCGTTATTTAGTGATTCCGCGGATGTGCGCGTTTATGTTTACGCTGCCGATACTGACGCTGTTTTCTAACTTGTTTGGGATTATCGGCGGATACCTGGTGGCGGTATACGCCCTGGGCGTGCCGGGCGAAGTATATTTGACCGATATTACGTCTTATATGGGCGTAAAAGATTTTATGCACGGGTTTATTAAAACCTTTGCCTTTGCCTTGATGATTGGTACGGTATGCTGTTACAAGGGGATTAGTACGCACGGCGGAGCCGAAGGCGTGGGAAAATCCACCACCGGGGCCGTGGTAACCACCATTGTGCTTATTTTGGTGTTGGATTATTTCTTAACGGCTATTTTAACGGCATTTGGAATTTAACATGATAGAAATTAAACATTTAAAAAAATCATTCGGCGAAAAACACGTCCTAAAAGACGTAAACCTCACGCTGGGAAAGGGCCAAACCACCTGTATTTTGGGTGGTTCCGGCTCGGGCAAGAGCACCCTTATTAAATGCTTAATCGGATTGTTGCAGGCTACGTCCGGGCAGATTTTAGTAGACGGGCGCGATATTACAAAAATTACCAGCGAAATGAAACTGGCCGCCTTACGCCGGCGGTTTGGGTATTTGTTCCAGGAAGGGGCGTTGTTTGACTCTATGACCGTGGGGGAAAACGTAACCTTCGGCCTCAAATACCTTACAGACGTGCCGGAAAAAGATTACCCTAAAATTATTAAAGAAAAACTGGCCCTTGTGGGTTTAAAAGAAGACGTTGCCCAGTTAAACCCCAGCGAACTTTCGGGCGGGATGAAGAAGCGTGTGTCGTTAGCGCGGGTGCTAGCCGTGGGGCCGGAAGTCATATTGTATGACGAGCCGACTACCGGGTTGGACCCCATTATGTCGGACATTATTAGCGATTTGATTATTGATTTAAAAAATAAACTAGGGGTTACGTCTGTGGTAATTACGCACGATATGCACTCGGCCTTTAAAATTGCCGATAAGATTGCGTTTTTGTATGAAGGGAATATCTTGTTGCAAGGTACCCCGGAGGAATTTCGCAAGACGGACAACCCGTATGTAAAACAGTTTGTATCGGGCTCTAGCAAAGGGCCGATACAAATGAAACTGATGAAGGAGTGAGTGGTTTTCTTCGCCCCTACGCGGGAGAAGGTAAAAAATTTGATAAGGGAAAATAAAATTTAGGAGAATAATAAAATTATGAGGGCAGAAACAAAATTAGGTATCTTTACCGTCATCGGGTTAATTCTTTTCGGATTTTCGCTCTATTTTTTGGGCGGGCTCTCCGTCACGCGTACGTATGAACTTAATATTAAGTTTAACGACGTGTCCGGCCTGCCGGTAAAGGCCCCTGTCAAACTGGCGGGGGTGGAAGTCGGTAAAGTCAAAAAAATTAAAATAGAAGGGGAAGATGTGGTCGTCGTGGCGGAAATTCACGACGGGGTTCCTATCCGCAAAGGCGCGCAATTTAGCGTGGTAATGACCGGAATTATCGGCAGTAAATATTTAAAAGTAGTACAAGGATTGCCCGGGGCACCGGTCCTGCAGCCGGATACCTATATTGACGGTGTCAACGATATTCCTATGGACGTTATGGTTACGCAAACCATGGCCAGCATTAAAGACTTTGTGGACAGCGTAAATAACCACGGGCAAATGGGGGACCAGCTTAACCAAACTATGACCGAAATCCGCCAACTTTCCGCCAACTTAAACCAAATGATTGCCACCCTGCGCCCGTATTTAACCAGTTCTATGCAAAATTTAGACGTGGCTACGGCCCGCCTATCGGATTTGCTGGTCAGTTTAGACAAAGGCGAAGGCGTCATTGGCAGTTTGCTCAAAGACCAGGAAATGAAAACCGAAGTCAAAGAAACCGTTTCCGACCTGCGTACCACCATGGCCGAAGTTAAAAATGTGGTAGGCAAAATGGGCAAATTCCAAGTATACTGGGATTACGATTTATTCTATATGCCTAAAACCAAACTGGCCTCCAGCGACCTGGCCTTAGACATCTACACCCCCAGCGGCTACACGTTCTACCGTATTGGGATTGCAAACGTCGGCAACGAGGACGATAAGTTAGACAGCCACGACTATTTAGAAAAGAACAAAATTGACGCCCGCTTAGGCTTGTATAATGAGTGGGCTAAATTCTCAGCCGGTATGATTCGCGGTTCCGGCGGGGTAGCGTTAGAATTAAAACCGTTCTACCAGACCGAATTTTTGGACCGTCTAACATTTACGGGCGAGTTTTCTAACTGGGGGCGCGACCGCACCATTAACGGACGCTATTTCCACAAGCCAGACGTGAGTTACGGCGTGGACTTCCGCATTAACAAGTACTTTAAAGTAGGGGCCTGGGCACGCGACGCGCTGGAAACCAACGACTTTGCCATACGGGCCAATGTGTCATTTAACGACCAGGATATCTCCTCCTTCTTTGGCTTAGCCGCCGTAGCGGGGACGAAATAATGAAATTTAAAACCGTCTTTGTCTGCCAAAAATGCGGTTACGAAGCCCCCAAGTGGGCGGGCAAATGCCCGGACTGCGGAGAATGGAACAGTTTGGTAGAAGAAGTCAAAGCGCAGGAAACTAAAAAGCCGGCGGCGCAGCGCACCCGCAGTTTTACGGATTTTTCGTCGGAAGTAGTGAAACTATCCGAAAGTAAATCCGTGCGCGAAGAACGCATCCCCACCCACATTAGCGAGTTTGACCGCCTGTTGGGAGGCGGGCTTGTGAAAGGGCAGCTAACGCTCTTGGCGGGCGCACCGGGCATTGGTAAAAGTACCTTAATGCTGCAAGTGGCGGCCGAATTATCTAAGGATAAAAAAGTCTTATACATTTCCGGGGAAGAAAGCGTCAACCAAATTGCCGGGCGCGCGCAACGCTTGGGCGTAAACGGGGAAAATATTTTCCTGCATTGTGAAACAGATATCCAAAAAATTGTGGAATCGGTGCAAAACGTAAACCCGGAGGTACTGATTTTAGATTCCATTCAAACCGTTTTTCACCCGGAGTTTACTTCTTCCGCCGGCACCGTGGCACAAGTGCGCGAATGTACCAGCGAGCTGGTGCGCCTGTGCAAGCCCAAGGGGATTATTACGTTTGTGCTCGGGCACGTTACCAAAGACGGCGAACTGGCCGGCCCCAAAATTTTAGAGCACATGGTGGACTGTGTACTGTATTTTGATACGGAAAAAGACAACGTGCTGCGCCTGTTGCGCCCGCACAAAAACCGGTTTGGCTCTACGGGGGAAATCGGGCTGTTTAAGATGACGGGCCAGGGGCTCCGGTCGGTAGATAACCCGAGTGAATACTTTTCCCAATCTTCACGCGATAAGGCGTTAAAAGGCCGCGCATATAGTTTGGCGTTAGAAGGTTCGCGCCCGCTGTTAACCGAAATTCAGGCACTTGTCTCGCCCACGCATTATCCGTATCCGCGCCGGGTGGCAACCGGGGTGGATTTGAACCGGTGTTTAGTGCTGTTTGCCGCGCTGGAAAAACACATCGGGCTGCCGCTTGATAACAAAGATATTTACGTCAGTTTAGCAGGGGGGGTAAAACTTAAAGACCCCGCGCTGGATTTGGCGATTTGCGCGGCTGTTATTTCGTCCTGCAAAGATATTGCCGTTGCGTTTGATAACGTGTTTATGGCCGAAGTTGGTATTTTGGGGCAAGCCGCCAAAGTACCGCTTCTTGACCGCCGGTTGGAAGAAGCGCAACGCTTAGGTTTTACGCGCGCCTTTTGCGCCCCGGTTACAAAACCGGAGAAAGCAAAACTTATTAAATTAGCGGTAGCCGAAATTGCGGACCTGCACGAACTGGCATTAAAACTAAACTAACAGGCCTTTAAAAACACGCTTGGGAAGAAAGGATGAGGGCCTTGGGATTATAGTTTAATAATACCGGGGCGGATAGGCAAAATTTCACGCGTTTGCAAGTTATACCAATGTTGGCGTTTGGTCTTGTCGTTTTTAGAGCGGTCCTCTTTTAAAATAGAATCGCCGTCGTTATCGGTTTCCCAATGCGCTTTGCGGGATGTAAATTGTAAATACGCTGCTTGCGGGTTTTCTTCCAACATATTCAAAAGTGCCGATTGTGAAAATTTCTCCTCCCAGTTACGCTGTATGATGCGTTTGCCGTTTGCGTCATATAAGTATACGGCGGAAATATATTCATCCACGTTTAACCGGGCGAAGGTTTGGCCGTCTATCGTTAAGTCATATTCGGCCTGCCCGTTATTATGATAGGCCTCTACAAGCAGGCGGATAAACCGGGCGTGTGTACCGTAACTGACCGCTTCGGTGCCGGAGCGGTTCTCCAACGTGCCGGTGTGAATGGCTTTGATATTCCCGGCTGCATCCAAGAGCGGGCTGCCGCAAAAACCGGCGCGTTTACCGGTTAAATTTTGGTCGGTACGGACGGAAATAAATGAATTTTTGCTCACGGTACGTTCAATTTGTTGGGCTTCCCCGTTGGCAAAACCGTATGAAAATAATAACTCACCGGGTTGGGCAGGTGCGTCAGCCAGGGAAAGCGGATGAACTAAGGCTTCTGCCTGCGGGCTAAATTTAACCAGGCTTACGTCTAACATACTACGGGGGGCTACTTGTACCACATGCGCCTCTAACAACGCGGTGGACCCGTCCGGCTGAAGTACGTGAAGATGAAAATTTTTATGCAAACTGACCGAATAAGTATAATAACTTTCTGCAAGTACGTGGGAAGCAATTACCCCGAAGATTTCTCCGTTTACTTCCAAGGCCGTTACCGAAAATCCGCCGTCTTTGCCTTCTTTTTCTACAGGCGCAAACAGGACACTTTTGCCAAAACCGCCGCCAAAACCGACCGTACCTAATTGTTGGTTCTCGGCTTGTAACTGTCCGTGTTGGGCCACTAAGGCGTCTACTGTATGCAAGTTCGTAGCCGGGGAAGTAATCCGCTGGGGCGACCCCCCTACCGGGGTATGTTCCCGCGTAAGCACCTGCCCGTGTTGGACGGCCCGGGCATTTGAAACAGTTCCCGCTACGCTGCCTGCCACACTCCGGGTAACCCCAGCCGTTACGGGCGTTTTAACAGGCGTACGGGTAACCACACTCCCGGCCGTCCCTAACGCCCCGCTGCGGGATACGGGTTTAATTTCCCGCACTTTGACAGGACGCTGGGCCGAAGCCGTAGTGGCAACTACTAACAAACAAACAGCGATGATACATCCGGCATATTTTTTCATAAAAAAACTCCCACCTATATAGGTATTATAGGTGGGAAACATACAAAAAACAAGGTGCCAAAAGTCCTAAAAAAGGGGGAGGTCTTATTCCTCCAACGCGGGAATACCGGAAACAACCACCCGGTGCAAGGATGTATCGTCCGTTACAAACCAGCGGTTATTTTTCTTTTGCCAATAGGTTCGGCCGATTTTCAGGCGGATAAACCGCGCCTGCGGGAAAAAGTGCAACGCCGTCTCTAACGGGCGCAGCGTTACTTTAAACTGGGTATCTTTGTGCCAAAGCGGTTGGTGGTTGGCGTCTAAAATCTCTACGGAACTAATAAATTCATTCACGCGCAGTTTGGTAATTTCTTGCCCGCGAATGTATAACGAAAGGACGGGCTTATCCGGCTGGTGATAGGCTTCTACCAAGTGGCGGATAAACGGAGCCGGTACGCTATAGCCCGTATCCCCGGAAACGGGTTTTTCTAAACCGAAGGTATCAAAAAATACTTGTTCTTGGGCGTTTTCGCCTTCGTATATGCTGCCGATATGCACACCTGCAAGTTCGTGGTTTTCATTGACGAGTGCACTTCCGCAAAACCCGGCACGTTCGCCTTCATGGGCGGCGGGAATTTGGGTTTTTAACAAGCCGGATGACGTTTGCCCGGTTACGTGTACCACCCCTTGGGCCGGCAAATTGCAGGCAAACCCTTGTGCATACAAGCGCGTTTGCGGGGCCGCCACACCGTCTGCCAAAGCAAGAGAGGTTAAATGGCGTTCGTCTTTTTCTTGAAATTTTACAAGGGCTACATCACCCGTTTTGGCAGAGGACAACTGCACCACCCGGGCTGCAACCGGGACCGAGGTGCCGTCCTGCTCCACCAGGGCAGTAAATTCTGGAGCCAATAGCCCCGCAGAGTGGTATACGTCTGCCAACGCATGCATGGGAATGAGCCCATACACTTCCGGCTTGCCCTGATAGGTGGTGTGAAATACCGTCCCTGTAAAACTGTTACGCGGACCGTTGGCAGACGGCAACGCACGGAATACCGCCGGACGGGTCGCGTCAAACAGCTGTTGCTGAAACTGGCGGATTTGTTCGTTTTGGCGGGCCAATTGTTGGTTGGCACGTTCTAACTGAACGGCTACGCGGGAAAGCTGCTCCGGGGAAAGCCGGGTTAACGATTGCCGCACCGCGGAAGGAATGGGTTTGCCGGCCGGAACTTGCAACAACCGGTGCACCAGTCCGCGCGGGGGTTTTTGGCCGTAACTAAGCGGGGCTGCCAGTAACAGACCCGCCATTACTAAAAAGGATAATACGTGTTTCATCTTTTGTATTATAGCGGTTTTGGGCAAGGGTACGCTAGGGCCAAAGGACCTAATTCCCCGGGAAATAGGTCCTATAACTACGTCCGGACACAAACCCAATCCCGCACCCGTTGTATAAAATCTCCGGGCCAAAGCCCCCATGTATCCTATGAACCCGGGCTTTTTCTTGTGCGTAGCCCGCCTAAAAATAGTAAAATACTTCTATATGTCTACCGATACGATTTGTGCCCTCTCTACCGGGCCCGCGCACGGGGCTGTGGCGATTGTGCGCCTGTCCGGGCCGGATACGTTGGCCGTGTTAAACCATGTGGTGGCAAATGCCCCGGTGTGGCAGCCGCGCCGCCAAACGCTTTGCACCCTTTTAGACGGCACGACCGTACTGGATAAAGCCCTGGTAACTTATTTTAAGGCCCCGCACTCGTTTACGGGGGAAGATGTTGCTGAACTGGCCGTGCACGGCTCGCCATACATTACAGGGCGGCTGCTGGAGATTTTATGCAAGCTGGGGGCCCGCCCGGCTAACCGCGGGGAATTTAGCCAGCGCGCCTTCTTAAACGGCAAAATGGATTTACTGGAAGCGCAAGGGTTGTGTGATTTAATCGCTTCCGGCAACCGCGCCGCGCACGAACTGGCTATGCAGCAGCTGGAAGGCAAATTATCCGCTTATATAGACCGTATTAAAACGCCGCTGGTAGAACTACTTGCACAAATTGAAGTGCGTTTGGACGACGCAGAAGATGAATTAGCACCCCTTGCGCCGGATTATATCCAAACGCAACTTACACACATTTTAACACCGCTAAAAAATTTGGCAGATACGTTTTCAGTAGGAAGATTACGCAAAGAAGGGCTCAAAGTGGCCCTGGTCGGCGTACCGAATAGCGGCAAATCCAGTTTGCTTAATGCGCTCGTAGGTTTTGACCGCGCCATTGTAACAGATGCCGCCGGCACCACACGCGATACCGTAGAAGAAACCCTGGAATTAAACGGTCAAAAAGTCATTTTAACCGATACGGCCGGCATCCGGAAACATGCGCTGGATATTGCCGAGCAGGAAGGCATGCGCCGCAGCGTACGCGCCATGCAGCAGGCAGACGTCATTGTTTGGGTGACGGACGGTTCTTTAATGCTAAGCCCGGAAGAACTCACGTTGTGGCAACAAATTAAACGGCAAGGCAAACGCACCGTGCTGGTACGTAATAAGACGGATAAAACTTCCGTCCCCTTGGATTTGCCCGCCGATTTACAAGCCGTCCCGGTCTTAAACGTATCGTGCAAAACGGGGGACGGTTTGGAACCGTTAAAAGAATTTTTAACCCGCCCGCAAGCCGCGGTAAATACACCGCAAGGGCTTTTAATCTCTAACTTGCGCCATTACGAGGCGTTGCTCCACGCGCAAACCGAGTTAGAAACGGCTCTTTTGCACGCGGCGCAAGGGGGGGAGATTATAGCCGAGCACCTGCGGGCTGCGCTGCATCATTTAAAAGATTTACTGGGCGAAGTAACGCCGGATGATGTGTTGGAAATTATTTTTGCACAATTTTGTAGAGGGAAATAAATGTTTGTTTGTCCGGATAAATATGAAGTGATTGTGATTGGGGGCGGGCACGCCGGGTGTGAAGCCGCGCTGTCTGCTGCCAAATTAGGTGCACGCACCTTACTTTTAACGCAAAATCTGGACACAATTGCCCAAATGTCCTGCAACCCGTCCATTGGCGGGATTGCCAAAGGCCAAATCGTGCGCGAAATTGACGCCCTTGGCGGGGCGATGGGACGCGTAACCGATATTTCTTCGCTACACTATCACCTGTTAAATACGGGGAAAGGCCCGGCGGTGCACTCCCCGCGCGTCCAATGTGATAAAAAAATCTACCAGTTTACCTATAAGCATTTATTAGAACAGCAACCGAACCTGGACATCATGCAAGACGAAGCCGCCCAACTTTGCACCGACGATAACGGTATTTGCGGCGTATTGACGTTGCGCCAAACGCGCTATCACACCCAAACGGTTATTTTAACAACAGGTACGTTTTTAGCAGGCACCATTCATATTGGAACGGTTATGACCCCGGGGGGACGGTATAACGATATGCCGTCTAATTTGCTTTCCCAAAACTTGCGCGAACAATTACAACTGCCGATGGCACGCTTTAAAACAGGTACGCCCATGCGTATTAACGCGCGCGGGCTGGACTATACGAAATTCCGCCCGCAACCGAGCGACACCCCGCCCTGGACGATGAGCCATTTTACCGATATTGCTACGTTAAAAGACCGCAAATTTGGTCAATGTTATGTAACACACACCACCTTGGCCACCGACAAAATTTTGCGCGAAAATTTCCAGCGTTCGGCCTTGTACGGCGGGAACATCCACAGCCAAGGGCCGCGGTATTGCCCGTCGGTAGAAGATAAAATTAAAAAATTCCCGGAGATTACTTCGCACCCGCTTTTCTTAGAGCCGGAAGGTTTTTATACGGAAGAATTTTATATTCAGGGCTTTTCTACCAGTATGCCCGAGGACGTGCAGCGCGCGTTAATTGCCTCCGTTCCCGGTATGGAGAAATGCACCATTACCCGCCCCGGTTACGCCGTAGAATATGATTACGCGGACCCGAAGGATTTGTATCCGTCTTTGCAAAGCAAGCGCATCCCCGGGCTCTTTTTAGCGGGGCAGATTAACGGTACTACCGGCTATGAAGAAGCCGGCGGACAAGGGCTTATCGCCGGGATTAACGCGGCGCATTACGTGCAGGGCAAAGAGCCGTTTATCTTGCGCCGCAACGAAGCGTATATCGGCGTGTTAATTGACGATTTGGTCACCAAAGGCGTTAACGAACCGTACCGTATGTTTACCTCGCGCGCGGAGTACCGCCTTCTCTTGCGTAACGACAATGCCGACCTGCGCCTTACGCCCATCGGCCTCACGCTGGGGCTCTTAGATAAAAAATACGCACAACCCTTTGAAAATTACAAGCACCTGTGCGAAGATTTATGCGAAGGCAAAACGCCGCAGCCGGACCTTAATTTAGGCCCTTGGCGCGCGGAAAACGCCCAACGCTATGCGGATATTCAGCACAAATACGCGGGCTACTTTGAGCGTAACTTAAAAGACGCCGAAAAGCTGGCCGATATTGACAACATCAAAATCCCGGAAGGGTTTGACCCGTCTTCCGTGCGCGGCATTTTGTTTGAAAGCGCCCAAAAACTGCGCGAAATTAAACCGCAAACCGTCGGGCAAGCAAGCCGTATTCCCGGCGTAACCCCAGCCGATATTCAACTTATCTGCGTACATATAGAGCGGTTTAGGAGGCTTAAAAATGCCCAAAAAACTGCTTAATTTTGCCACTACGTTAGGGCTGCCGTTTACGCCCGCGCAGGCCGAAAAACTATTGGCTTACGGGCGGTGCGTGTTTGATAAAAAAGAACTGTTAAATTTAACAAGTGTAGCGGATTTTGACGAACTGGTTTCCCGTCATTTATGCGACGGCCTGGCCGCGGCGGCTTTTATCCACGCAGCGCACCGCCCGTTTACGGCCCTTGCCGATGCCGGGGCCGGCTGCGGATACATTGGTTTTGCGCTGGCGGCGGCATTTCCGGCAGCCTCCGTGACGCTGCTGGAAAGTTTGGAAAAACGCTGCCAGTTTATGAATTGGGCCGCGCTCAAAGCCGGGTTTACGAATATCCGCGTGCAAAACGTGCGCTTGGGACAAGTGTCCACCGGTCCGTTTGATTTTATGACCGAACGCGCCATGGGGCCGTTAGAAACCGTGCTGCCGCTGTGCATGGCCCCGCTTCAACCGGGGGGGATTTTTGCGGCGTTTCAAAGTGAAAAAGCCCAAGCCGTTTGCCCGGGCGCGCATGCGTGCGGGTTTTATGCCTATACGTTACCGGGGGAAGCCAAAAACCGTTATTTGGCCTTATACCAAAAAGAGGAAACGCATGGGTAAACTGATTTTAGTGTTAATGTGTGTGGCAGGCGTGGCGGCGGTGCCGTATGTGTACGGAATAAGTTTTAAAGATATTTCCCGCACCTTAACCCAAGAACCCCGGCATTTTCAAAATAGCCCGGAACGGCAAACGACTTCCGCGGACGATAACTACCGCGGACGCGCGCAAGAACTGCGCCCGGATATTTCCGTTCCGCCGCCTGCCGGGTCTGCTACCCCGCTATCAGATACCCCGCAAGAGCCGCCCCGCTCGCAAGCAGAACAAATGATTACGGGGTTAGAACAGCTGGCGTCCGTCGCCCCTGCCGGGGATATTGATGAACTCCCTACCGAAGTATACCGCCCGGCTAACTCGGCCCAAAAAGTAAAATGGGTTCCGCCGCCGCCCGGTTTTTTAACCGGGGAAACGTATAGTTTTTTGGTCTACCGCGAAAAAGACCCCGTTACCCCGAAACTTACCAACATATTAGATAATATCCACGGCAGTCTTATGCTGGATTTAACACCGTTTACGTTAATTGCCAAACCGGGAAAGATTTTAGTAATGTTGTTTTTAGCCAAAGAGTCATATATAAACTATACCCACCGTCCGGCTTGGAGTGGGGCCTCGTCGGATTTACAGTCCGATACGATGTATATCATAGAGAAAACGGGCTTTTATGCGCTTTCTGTGCATGAACTAACGCACTTGTATTTTGACCAATTTTTCCTGCCAAAACTTTCGCCGTTGTGGCTGTCGGAAGGAATGGCCGTCTATATGCAGGTATATACTACCCAGCAACGCCCCAACTATGTGGAGGCACGTTTGCGCCAAATAGTGCAGACAGGTAAAATCATTCCGTTTGAGCAGATGATGTCTGCCGAAACCCTCAAAGACTACCCGCGCGACCAAGCCGAACTTTGGTATACACAGGCGTATAGCGTGGTGGATTATTTATTAAATACCCGTTCCCGCGATGAATTTTATAAAATGTGTGATGAACTTAAAAAAGGCACTCCCTTATACCAGGCACTCTACCGCGCCTACGGGATGCCGTTTAATAAAGTAAGCACCTTACAAAACGTATGGCTGCATGATGTGCAAAAAGCCGCCCAACAAGGCCGCTGGCAGTTTGCACCCGTAAACGGAGGAAAAAAATGACCCCGGTTTGGACGCATATCCCCATTATGGCCCCGGAAATTGCAGACTTTATACTACGCGCCGAAAACGGCGTGTATGTAGACGGAACATTGGGCTTGGGCGGGCATACACGTTATTTTTTAAATAAACTGGGCCCACAAGCACGGATTTTTGGGTTTGATAAAGATAGAAATGCTTTGCAAATGGCTACCGAACGGGTGGCTGATGCGCGCTTAACCGCGTGCCACGCCAGTTATGCCCAAGCCGCCCACGTGTTAGCCGAGTATGGCCTTACGCAAGTGGACGGGGCCTTATTTGATTTGGGGCTTAGTTCTTACCAGTTAGACGACCCGTCCCGCGGGTTTAGTATTTTGGCAGACGGCCCCTTAGATATGCGTTTTGATACCACCGCCCCGCTATCGGCGGCAGATGTAGTAAATACGTGGGGAATTACCGAACTCACGCGCATTTTTACGCAGTACGGGGAAGAACCCCGCGCCGCCCAACTGGCACATGCTATTTTAACCGCCCGGCGTGATGTAAAAATTACCACTACCGGGCAACTTAAAAAACTGGTTGAACAGGTAGCAGGCCCCCAGCACGGGCGTATTCACCCGGCTACGCGAATGTTCCAGGCCTTACGTATTGCGTGTAACGGGGAATTTGAACAGGTAGCACAAATCCCGGCGGTCCTTACACAAATTTTAAAACCCGGGGGACGGGCCGCCGTGCTGACGTTTCACTCGCTAGAGGACCGAATGATCAAAAACGGCTTTAAAGCGTTATGCGCGCAAGGGGGGTGGAAACTGGTCAACAAACATACGCTTACGCCGTCTTACGAAGAAATCCGCCAGAACCGCCGGGCACGTAGTGCTAAATTACGGGTAATTGAACGGGTATGAAAAAAGGAATTTTAATTTTAATAGTTGCCGGGGTAGGGGTGTGGTTATTTTTAATTACCTCTATTAACCTGGGCGTGCTGCGTTCCGGACGGCAGGTCAGCCAATTGCAAAACGAAGTATCTATTAAAGAAGCCCGCAACCAATACGAAGAAGTAGAAATTGCCCGCTTGTCCAGCCCGCAAAGAGTTATTACCTTTGCCCGCGAACAGTTGGGCCTGGTGGAAGAAAAACCGCATGAAGTGGTGGTCTTGGAGGAAACAAAATGATTTCCCGCACACCGTTTTCTGCCCCGTCTATTTTTAATGTCAAAAAACGATTGTATCTGGTGTTTGCGGTCATGATGCTGGCCCCGCTTTGTATTATGAGCCGCCTGGTGTATTTACAATTATTCCGCCATGATGAATACGCCGCCAAGGCCGAGCGTGCCATTTATAACTCCCTGGCGGAAGACCGTAAACGCGGCGGTATTTATGACGTAAACGGACGCGTATGGGCCCAATCCGTGCGTACGCACGCGTGCGGCGTAGTTAAAAAATATGTCAAAGACAAAGAGGCTACCCTTTCTTTTCTGTCCAACACCTTGAATATTCCGCGCAAACAATTGGAAGAAAAATGGCGTACTTCCGGTAATTTCTTCTATGCAGCCAAAAAAATCAAACCCGCTGTTTATATGGAACTGGCGCAAGTATTGCGTACACCGCTGGGACAAGGGTTGGACCTGACCCCCGAATACGAACGGCTGCACCCCGTCGGGGAAAGTGCGCTGGATATTATCGGAGCGGCCAACTCTAAAAATGTCGGGCTTTCCGGCATTGAACAAATGTATAACGAAGAAATGACCCAACATATCGGCAAAAAACGGGCCCGCCATTCCGGCCGGGGGGAAATGATTTATGACCGCAGTTTAAAAGATACTGTAAATGTGGGGAATATTTACCTCACGCTGGACCAAACCGCCCAGTTTTACACGGAACGCGCATTACGCCACGCCGTAGAACAAGTGCACCCCCAGCATGCCGTGGCCCTCGTGCAGGACCCTAATACCGGGCACCTTTTGGCAGCAGCTTCGTACCCGGTAAAAGACGGACAATCGCTGGCATTTCAGTTTACGTATGAGCCGGGCTCCACCTTTAAATCCCTGGCGGTGGCTACGGCACTTAACTCGGGCACGCTCTCTAAAGGGGATTCCATTTACATGGAAAACCGCCATTGGGAAGTAGCCAAAGGATTTACGATCCGCGATAAACAACACAACAAAGATTATTTGACGCTGGCTGAAATTTTGCAGCTTTCGTCCAATATCGGTGCCGGGAAAATTGCGGTTGAAATTGGGGCCAAAACCTTGTTTTCGTATTTAAAAGATTTCGGTTTTGGCAGTAAAACAGATATTAACTTTAACGGAGAATCCAAAGGCAGCCTCTCCGCTTATACCAATTGGACCAAAGTAGACTTGGCTACCAAAGGTTACGGTTACGGTGTTGCGGTTACACCCATTCAGTTAATTACGGCTTATTCCGCCATTGCCAACGGCGGCAAACTTATGCAGCCGCACCTGGTGGACCGCATTGAATATACAAGCGGCAAAGTGGAAAAATTAGCAAAACCCGTAGAAATCCGCCGCGTACTCTCCAACGAAACGGCCCAAACCATGCGTGAACTCTTGCAAACCGTGGTAGAAGAAGGGTCCGGCAAGCGCGCGCAAATTAAAGGTTATAACGTAGCGGGCAAAACCGGAACGGCGGAAAAATTGCAAGAGGGGGGATACGGCCAACGGCGGCACGTCGTTTCGTTTGCCGGAATGGTACCGGCTACGCGGCCGGAACTGGTAATTTTAGTCATTTTAGATAACCCGGACGTGTACGCCTTCGGCAGTACAGCAGCGGCCCCGGTTTTTAAAGAAATTGCCGAACCGCTGTTAGTGTTAAAAGGGATCGCACCAGACCGAACTGATTTTTGATTTATTGATTAAGGAGTGATTATATGAAATTAAATGCAACATTACGCAAAATTGCCGATATTACCGGCGGAAAATTAACAGGAGGCAACCCGGATGCCCCTATTACCGCTTTTGTGACCGATTCGCGCGTAGTAACCGCAACAGACGGGTTTATTGCCTTAAAAGGGGCCCGGTTTGATGCACACGATTTTATCCCGGACGTGCTTACCCGAAAAGCAGCTGTCATTATCGCCCGCCAAGATTATCCGGTACCGGCCCAGGCCGAAAGCCCCTTTATTTTAGTAGACGATACCTTAAAAGCCCTGCAAGCCCTGGCCAAATACCACCGCTTAAACAGCACCCTTAAAGTAGCGGCAATTACCGGGTCCAACGGGAAAAGTACCACCAAACAAATGCTGCGGGCTATCTGCCTGCAAGCCGGGGAAACAGTAGCCAATATGGGCAATTTAAATAACCAGTTTGGTGTGCCGTTTTCGCTCTTAGAAATCCAGCCTAAACACAAGTACGGCGTGTTTGAGTTGGGGGCTTCCCACCCGGGAGATATTTTGGAAACAGCGTCCCTGGCGGTACCGGATGTGGCGGTAATTACCAATGTGGGGCCTTCGCACCTGGAGTTTTTCCACGATTTAGAAACTGTTTACAAAACCAAAACGGAAATTGCCCAATGCTTAAATTACGGCGGCACCCTGGTGTATAATTTGGACGATGCCCTGTTAAGCCGCCTGCACTTAGATTACAAAGGCAAAGCCCTTTCGTTTGGGTTTAGCCCGCAAGCGGACGTGCAAATTTTAGAAACCGAAAAATTTGCCTTTACCTATAAGGGGGAAGCGTACCTGTTTGACATCAACCTGGAACGGCACGATAAATTAAATGCCGCCGCCGCTTGTGCAGCCGCCATTGCGCTGGGCATTTATATGGACGCTATTAAACAAGGGCTTGCTTCTTTTACGCCCATGCCGATGCGTTTGGAGCGTATCCAAAAAGGCAACACGCAGTTTATTTTGGATTGTTACAACGCCAACCCGGCCAGTATGAAAAACGCACTTGAAATTTTAGGGCGTTCTTCTGCACCGCGCATCGCAGTTCTGGGAGATATGAAAGAACTGGGGAAAACTTCTAAAGAATACCACCGCGCCGTAGCCCGCCAAGTGCTAGACAGCGGGGCAGATTATGTTTTCTTAGCCGGGCCGGAAATGAAATACTGTTACGAACACCTGCAGGACACTACCGGGCTTAAAGTGTGGTACGGGGACACACCTGCCGAATGGCTAAGTGCCCTCCAAAAAGCCGTCCAGCGCGGAGGTACTTGCTTACTTAAAGCCTCGCGCAGTATGAATTTTGAAGCGGTATTTAAGGAGCTGTAAGTATGTTTTACTATCTTTCACATTTAAGTAGTAACATTAGTTTTTTAAATATCTTTAATTATATTACGTTTCGCACGGGGGCGGCGGTGTTTACGTCGTTTTTCTTGACACTTCTCATCGGCCCGGCGGTAGTACGTAAATTACGCTCGTATAAAATTTCGCAAATTGAACGGGCATACGGGCCTAAATCACACCTGTCCAAAAACGGGACCCCTACCATGGGCGGTATTTTGATTTTAGTCAGCTTGCTGGTAAGTGTGTTGTTATGGACCAAATTGGACAATTCCTACATTTGGTTACTGGTGTTTACGACCCTTTCCTTAGGGTTTGCCGGGATTATGGACGATTATACTAAACTAGTTAAGAAAAACCCGGAAGGCATGAAATCCTGGATTAAACTAGCCATACAACTGCTTACGGCGATTGTAGTAGTGGGGTATTTGTCTATCAATCCGCCCAATGCGGATTATGCCACGTCCCTCATTGTGCCATATATGAGCAAAATGTTTATTAACCTGTCCGTCTTTTATTTTGCGTTTGCGATGCTGGTGATTGTAGGCACGTCTAACGCTACCAATTTGACAGACGGTTTAGACGGCCTGGCCAGCGGTTGTATGATTTTTACCGCCGTTACGTACGGTATTTTTGCGTACCTGGCGGGCAACATCAACTTTGCCGATTACTTAAAAATTATTTACGTGCCGGGGGCCGGAGAAATCTGCGTATTTATGGGAGCACTTGCCGGGGCGTGCATTGGGTTTTTGTGGTTTAATGCGTATCCGGCACAAGTATTTATGGGGGACACCAGTTCCCTCTTTTTAGGGGGTGTAATTGCCACGGCGGCCTTGTGCGTAAAGCAAGAACTCTTACTGCCGATTGCGGGGGGGTTATTTGTGTCCGAAACGGTTTCCGTGATGCTTCAAATGGGTTTTTTCAAAATGACCCACGGACGGCGGCTATTTAAAATGGCCCCGTTACATCACCATTTTGAACTTAAAGGGGTGCCGGAACCAAAGGTAATTGTGCGCTTTTGGATTGTAGGCATGATGCTGATGCTGTTGGCGTTGGCCTCCTTAAAAATCAGGTAGACTATGGTATCATTTTTCAACAAACCCGCACGCCGCACGTCCTTATATACCCGGGCTCCGTTGCGCCGGGTGGAAAAACCGTCCCTTACCTTTGACCCGCTGATTGTCATTATTAGCGCGTGTTTTGTACTGACGGGTCTCCTATTTACCTATTCGGCCAGCGCGTTTGAAACGTCGTCGTTTGTGAAACGCCAGTTTGTATTTGATATCGTAGGGATTACGTCCGCGTGGGTACTGGCATACCAGTTCTCAAACCTGCTTAAAATACGCTTATTTAAGCCGGATATGCTCTTGTATATTACCTGGGGGCTTTTGTTATATGCGTTGTTTTTTACACGTTCCCAGGCACATACACACCGTTGGATTGATATTGGCGGGCTCTTTAAACTGCAGCCGTCTGAATTTGCCAAAGTAACCTTTGTCATTTACATAGCCGCCTGTTTGGAAGAAACTGCCGGCAAACTAGGTAAAGATTGGCGTTACCTTAAAAAACCGCTGGGAATGGCCGCAATTACGCTGGGATTAATTGCCGCCGGGAAAGACCTGGGAACCCCTATTTTAATGGGGTTTGTGTTACTTTGTATGTTATTTGTCAGCGGGGCGCGTAAAATGTATTTGGCTACGTTAGCGGCTGCCGCCGGGGCAGCGGGCATGATTTTAATGTTAGCTACCCCGTACCGCCGGGCACGTGTTTGGTCTTTTTTACATCTTACCGAAGACAGCGGGGCCGGGGTCAGCTATCAGGTGCAGCAATCGTTCTTGGCGGTCGGTTCGGGCGGATGGCTGGGTAAAGGGTTTGGTAACAGCGAACTAAAACTGCAATACCTACCGGCGGCCCATACGGACTTTATTTTTTCCGTCATGTGTGAAGAAGCCGGGTTACTCGTGCTACTGGTTGTAGTGGGATTTTCGCTACTATTATGGCGCGGAGTTTTACTGGCCAAACGCGCCAAAACTACGTTTAACGGCATGGTCATTTTTGGGCTTATGTTGACATTATGCGCGCAAGCGTTTTTTAATATGGGAATGGCCATTGGACTATTGCCCACGAAAGGGATTGCGCTGCCGTTCTTTTCGTATGGGGGGTCGTCAGTCGTAATGACGCTGGCCATGATTGGGATTATTTTAAACCTGGCAGCTGTGGACCACAGTACGGCCCCGCTGCGGCGGGAGACTTCTTTTTACACGCCTAGGATAAAACGATGAAAAACAAACGCTTTTTAATTGCTTCCGGTGGGACCGGAGGCCACTTTTACCCAGGTTTTGCGCTAGGGAAATCCCTCCAAGAACAAGGGGGGGACGTGCTGTTTGTGGTGCGCCAGCACGACCCAGCCGCCGCGGTTTTAAAAGATAACGGCCTAAACTACCGGGAAATTGCCCTAGCTAGTGGGCTGCCGCGTAGTGTAAACCCGTTGCGGCAGGTGCGGTTTGTGAAAGGGCTTGTCCGTTCGCTTGCCCAAACACGCGCTTTAATTAAAGAGTTTCGCCCAGACGTTGCCCTGGGCATGGGGGGGTATGTGTCATTTCCGTTGGTGTTCTGTGCGCGTTTGGCGGGCGTAAAAACTGCGGTGCATGAGTCCAACGCCATTTGGGGGCTGGCTAACCAATTATGTGGTTATTTTGCGACGGTACGTTTGCTGGGGCTTCCCATGCAAAAAATGACAAAGAAAGATAGGCTGGTCAGTACTCCGGTGCGGGCCGAATTTGCCCAAACCGTAAACCATACCGAGGTATTGCGTGCGTTAGGATTGTCAACCTCGGCGCGTACGGTGCTCATTATGGGAGGCAGCCAAGGGGCCAAGGGGCTTAACGAGGCCTTGCCCGAAGTCATTCAAAATTTTCCAAACTGGCAATTTATCCACGTAACCGGTACGCGCTGGTACGACGAGCAGCAAGCGCGCTATCAAGGGCTACCCAACGTGTGCGCGCTGGCATATAGTAACGAAATATACAAACTGATGAAATCGGCAGATTTGATGATTTGCCGAAGCGGCGCCAGCACCCTAGCCGAACTGATTGCCTGCCATATCCCGGCGGTACTCGTGCCGTTCCCGCACGCGGCGGCCAATCACCAGTATTTTAATGCCAAGATTTTGGCAGACGCAGGTTGCGCGCAAATCGTTTGCGAAGGGAAAGATTTTGCCGCCCGCTTGCAGCAAGCATTGGAAAAATTAGACGGTACTACGCTTCGTAACATGTGCAAAGCGTACGAACGATTGTTAGTGCCCAACCCGCTGGCCGCCGTCCAACACATTACCACGGTGCTGGAAAAGTTATAACGAAGGGTTCGTATTTGCTAAAATATAGGAAGTGTTTTTGAGGAGTACTTTTTATGACCATTGATGAACAAATAAATTTTTTAACACGCGGGTGCGTGGACGTAGTTTCTAAGGCTGACCTCGCCAAAAAATTGGAAAGCGGCAAAACGCTGAAAATCAAACTCGGCTGCGACCCGACGTCTGCCGACTTGCACTTAGGCCACAGCGTGGCACTTTCTTTATTAAGACGTTTCCAAGACTTGGGACATACGGCCGTACTTGTCATTGGGGATTTTACCGCCGCTATCGGCGACCCGTCCGGCCGCGATTCTACCCGCCCCGTCCTGCCGCGTGAACAGATTTTGCAAAACGCCAAAACGTATACCGACCAGGCATTTAAAGTATTGGACCCCGCCAAAACCGAAGTCTGCTTTAACAGCGAGTGGCTGGAGCCGTTTGTGGCCGGGAAGGATTTACTGACTACTCTCCAGCACGTAACCGTGGCGCAAGTGTTAGAGCGCGACGACTTCAAAAAACGTATGGCTGCCGGCAACCCGATTAGTATGCTGGAAGTATTATACAGTTTGTTCCAGGGGCAGGATTCCGTGGCGTTAAAAGCCGACGTGGAACTGGGGGGAACTGACCAGATTTTCAATTTACTTGTCGGCCGCCAACTGCAAAAAAACAACGGGCAAGAGCCGCAGGTGGCGATTACGGTGCCGCTTTTAGTAGGCTTAGACGGTGTGAAAAAAATGAGTAAATCCTACAAAAACTATGTGGGGCTTACGGACGCGCCGGACGATATGTTCGGCAAAATTATGTCTATTGCCGACGAAGTAATGCCCATGTATTACGAACTCTTAACGACCGAAAATTTGGACGACATCAAACAAATGCATCCCATGCAAGCCAAGAAAAAACTGGCGCATTTACTGGTGGCACGGTTTTATGATGAAACCACCGCCAACGCCGCGCAAACGCATTTTGAGACGGTATTTTCCAAAAAAGAATTGCCGTCCGATATGCCGACGTTTAAGCCGGAACCGGGGGCCCTGTTATCGGCCGTCATTTTTGCGGCCAAAGCCGCTGAAAGCAAAAACAAAGCCCGCGGGCTTATCTTGCAAGGGGCCGTGCGGCTTAACGAACAAAAAATCACGCAGGACGGGCCGCTTGCTTTTAACAACGGCGACGTGTTGCAAATTGGCAAACGCCATTTCTTTAAATTAGTCAAATGAAACGATTCTGGCTTTTAACTGCTGTATTTGTGGGATTACTGGTACTGGGTTTAGTGGCGGGGAAACTCTACTTTTTTAGCAAGGGGGACCTGGTAACCGTACAAATCCGCCCGGGCCAAACCGGGGCAGATGTGGCGCGCGAACTGAAAAGCAAGGGCGTTATACGCAGCGAACTGTTGTTTAAAATTCTCTTACGCCTGACAGCCAACGCGCAGGATTTAAAAGCCGGACAGTTTGATTTACGACAACACACCTCGGACCTGGAAGTCATCAACTGCATCAAAACCGGCCAATGCACCCATTATGAAAAAGTAACCTTCTTAGAAGGGTGGCGCGCCGAAGAAATGGCCGAAGAACTGGCCCGCAAACACATCACAGACCCGCATGCGTTTTTAAACCTCGTGCGCGAACGGGACCTGGAAGGCTATTTGTTCCCGTCCACCTATTTATTTGCCGAAAATACGCCCGCGGCCAACGTAGTGGACGAAATGTTGGCCCAATACAAAAAACATATCGCCCCGTTATTTAAACAATATCCAACGAATCTGACCGAACGGCAAGTGTTAACCTTGGCCTCTATTGTAGAGCGGGAAGCCGTCGTACACGACGAACGGCCCAAAATTGCTGCCGTCTACACCAACCGCTTTTTAATGGGAAAACGCTTGGAAGCAGACCCCACCGTTCAGTACGCCCTCGGATTTAACGAACGCGAACAACGCCATTGGAAAAAAGGACTTACCTACCGGGATTTAAAAATAGATTCCCCGTATAATACGTACCGTTTCGGAGGCCTGCCGCCCGGGCCGATTTGCAACCCCGGCACCGCTTCCGTGCGCGCTGTATTACAACCAGAACTGAATTTTGATGCGCTCTACTTTGTGGCGGATAATACGGGCCGGCATGCCTTCTCCCGCACGTTTCACGAGCATAAACAACACATTAAACGCATCCGCGGTGTTCGCCACACGGGCAACCCCGCGCAGCATGATTAACCCGCCTATTCTAAACGCTATACCCGCGAGTCAAGGATAGGTCAGGGTTTACCCTGACGTAAGACGCAAGACAGGTATTTTTCCTTAAACATAAACACCCACAACTCTCAGGGCAAGCCCTGACCTATAAGGGGTTGTACTCGCCCCGCGCGTTGCGCGGCCCTCTCCCTCCAGGGAGAGGGAAATCGTCCGTTTCCTTCCCCCTAAGGGGGAAGGTGGCTGCAAGCCGGATGAGGGGGGGGGATAAATAAGGAGTCATTCCCGCGTGTTTTTGCCGGGAATCCCTTCCTTGTGCCTTTTAAGCGGCGGAGATCCCCGGCTACAGCCCTCGGGGATGACTTTTTATTGGACCACACGGGGATGACCCTTTATCTTACGTATGGCTACCACCCAACGGGTTTTTATTTCATAAAAAAACCCGGCGGATTAGGCCGGGTATCGGAACATCATAATCGGTTATGATTAAGCATCAAATAATTTGCAAGCAGACGCATATTCACTAGCCATACAATCCGTCCAAGTAGCGTCTGATTTTTGGACCCATTCTCCATCTTCTTGACGTATGGGATATAATTTTACCTCGTACAAAGTGTCTGTAGAACCTTCGTTTTTCCGGCTAATTTTAATAGCATTTGCATCCGAAATATTATACGTGAAATGTTTGGTAACAAAACATTGCCGGTCATCTGCCGTAGCAGCATTAGTTTCACAATCACTTGCCTTCCAAGTTCCGCCTGTTAAATTTACATCCGCAATTTGAGGTTGTTTGGTAACCGAAGTATCATTCGGGAAGCGCTGCACGTGCCTGAGGACGGCCTCTTGAATAGCCTTCCCGGTAAGTACGGCCTCGGTAGCACGGGCTTTTTCAACCGTTTTTTGGTATTGCGGCATAGCTACTGCCGACAAAATACCAATCATAAGTATTACCACTAATAATTCCATTAAAGTAAAGCCTTTCATAATCCTCTCCTTAAAAGTATATACATAGTATACTATTTTTAGATATATTTGCAAGCAGCATTGAAGCAATCCGTTTGGTGTTAATCCTAGGAGATAGGGCTTAATTTTTTTATGATTCGTCATTCCCGAAGTTGGCGGCCCGCAGGGTTCGGCAATCTCCTCCTTGTGTCTTTTTAAGCGGTGTGGATCCCCGGCTACGACCCTCGGGGATGACTTTTTATTTTGACCCTCGGGGATGACTTTTTATTGGGCTCCTCGGGGATGACCCTTTTTATTATTCGTCATTCCCGCGTGTTTTTGCCGGGAATCTCCTCCTTATGTCTTTTTAACACCCACAACTCTCAGGGCAAGCCCTGACCTATAAGCCGGATGAGGGGGAATAAATTACTTGCAAAACATATAAAAAATAGTATACTATGTATATACTTTTAAGGAGAGAATTATGAAAGGTTTTACACTTTTAGAAATGTTAGTAGTTGTACTTATGATTGGTATTTTGTCGGCAGTTGCGTTGCCGCAATATCAAAAAAGCGTAGAAAAAGCACGCGCGGCGGAAGCGGTTCTTATTGGAAAAGCCCTTCAGGATGCCATGCAACGCTATAAGCAGGAATTTCCGGAAAACCCGCTGCCTACCAACCAATCCCAAATTGCCGATGTAAGATTGACTGGCGGTGTTTGGAAAAAGAGTGATTGTTCTACGGACGCTACTACAGCTGCTGAACGGCAATGTTTTGTTACTAAACATTTTAGTTACCAAATTAATTCTGGTTCAACGATTGACATTGCTCGTTATAATGGGAATGTTACTAGTGTATTATATTGTGTCCAATTGTACTCTATTCCTCAAGCAGATGGGAGTCGGGTCTATACAACAGGCTCAAGCTGGGCAGCCTGTATGGCCGGTAAATATGCCCCTGTTTGTAAATTATTTGACCAGTAACGGATATGTATTATCTAGAAACCCCGGCCTAAAAAGCCGGGGTTTTTGTGGTATATGGCCTAAGGGCACATTTTGCTTAACAAGAAAAATGGTTGGTATGTTAACAAGATGTTATAAAATTGGGTAATCCCTGAAATTTTTTCAGGGTCTTCCATGCTTGTTTTTTTCGCCAGGGTGCAGGAACAGCACGCAACAGTTCCAAAGTACTTTTCAGACAGTATTAGGTATACTTTTTGGCCATTAGGCCCAAATCAACAATTAATAGAAGTTGTAGGGGTCTGCACTTATTTGCAAGGTTACTTTTTTATCCGGCACAAAACTGTCCAGTACCGCCAGCATATCTAAATAGTGGGATTTATCCGTCTTAAACAAGAGGTATTGTTTTTTAAGTTTGTCGGTTTTTTTAGCACACCACACCGGCCCCAATACCTCTAAGGTGCGCCCTTGGCCCAACTGGCGGACCCGCTCCGTTTCGGTTTGCAATACGTTTACATCTTTGGCTTTTAACGTAACGCGAATAAGCCGCGTATACGGGGGATAACCAAAACTTTCGCGCAAGAACTGTTCATTTTCTGCCACGGATTCATAATCCCCGGTCTGCAGCGGGGCATAATCGTAAGCGGTTTGATCGGCCGTTTGGATAATTAACTGGCCGCCCGGCTGCCCGGATAAATAGCCGCGCAACTCAAATAAGAGCTGCCCGAATTTTTCACTGGCGCGGAAGTCCGGCCCGGCTAACTCTAATTCGCCATCCAGCACGGCTACCAGCCCTACCCGCGCCCCGCGCAATGCCCCGGCTGCCAGGCGCGTTCCCACAATTATATCCGCCTGCCCGTCTTGCAACGCCCGGGCCGCATCAAACCCTTGCCCGTTTTTGGTTTTTAAAGAATCGGAATCCAAACGTAACAGAGAGGCCTGCGGAAACAGTTTTTTAAGTTCCGTAATAATTTTTTGGGTGCCGCCGCCGCGGGATTTAAAAATTAAATTATGGCATTTGGGGCACTCTTGGTTTAGCGTTTCCACCGCCCCGCACTTTTTACAATGCAAGCGTTCGGTTCCGTCGTCCAGTTTTTCATGCGTAAGCAGGGCCCCGCATTTTTTACATTTGGCGTACGCCCCACAATTTAAACACGCATACGCCCCGGCATAGCCGCGCCGGTTTAAAATCAACAGGGAAGGGATTTTTTGGGCCCGGTAGGCAGCCAGCTGGGTAAGTAAATAGTCCGATAAGAAACGGCTTTTTTCGCCCTTTTTTTCCGTTAATTCCAGCGGGGGCTGATGTACCGGCACAACGGGATGTGTAAAGTGGACCAGCTGCACTTGTTTTTGCTGTACCCAGGCCCGCATTTCCATGCTGGGGGCGTGTGCAACATACACGAGCGTAGCCCCGTGTACTTGTGCGCGGAATTTTATCACTTCCCGGGCGTGGTAATAGGGTTTATTTTCTTCCTGCTTATAGTTTTCGTCGGCTTCATCTAACATAACGGCAAGCCGCCAGTTTTTAAACGGCAACAGCACGCCCGAACGCGCCGCTACTACCACACACGGCCGCCCGCTGGCAACGGCCGAAAAACATTGTTTTTTGTGGCTTAGTAACGTGCGGCTGTGCCAACTGAATACATTGGCAGCGCCAAAACGCTCCTGCACGTGTTTCATAAATTGCCGTGCGGCCATCACGTCCGGCACGGTAATAAGTACTTGCCCGTTTTGGGTATAAGCATGTTCGGCCAAGCGAAGTACTGTTTCGGTTTTACCGGTATAAAAATCCCCGGTAAATAAAAACGCCCCAAACTGATAAGGAGGCAAAGCTTGCACGGTACGCAAGGCCCTTTGTTGGCTATCACTCAGCGTATAACGGGGAGAAGTTATCCGGGTTTGCAAAAGAGATGCAGACCCCGGCAGTAATTTAAAATAGGGTTGGGGGGGAATAAGCGCAAACAAAATTTGCCCAATCGGCCCGCCCCAATGGGTTTTGATAAACCGCGCTAACGGAAATAAATCCGCCCCGAACAAGGGAGTTTTATCTATTACAGCCGTAATGGGTTTTAAAGTAATGTGGGCGGGGACTGTAGCAATTTCACTTACCGCCGTAACCAATCCGCACGTAAGCAAACGCCCAAAGGGAGCCGTTACGCGCACACCGGGGATGACCTGTTCTGCCAGTTCCGAAGGCACGATATAATCAAAATCCCGGTCTAGCGGTACATCAAAAACTACTTTGCAAAACATATCAGTTGCGCGCGCCTTTAAGACCTAATTTATCCATTACCAGTTGCAAATCGGCCCAGGCGTCTTTTTTCCAATTTGGGTTACGCAAGAGGGCAGCCGGATGATAGGTGGCTAAAATTTGCACAGGTTTTTTTAAAGTTACGCTGTCTAAATGCAAGGGATGAAATTTGCCGCGCAAGGCCCCTAAACTGGACGCATCACTAATGAGCGACTTGGCCGCCACACCGCCTAGCGCAATTACATATTGCGGGCAGACAATGGCAATTTGTTGTTCAATATATTTACGGCAACAAGCGATTTCTTGGGCGTTGGGGGCGCGGTCGTTGCCGTGTTTTTCGGGGTGTAAGGGGTCAGTCATGGGGTGGCATTTAGCGATATTGGCAATAAATACTTCTTCACGCGTAAGCCCCATGGCTAAAATCATTTTAGTTAAAAGCTGCCCGGCACGGCCTACAAACGGACGGCCCTGGCGGTCTTCGTCAAAGCCGGGGCCTTCGCCCACAAACATCACCGCAGCATTTACGTTGCCTTCGCCGGGTACGGCATTTAAACGCGTGGCCCCTAACGGGCAACGCGTACAATGGGAAATGGTGTCTGCTAACGCCTTTAAGGCGGCGGTTTTATCGGCAGTTGTCATAGTTGGTTCCTGTAAAGAAATAGATTGTGCCCGCGGGAAAGTTACCTCTAATACCGCAGCTGTTTGGGGCGATTCTGCCTTGGGACCTGTTGCAACGGCTGCAACAACCTTTACGGCGGCTGGTAAAGACTCCGTTTCCGGTCCATAGGCAGAAACTGCCGGCAGCATATCGTCTGCGGCAGTTGTTAACAAGCGTTTTAAATCCCGCGCCAACGCGCGTACCGAATCCGCCATAGGTTACAGTTTCATCGGTTCTTTGGCTTTGCGTTCGGCCTCTAAGCGGGCTTCTTCAGCGGCTTTTTCTTCGGCCGCTTTATTGGTGACCGCTACTTGCAAAATTTCATCTTTGGTAATACGGTTAGACAAAATAGCATCTAACGCTTCTTTGATGACGGCCGACGTCGGCTGATTGCGAAATTCCGGCTTCTTTTTGAGTTCCTTGGCATAGCGGGAAGCTAATACGACAACATCGTACCGGTCTCCGTCAAAGTCTGTTAGTTTAGCAGCTAATTCTTGGTCATTTTTTAAAGACATATACACTCCTCTACTATTTTAAAATGGTTAACTTTTTATCTTGCCGTCCTACCCGGCACTGTTCGGCCCGTACAATCCCGGCCATGGCGGAAATGGCCTCCGGCAAATGGTCATTAAGCAGCGCGTAATCGTAATTGACCAACTCTTTCATTTCCTTTTTGGCGGTTTCTAAGCGGATTTCAATATCCTGCGTGTTATCGTTGCGCCCCAAAATGCGTTTTTTGAGTTCTTTTAAAGAGGGGGGAACAATAAACACCGTTACGGCTTTGGGATACTGCGCCTTGACGGTACGCGCGCCTTGTACATCAATTACCAAAATGGGGCAAATGTTCTTTTTGAGCAAACCGTCTACGGATTTTTTGGGAATCCCGTAATAATGCGTATGCACTTGCGCCCATTCCAACATTTGGTGTTTTTTGATGGCTTGTTCAAATTGTTTCATCGTCCAAAAGTGGTAATCCTTCCCGTTTTTTTCGCCTTTGCGCGGCGCACGGGTGGTGGCGGTAATGACGCGGGAAACGGTTTTATTGGTTTTGAGCACCGCATCCACAATCGTAGTTTTACCTGCCCCCGACGGAGACGAAACAATAATCGGAAACGCCTTCATAGTGATATTATAGTAAATAGGGCTTGTGCGGTGCAAGAGGGGCTGGCAAACCGTGGAAAACCCGCGCGGAACGATTTTAAGAACTCCCCCAGCAGGGGGAGTCCTATCGTATGTGCTCCATTTAATCAAGGAGTTCCTTTTTAGTTAATCTCCATATCCGGGTAAAACCCTTGCAAAAGGGAACAAATCATGTTCCCTTGCGGACTTTTTAATACAGTACACCTCGGAGTATTTGTAGGTCCTTGCGGGGTAATGTCAGGAGATTGATATAATGCTAATGCCTCTCCGAAATCACAAGGTACCGATGAAGGGCAAATGCCTATGGAAAATACTGCATATGGCGGATTTTCTTCTCCTTCCCACGACACACCATAGTTAAAATTACCTAACGCACAATTATATGCATCACAATTAGCTCCGTTAAACAGGTCAATGTCTAAATTCCCTGTTGGGTTATTACCAGTAAAAGCAATTAATTCCGCCGGGGCATCGGTATGCTCCATAACCCATACGGATAAGGCACGTTCCAGCGTGGCATTGGTAGATACCATGCCCGCTAATCGGCTTTTCCATACGGCTTTTTGGTATTGCGGCACCGCCACCGCCGCTAAAATACCAATGATAAGTACAACGACTAACAACTCTATGAGGGTAAAACCTCGTTTACTATTTTTCATCTTTTCTCCTACCCTGTTCTGCTCCTAAACAACCGGGGGCATTACAGGCCTATTAATGTGTGAGGGAAATTCTCATGCTGCCCCTCAGATTTTAGGGTAGCAAAAAAAAAAAACGCGTCAAGCCCTGTAATAATGTATAAAGGGGAAAAGCACGAAAAGCGGAGGAGATTGCCGAACCCTGCGGGCCGCGAACACTCGGCAATGACGAATAATAAAAAAGTCATCCCCGTGGGCTGTTGCCGGGGATCCACACCTTTTAAAAGATACAAGGTGGAGATTCCCGACAGAAACACTCGGGAATGACGAATTATGTTAACACTCGGCAATGACGTATTATGTTAACATTCGGGAATGAATATTATTATATAGCACTAAATTAGACAGAAAAAGGGAAACGCCCGCGGGGTATTTTGGAGGGATTTCCGCGGGCGTCAGGGTTTTTCTTGTAGGAGGTATTATGAATCAATCTATAAATTTAAAAATTCTTTCAAATCCATACTACAGGCTAAGTTTGTAAAGGCAGTTTCCAAGCGGATTTGCTTGATTAACTGTACGGCTAATAGTTTGGAAAAAGTGGCCGTTGTCATATTCTGCCTCCTTGGTTGTGTTTCTTATACTTATATCGTAGCGTTTTAAGACGTAAAAAAACAGGGCCCTTGGTCCCTGTTAGTGCTGAATTTTGGCCTATTTACAAGTAGGTCCAAAGTCCTATCTGCGGGGGTCATCCCAACGTTTCATACTTTTCCAATCGGCCTCATCCCAGACGTTGGGGAACTCCCGGTTGTCACTTTTCCAATCTTTTTCCGGCGGGATTAAATAATTATTTTCTTCCGGCGCGGAACCAAAGCGGTTGGCATACGGATTGCCTTTTTGGTTGCACAGTACATGCCAAGTATGCCCCGGGCCTTCTTTGCGAAGCAGCGTACGGCGTAACATGCGGCTGTAAAAATACGCCCCTAAGGATTCTTTCCCATCAAAATCAAAATCATGCCCACGGCGTACAATCACACTATACAAAGCCACCGAAAACCACCCCAATACTATAAGGCCCGCCAAAATTACAAACAAACTGGCCAACTGTTTGCCTAAAAACGCAACGATAATCACACACCCCACCAGCACGACAGCCCGCAAGGTTTGCAGCCCAAAATAAACAAGCAAAAACTCATCCCGCCCTAACCGGCCGCGGTATTCGGTCGGTTCTTTTAAACTGCCCCATACATACCGGCGGATTTTCCAGCTGCCTACAAACCCGGACACGACCGTAATAACAATGAGCCCCCACACAATCCACAAAAACCAACCGAAGGAATCCTCCTGCGGGTAACGCATACATTGGGTGGCTTCTTGACAAATTTCTATAAACTCATCCATAGTGCTATTATATCAAAATTTGCTACACTCATTATATGCAACACTTGCTAGAAAAAGCCCAACAAACCCACTCGCTAACCCGGGATGAAATTTGTGCGCTGCTGCGTACCACCGACCCGCAGCCGTTATTTCAAACTGCCGACCAAGTACGTAAAAAATATGTAGGAAACGGCGTATATTTGCGCGGGCTTATAGAATTTTCCAGTTACTGCAAAAACGATTGTATGTATTGCGGGCTGCGCCGCTCTAATAGACGGGCCCAACGCTACCGGTTAACCCCCGAGCAAATTGTAGATACGGCCCGGCAAGCCGCCGAATTAGGTTATAAAACCGTGGTCTTGCAATCCGGCGAGGATGCGTGGTTCTCTACCGATACATTGTGCCCAATTATCCGCGAAATTAAAAAACTAGACGTGGCTATTACGCTTAGCATGGGCGAAAAAACACGCGAAGCGTACGCGGCCTACCGCGCCGCCGGGGCAGACCGCTATTTACTTCGCATTGAAACCACCGATAAAAACTTGTACGAAAAGTTAGACCCGGGTATGTCCTTTGACAACCGCGTGCGCTGTCTGCACGATTTAAAAGAACTAGGCTATGAAGTGGGCTCCGGCTCTTTAGTAGGATTGCCGGGGCAAACGCCGGAAAGTTTGGCAGATGATTTATTGTTTTTTAAAAATTTGCCGGTAGATATGGCGGGTATCGGACCGTTTATCCCGCATCCGCATACGCCCTTAGGGGGGGAAACAACCGACGGACATTTTGAACTTGCCTTAAAAATGATGGCTATCATGCGCCTACTGCTGCCGGACAGTAACATCCCGGCTACCACCGCCATGGAAACGCTGCACCCGCAAGGGCGGCTCTTGGCCTTACAATGCGGAGCCAATGTAGTAATGCCCAATGTTACAGCAACCATTTACCGTAAACAATACGAATTATACCCCGGCAAAGTATGTACGGGGGACTCAGCCACTAGCTGCCGGGGCTGTATGCAAGCAAAAATAGAAAGTATCGGGCGGTTTGTTTCGCCGGGGAAAGGATTCCACGGAGATTATTTGAAGAACCGTTAATGGGCGGTAGCGGGTATTACCAATCCTTGTATTTTTCCAGTAAAACGGCTAATTGTTTTACGTCGCCGGATTTATCTATAATGGCTTGCTTTTTTTGCGGCTGAATGATACACACCCCTCTTGTACAATGCTCATCCACCCATTGTTCGGCACATTCCATCCGGTCGCAAGACCAGGAATACCCCCGAGTAAAATCAAAAATATGTCTTCTATAATAGGAGTTGTAGCCTTCTTCTTTAAGCAAACGGTTTAATTCTTTTTTAAAGGTATCTAGCGGGGGAGTTCCCGCAAAAGAGGCAATGAGCACATATTTTTGGTTGCCCGTTAGATACTTGATATATTTCGTATCGCCCCATTGTATACTGTCATATACCGATTGGGGGATATTTTCTAACTGCACGTTTTTGAGGGGTTTGGTTTTGGCAATTTTTCCGTTTAAATGTACCGGCTGGGTAGAGCGCGGGGTTAAAAGGTCTTCCCAATCAATCCGTACCGCCACATACAGCCCGGCTAACAATACACAAACTACCGCGATGATTAAATGCGTATATTTTTCGTTCATTTGTTTTTTCCCAGTAAAGGTTCTGTATCCCACGTGGCATAGGCCATTAGCAAAGGCAAAATTTGCTTAGCATTTTGGGATTCGTCAATAATGGCTTCTTTGGTTTTGGGATTGATGATACAAATGCCGTTTATGCAATTATGCATCAGCCATATCAACGGACAATGTTCTGCCAGAGGTCCTTCACAATACCCGCCTACGCTTTTTCCCGTTACTTCTACATCTTTCACGTAATACTTATCAAAGTATCCGCTTTTGCCAAAGGCTTTGTCCAGTTCGCTGTGAAATGCGCGTGCATACGGGCAGCCGTCCCACGTAATGAGTAGCAAGCGTTTTTTATCCCCGGTTAAATGATTGGCCCACCGCCCGTTGTCTTTCATACTGTCATACACTTCTTGCGGGATTTGCTCTACGCGCACCTCACTCACGGGCACGGTTTTGCCGTTTACTTCTACGGCATAAATAGCTTCTTTTTTAGGCGGATTCCAGTCAATATGTTTATACGCGTAAAACGCAATACCAAGTAGACATATTATAAGTACAATTAAATTTTTCATACCTAGATATTATACTTTTCTTTTCATCGGAAATGTACTACAATATATAGGAATATTCACGCACGCGTTTACGCGCGCGTTAACTTACTCGTAAGGAGAACACCATGGTTACAACTACTGTCAAAAAAGCAGCCAAAAAAACAGCTGTCAAAAAACCTGTTTCTAAAAAAGCAAAAACCACCAAATACGTCTATTCTTTCGGGGCCGGTAAAGCCGAAGGCAACGGTAAAATGAAAGAACTTTTAGGCGGTAAAGGGGCAAACTTAGCCGAAATGTCCGGCCAGTTAAAATTGCCCGTCCCGCCCGGTTTTACCATTACTACCGAAGTTTGTACCTACTATTGGGACAATCACAAAACCTATCCCAAAACCTTAAAAGCCGACGTAGAAGCCAACCTTAAAAAAGTAGAAAAAGAAACTAAAAAAGAGTTCGGCTCTGCCACCAACCCGCTGTTAGTGTCCGTACGCTCCGGCGCGCGCGCTTCCATGCCGGGAATGATGGAAACCATTTTGAACATTGGGCTTACCGAAAAAACCATTCCGGGCATGATTGCCAAAACCAACAACGCCCGCTTTGTCTACGACGCATACCGCCGCCTCATTATGATGTATTCCGACGTAGTAATGGAAAAGGCCGCCGGCATTGAACCCAAAGACGGCGAAGGCATCCGCAAAATTTTAGACGGTATGATGGCCGATAAAAAAGCCGAACTGAAAGTAAAAGACGATACACAAATCCCGGCCGAAGAACTTAAAAAACTCTGCGTGGAATTTAAGAAAACCGTTAAAAAAGTGCTGGGTAAAGAATTTCCGGATAATCCCATTGAACAACTCTGGGGTGCTATCGGGGCTGTGTTTGCTTCTTGGAACGGCAAACGCGCTATCGCCTACCGCGCCATTGAAAATATCCCGAACGACTGGGGTACTGCCGTCAACGTGCAGACCATGGTATTTGGAAACATGGGCGACACAAGTGCCACGGGCGTGGCCTTTACCCGCAACCCCGGTAACGGTGATTCCCACTTCTACGGCGAATATCTAATCAATGCCCAGGGCGAGGACGTGGTAGCCGGTATCCGTACGCCGTCCCCGATGAACAAATGGTCCACGAACGCCCACTCGGCCCACTTACCCACGTTGGAAAAAGTCATGCCGAAAGTGTACAAAGAATTAGACACTATCCAAAAGAAACTGGAAAAACACTTCCACGATATGTTGGATATTGAATTTACCATTGAACACGAACGCTTATGGATGTTACAATGCCGCGTCGGTAAACGCAACGGGATTGCCGCCGTACAAATGGCGTTAGATATGGCAAAAGAAAAACTTATTACCAAAGAAGAAGCGGTCTTGCGTGTAACACCGGCGCAACTGGGCGAACTGTTACTGCCCGCTATTGACCCGGCTGCTGAAAAGAATGCCAAAGCCATTGCACAAGGACTTCCTGCTGGCCCGGGCGGTGCGTGCGGCAAAATTGTATTTAACTCCGCCGACGCCATTAAACTAGCCGAAAAAGGACAACCCGCTATTTTAGTGCGCGAAGAAACCAACCCCGAAGACATTGAAGGCATGCGTGCCGCCCAAGGTATTTTAACCCAACGCGGCGGGATGACTTCGCACGCGGCGTTAGTAGCCCGCGGGTGGGGGAAATGCTGCATTGTAGGTTGCGGCGAACTGGAAATTGACCTCGCCAAAAAAACCGTTAAAATGGGCGGCAAAACCTTCAAAGAAGGCGACGAGCTGACCTTGAACGGAACGAAAGGTTACGTCTATGCCGGGGCCTTAAAAATGTTAGGCGCGGGCGAAGGCAACAAAAATTTAACTAACTTCTTAGCCCTGTGCGACAAAGTGCGCGTCTTAAAAGTGCGCGCCAATGCCGATACGGAAGATGACGCTATTAAAGCCCGCAAATTTGGGGCCGAGGGCATCGGGCTATTCCGCATTGAACACATGTTCTACGGCAAAAATTCGGAAAAACCGCTTTTCATTTTACGCAAAATGATTTTAGCCGGTAACGAAGCCGAACGCAAAGCCGCCGTGGAAGAACTGTTCCCGTACATGAAAAAGGAAATCAAAGCCACGCTTAGGGCCATGGCCGGGTATAGTGTAACCGTACGTTTAATGGACCCGCCGCTGCACGAATTTGTGCCGACGTTATCCAACAAACAACAGGAATTAGCGGCTGCGCTTAAAATTTCTATGGACACGTTTAAAGAACGCGCCGCCGGGCTGCACGAAGTGAACCCGATGATGGGGCACCGCGGCATCCGCTTGGGCGTAACGTATCCGGAAATTACCAAAATGCAAGCGCGCGCTATATTTGAAGCCGCTGCCGAACTTATCAAGGAAGGTATCAAAGCCGAACCGGAAGTGATGATTCCGTTAACCTGCGATAAGAACGAAATTGTTACGCAGAAAAAACTTATCCGCGAAGCGTATAACGAAGTAATAGCCAAAACGAAAGTAAAGAAACTCAAATTCTCCGTAGGCACGATGATTGAAATCCCGCGTGCTGCCGTATTAGCGGCCGACGTTGCCACGGAAGCGGATTTCTTCTCATTTGGTACGAACGACTTAACGCAAATGACGTTTGGTTTCTCGCGCGATGATATTGGCTCGTTCCTGCCCGAATACTTGCACCAAGGTATTTTAGAGCACGACCCGTTCCAAACGCTGGACCAACATGGTGTAGGCCGCCTCATCCAACACGCGGTCATTGAAAGCCGCGAAGTAAAACCGACCTTGAAAATCGGTATCTGCGGCGAACACGGCGGAGACCCGGAAAGCGTGGAGTTCTGCCACCGCGAAGGGTTTACGTATGTGTCGTGCTCGGCGTTCCGCGTACCGATAGCACGTTTGGCAGCGGCGCAAGCGGCAGCCAAAGACGTATTGGCTAAGAAGAAACGCAAGTAAACGACTGTCGCGACGTTGCGATTTACGCACACAGCCCAAAACGAACTGTTTTGGGCTGTGTTGCTTTCCAGCGATACAATTTTCCAAAACCGGGCCATTTTGACGTACCTTGCCCTTGACGTACCTAGCAGTACGCCTATGCGGGCAACTTGTCCGCCAAACTGACCTCGGTTTTGAAAAATCATCTTATCCTCTATATACCCGGTGCTTGGGGAGGCGGGCCGTCCCACAAATCAGCCTACTGAACGCGAACCCCGGTGATGTTGCGAACGGCATTTATCCCGCCCCGCGCGGGACTTGTTTTTTATATAATAAAACTATGAAAAATAATAAGTTTAATTTGTGGGTCTTTGTAATGGGAATTGCCGCTTTACTCATTGGCTTATTGCGGTTGGTAGTGGCTTGGCGATATTTACGCTGTGATGCATGGGGAATTGGGCATGGGTGCGTAGTACCGCAAACAAGTATAACTGGACATATCCTAATGGACGGAATCCTCATTTTAGTAGCTCTATTTCTTATAGGGCTTGGCGTTACTTTACTGGTTTATACCTTGCGTCCTTTATTTAAAAATAAATTTGCTCCTCAACCCTTACCGCAGTTTCCGGGCGATAACATACAAGCGTTTTATTCAGATCATCCTACAAGCAAAATTGCTTACCGTGTGGCAATGACTCTGTTTTTCATTATGGGATTATTTTTTGGATTCCTTACCTTGTGGGGTCTATTTGATTTAGTAAAGTGTTATGTTTTACGCCTAGATACTACCTGCGATGCTAGCACGATTGGGTTGACCTTTGTATTTATTGTTTGTACATTACTTCCCATGGCAGGAATATGGGAAGTGTATCAAAGATTTAAAAAACCTGTTTTTTGCATTTCGGAAGAAGGCCTATTATACCAAGGCGAATTTATTCCCTGGAATAACGTAAAACAGGTAGTATGTGTTGAGAAACCCACTCGTTACCGGGGTACTTACTTAGAGTTGTTGCATGCCAAAGAAACGAAACTCAAATGGTTGTTTCGTCCGCAAAGCGAGAGAGAATTAACGCGCTATTATATGCTTTCTCTTTCTTCGCAGGAATCTTTCAAACAGGCCGTGCGCGCATATGTACCGGTAGAAGAGAAATAGTCCTTCCTTGTGTATTTTCCCGCCCCGCGCGGAGCCTGTTTTTCGTTACACACAAATTTAACGAAACCGAAGTCATCGAACTCTTAAAAAAATTTAAATAATCCCCTCTAAAACCGATAGGAAATTACGCTCCATCTCTTATCTTCAAAATTCCTTGCAAACGTCCGTACAAAATATTATAATTTTTCATATGAGCCGATTTATTCATAATGTGTTGCACGGGTTGGCATATTCGTTCTCTCCTTCCGGGCGGGATAGCCGTCAAACGTATTGCGATATCTACCGCGGGTTTATTGTACTGGCCTTGGCCGGTATTTGTTTTTGTGTATGGCGCAACACGCTGGCTGTACTATATGTACGCCGTTGGTTAGTTATTTCTGAAGGGGCTTGTTGGATATTGGCCCTTTTGTTTGAATTTTGGTTACTCATTGCGTATGCTTCAGCGGTAATGCGCCGCTGGCAAGATTTGGATATTCGCATCCCCAAAGAAGATTCTTTTAAAGAACTTATCAAACGACGTCGGTTTTATGAAGTATTGGCCACAGAAGAAGGTTCCCGCGAAAAAAACCAATACGGCGACGCACCCGAAGATAACCCCGTCCCGCTTATTAGCGAAGAAGACCTCAAAGAAGCGATTCGTAAAAAACTATTCGTAGATATTGATGATTACGAAGAAATCAAATAAGTTTTTCTAGGCCTTTTTTTTGTATCTACTAGGTCCTTTGGACCTGGTTTTTTTTATTTTCGCATTTATAATAATAAGTATAGTACCTCACAATATGGAAAAACAATATGAAAAAAATAATTATTTATTGGATTTGTTTATTCGTCAATATAATACTGCTGCAAGCCCGGCCAGTAGCTGCAGAGACGATGGACGTATTTGATAGCGAAACAGGCCTATATACTTCGTTGGAAATAGACCCCAATCTTACTTCCATAGAGGGGGATTTACCGTCAGCAGAAAAGGAAAACGTGCCGTTAAGTGCGACAGAGTCCGCTCCTGAAACAGAAAACTGGGTACAAGTAGACGGACGGCAATATCCTTATTCTTCGGTTGTATACATCAACTACCGAGGAAATTGCTCCGGAACGCTTATTGGACCTTACACCGTACTGACAGCTGCCCATTGTTTCCCGCTTGGACCCAATACAGACCCTGCTGAAATCCGTGTCAATGCGGGAGGGGAAGAAACCGCCCAGAAAGCCAAGGGAGTCCGGCTCTTTTTATCCGTACATTATGGAATGTACAAAAAGGAGCATTATGATAATGAAACTGCTACTTATGACTGGGCCGTTATTGTTTTAAATAAACCGCTGGGTAAGAAAAACGGTTATCTGGGAGTTAAAGCCGTTAACCTGCAAGCGGGAGATTCCATCCATGTGGTGGGATTCCCGGGGGATAAAATACATAACCGGCCTTGGCATAGTTGGGGGGAAATAACAGCCGTTCTTCAAGATAGTAACACCTTTTATCACACGGCTCCAACCGCTGGCGGAAATAGCGGCGGCCCCGTATTAGTAAATGAGGACCCGGGTTCTATCGTTGGGCTTGCAACCTTTATACGAGAGGAACCTTACCGCGGAGGGGGGACGCTGGTTTGTGAAAAATTATTATCCTTTGTAGCCGCACACCGGAACGACACCCCTCAAACCAACTAATTGGAAGGAGAAATGATATGAAAAAACTTATTATTTTAGTAACTATTTTAACCCAGGCGTTTCTGCTCGCACAAGCCCACCTGTTAGAGACAGACCAAACCTATGTGTATGATTCTCAAACCAATAGTTACACCCCGCTAGGAATAGACGATTCCCTGACATTTTTAGACGGGCAATTGCCTACCGAAGAACCCGAAGAGGATACACAGCAACATCTCATTCCCGCCCATATTGTCCATGGGGAAGACTGGTACCAGGTAAGCGGCACACAATATCCCTATTCAGCCATTACCTATATACAAACTAAAACGGAACAATGTTCCGGAGCGATGGTAGGCAATTCGGCCGTACTGACAGCCGCCCATTGTGTATATGAGAACGGGAAATTAGCCAACGCTTCCCATATCAACGTGTACGCCGGCCGGAAAGGATCTGCGATCCATGCCCGGGGCAAACAAATTTTTGTACTTAATGGATATACACAATACCAACAAAGCGGCTTTGATTATGCCATTATCATTTTGACATCTCCCATCGGCAAGCAAAGCGGTTATTTAGGTTCCCAAAAAGTAAAATTGGAAGCCAACAAAAAAATCCGCTTAGCCGGTTTCCCGAATGCGAAACCAGCCAATAATCCTTGGTTGAGCCCTGGGAAAATTATGCAAGTATTTGAGGAAAAATTTCTCTTTGCCCATGATGCGGATATGCTTGCCGGCAGCAGCGGTTCCCCTATTTTTGAATCCCAAGGCAACCGTATTATTGGGGTAAATATTGCAGACTCAAAAAACAATAAAAAAATATTTAATGTGGGGGTTACCTCCGAGCGGTTACTTTCGTTTATTAAAGAATACCGGGATAAACTCTAATTTTCATCTTACCGCACACGCCCTTACATAGGGCGTGTTTTTAATACATAAATTTAGTATAATTAGAATGTACTTAGTGTAAGTATAAAATTAAAACAGGAGAAGGACTCCGCTCCGGCTCGGTCGTTTTTCGGATAAATGCGGCTTGGTCGGCAGGTTGCAGTCCTAAGTGTACAAAAAAATGGTATTATCCAACAAAGACAGAAAAGACATCATCAGCAAATTCCAAACCAGCCCGGCCGATACCGGCTCCGCTGCGGTGCAGATTGCGCTCATTACCGAACGCATCCAATATATTTCCAATCACCTCAAAGCCAACCCGAAAGATTTTGCGGGCGAGACGGGGTTGAACAAGCTCGTTGGTCAACGCAAACGTTTGTTGGCGTATTTGAAACGCACGGACTTTGAAAAATATCAAGCCGTAACCAAAGAACTGAAACTGAGAAAATAGGACTATTCCATGCCAAACTTTAACCATAAATTTGATATTCACAGCGTGGAAGTAACCGTCGGACGTGACACCATTAAATTGGAAACCGGTTTAATGGCCAAGCAGGCAGACGGGGCCGTAGTAGCTACCCATGGCGAAACCATGGTTTTGGCTACAGCCGTTTCCACCAAAGAGCAAAAACCGGGTATTTCCGATTTTACGCCCTTAACCGTTAATTATAAAGAAAGAACCTACGCCGCGGGCAAAATCCCGGGCGGTTTCTTTAAGCGCGAAGGCAGAGCCAGCAAAAAAGAAACGCTTTCTTCCCGTATTATTGACCGTACCATGCGCCCGATATTCCCGGAAGGGTTTGCGTGTGAAACCAACGTAACGGCCATGGTCGTTTCCGCCGATAATATCCACGATGCCGATATTTTAGCCGTCTTGGCTTCGTCCGCTTCCGTTGTAATTTCTTCCATTCCGTTTAATGAACCGGTAGCCGCGGTGCGTATCGGCCGCATTAACGGGGAATATATCGTGAACCCGACGGCGCAAGAACAAGCGTTGCCGGAATGTGATATGGACCTGGTGATTGCCGGTTCTGCACAAGGGCTGTTAATGGTGGAAGGCGGTGCGAAAGAAGTAGAAGAAGAAGCCATCATTAAAGCGATGGAAGTAGCCAAGCCGGAAATTGACAAAATGTGCGCGGCTCAGTTAAAACTGCGCGAAATGGCCGGAAAGCCAAAATTTGAATATGTAGTTGAAAAACTGCCGCAAGAAGTAGTGGACCTTGCCAACGGGGCCTTCCGCGAAGAAGCCAAAAAAATCTTGCACGCGTTTAGCGACAAACAAACCCGCGACATGCAAGTATCCCAACTCAAAAAAACTTTTACCGAACAATTAACGGAAAAATGCGCCGATAATGCCGCTACCTATGCCGGGATTGCGTTGGAAAACATCATGTATGAAGAATCCCGCAATTTGGTGCTGCACGAAAACGTACGTGTGGACGGCCGCAAACCGACCGAAATCCGCCCGTTAAGTTCGCTCGTGGGTTTTTTGCCGCGCGCGCACGGTTCTGCCGTGTTTACCCGCGGGCAAACTCAATCGTTAGCTGTTGCTACGTTAGGCACGGCGGATGACCAACAAATGGTAGAAGGGTTGGAAGACGTTTACTATGAACGCTTTATGCTCCACTACAACTTCCCGGGGTTTGCCACGGGTGAATGTAAGCCGGACCGCTCTCCGGGCCGCCGTGAAATTGGCCACGGGGAACTAGCCCGCCGTGCGTTATTGCCGCTTATCCCTTCCGAAGAAGATTTCCCGTATACGATTCGCGTTGTGTCTGACATTACCGAATCCAACGGTTCTTCGTCTATGGCGTCTGTCTGCGGCGGTTCCTTGGCGTTGTTTGATGCCGGGGTTCCGATGAAATCGCCGTGTTCCGGGATTGCCATGGGGGCTATTAGCGGGGAAGGTAAATTTGTAGTCCTCTCCGATATTATGGGCCTGGAAGACCACCTGGGCGATATGGACTTTAAACTCACCGGTTCGCGCCAAGGGATTACGGCCTTCCAAATGGACGTAAAACTTAAAACCGGTATGCCGCTCGACGTACTGCGCCAAGCCATTAAACAAGCTACTGAAGGCCGTATGTTTATTATGGACCACATGGAAAAAACAATTGCCGCACCGCGTAAAGAAGTTTCCAAATACGCGCCGGTCATCTACCAGATGCAAATCCCGGTAGATAAAATTGGGGCGGTCATTGGGCCCGGCGGCAAAAACATTAAACGCATTACCGAATCCACGGGTACCAAGATTAACATTGAAGAAGACGGCACCGTAACGATTGCCGCCGCCAATGCGGAAAAATTGGAACCCGCCAAAGCGGAAATTGAAATGATGACGGCTGAGCCCGAAGTAAATAAAATTTACAAAGGCAAAGTAGTCTCCATTCAACCGTTTGGTGCGTTTGTAGAAATCTTGCCTGGCAAGGACGGACTGTTGCATATTTCCGAAATTGCCAAGTACCGCGTTAACAAAGTAGAAGACGTATTGAAACTCGGCGAAGTTGTGGAAGTGAAATGCGTTGAAATTGATAACAGCGGAAAAGTACGGCTTTCCCGCAAAGCCTTACTGAAGTAAGAAGTAAATAGAAGCATTCTCCTAAACAAAAATCCCCGGGGCCTTTTATATTTTCTCCCCGGGGATTATTATTTATCCGCCTCTTTAGTTCATTTGTTTTTAACCCGAAATTTTATTATACTATAAGTACAATTTTTACCTGTTTTTGGAACCGTATGCGGAATACGGAGTGTTATTAACCACTACCACGCCAAAACCAGCCAATTAGGCACAGCGGAAAGGAACTTATAATCCCTTTTTACTGTGCCGAATGTTTGCCATTTTGTATATATAAGGCGGCAAATTACGGCTGTTATGCGTTGGGACTGTGGTAGTGCTCAAACACAAAGATAGCCGTTTTTGTTTGCTTCTAAAATCAGCTGAAATTGTACATTACACATTAGGAGATAAAAACATGAAGTTAACAAAACAAGCGTTTACGCTTATTGAACTACTGGTAGTAGTTCTGATTATCGGTATTTTGGCAGCCGTTGCGCTGCCGCAATACCAGAAAGCCGTAGAAAAAGCCCGTATCACAGAAGCCGTCACATTAATGAATAGTGTTCAAAAGGCAATAGATGAGTTATGTTTAACCAACCCGAACTTTTATGACGAAATCATTGGTTGCGGTACGGACGTTGAAAACGGCGCATGCCAAGTGTTAGATATAGACGTAGAAAATGTGCTAACTTGCGATCAAGAGGACAATTATCTTTGCCGCAGTAAACACTTTGTATATGACGCCTATGGAGCCTGTAACGGTGAAATTGAACTAGCAGCAGACCGCGTTCAAGATGGAAATATCGAAGATCAAGTTAGACAATATCGCATAGGATTTTTCAGAGATGCTTCGGGAAATTGGGAAAGATATTGCGACAGCCCCAATGCAGACTTCTCCTACAGTACTTCTATTTGTGAAAGTTTTGCAGCTGGTCATCTATAGAAAACTTAAGAACTAATTCAAAGGAATCGCAATTTGTTATAATAGGCGTATGAAATTCATACGCCTATGTTGCTGCCTGCTTAGCACGGCCCTGTTGGCCGCGTGTACGTATCACAGCAAACTGCCGCGCGGAATTTTTGCTGCTCCGGCGGCTGAGCAGCGCATTGCGGCTACCGTACTGTTGGCTTCAGATAAAATTGCCCAAAAACAATTTGTCTTTAAAGATTATCATTCGCAAAATTCCGTCCACTCCTACAAAATCGGGCTTACAGACGGTGCGCTAACCGCAGCCGCCGAAGCATTGGCTACGGTCTTTGAAACGGTAGAGGTAAACCCGTCTAAACACGCCGCCAATTACGATTACCGCGCCGAACTGAACTACACCGTTACAGGCACGAAAACGGACAATTTGGAAAGCGTCCAATGGTTTGGCGGGCAACCGCCCATGCTGGAAACGCGCGTGTTAATTTCCGTATATGATGTTAAGACGGGGAAACTGTTATTTTCTATGTTTGCCTCGCGCCAAAACCGCCTGGAAATGAGCGACGCTTCCGCCGTTACCCAACGCTTGGAAAACAAAGGCAAAACCGTTTTTCTTCCCGTTACGGGCCCCGTATATACGCAAAATTTCGGCGACGATTTGCGCTATACGCTAGCGCGGGATTTATCGCAATGTTTGACGGAAATTGCCCAAACACTTGCGCAAAACCGCGCGCTGTTTGAACCTATTGCCCAAAATAATGTAAAATAGTTTTAAGCAGTTTTTAGTGAGGGATTTATGAAAAAAACAATGACCAAAAAAACTACGGCCAAAGCCAAAAAAACGGCTGTCAAGAAAACGGCCGTCAAAGAATCACCGATTTTAAAAGACGTCAAACAACTCTATGCCTTCATGCAAGACAACCATTTAGATACTATTGAATACGACCAAAAAGGCCTGTATTTGCGCTTAGTAAAAGCCAAACCGGCTATGGTTCCCGTTCCCGTGAATGTGGGGGGGAGTGTAAGCGCGGGGGGGGCGGCTAACTTTGCCCCGGTGCAGGAACAATACAAAGAAGTGATGAAATCCGCCTTAACGGGGATTTTCTTCCGCGGTTCTACGCCTAGTGCCCCGCCGTTTGTCAAAGAAGGCGCGCAAGTAGCCAAGGGCGACGTAATTTGCCTGATTGAGGCCATGAAAGTATTTAACGAGGTCCGTGCGGACTATCCGTGCATTATTAAAAAAGTGCTCGTAGAAAACGGCAAGCCTGTTAAACAGGGCGATGCGTTATTTGCCATTGAGCGGGTGTAAGTATGAATCCTTTACAAGATAACATTAACCAAGCCGTCCAACAGATGACGGAATATTTAACCGCTAATCCCAAGGCTACGTCTTGGCAATTAAAAGTGATGTTTCACTTGTCCAGTTCCGTGCTCTATTTGGCCCTGGGCAAATTGCTAGCGGAAAAGAAAATCACGCTGGAAGCCGACGGGATTAACTACAACATTACATGGGGCGCGGAAGCAGTAGCCAAACAAGCAGCCGAAAACGCCAACCCCTTCCAACCGAATTAAATTACGATCTAAGGGAAATGGGGTACTTCGTAAGAAGTACCCCATTCTTCTAGTAGTAGCAATTTGTATTGTAAGGAAGATTCAATATTTCTCTGTAATCGCGGTCTGAGTAATCCCCCATATAGGTATCACTTCCTTGGCTAAAAGATATCTCACCCGTCTTAGAATAACAAATTAACACAACGTCTCCTTTATATAATGCCATAGCATACATATCCCCATACGGCTCGGCCTGGTAATAAAAATCCTTTGTCCCGGAATAAAACGGTCCTCCATCATTAAAATCACCCACGGCAACATCTAAAGTCATAGAATTACATTTATCGGTATCTTCGCCATTAGCTAATACACATGCTTGTATGGCACTTCCTAAGAGTTTTACATTTGTAATAGCTTCAGCAAACCTTGCTTTTTCTACTGCCTTTTGATACTGTGGCAAGGCGACGGCTGCCAAAATACCGATGATTAACACTACGACAAGCAGCTCAATGAGCGTGAACGCTCTGTTATATAAAGACGTCATCCCGTACTTGATACGGGATCTTCCACGCATGTTGTTATGCAACGCTCGTTGAAACGACAAGCGTTGAAGATGCTGAGTCAAGCTCAGCATGACATACTGATTGATTTTTCCTGCATTGATTTTTTTCATAATTACCTCTCTTGTCTATGCAGGAAGCAACCGGAGCCCTTTGCAATGGCTTAGGTATAAAAAAGACGACAACTTATTACCTAAGCCATTGCAGTAACCCGTGTAATAACCGTCGCCCGCCTACCCTTACGGGTAGGCACAAAAGCAGACGGTTATCCATTGGACTGCAATGAGCCGGACGGGAACTCCCATCCAGCGCAACACCGGCTTTCCCGGTGCTCCCAACAAATAACCTTTGAATTTTTAACTTCTTTATTATTCTAATAAACCAAGGTCTATTTTTCAAGCCGGAATTTTTTTCACAAATATTGCTAAAAAATGTAAAATAACCTATATGCCTAAGTATTACTACGCACGTAAAAAATCCAAAAAAAAGCAAGAAACTCCCAACGCTAACGCCTGGATGCGTACGGCCCTTTACATTTTAATGGGCGCGCTATGCGTGTGGTTGTGCGCTATTTTATGGTTTAACGCCAATAGCGGTAAACTGGGCACTACGTTTGCACAGGCACTACGCCAAGCACTTGGGGCTTCGGCGGGGCTGCTACCGTTATTTTTAGGTTATTGGCTGGTGCAGACTATCCGCAACAAAAGTGCGTCTTTCTTGTTTTTCTTATTTGGCACCTCTATTACATTAGCCAGTTTTTCCAGTATATGCACGTGTTTAAGGCAGATTTTTACAGGTTCGTTAATTTCCGGCGGCCTGGTGGGGGAAAAGGTTTTCTTCGCGTTAAAAAGCATCGTCGGTTCCGTTGGAGCGGCGTTATTCTCATTAGCGTTTGTGCTGGTGGGGTTTCATATTTTAGTAGCCATTCCGTGGCGCACGGTACTTACCAAAACGGCTGAACTGATTAAAAACGATTTTAACGGCTGGATGGAAGCACGCGCGGAACTCAAACAAAAAGTAACGGAAAGTAAACAGGAAATGGACGAACAAGCCGAGGCAGCCGAACACCGCCCGGTGGCCGAAGAAGTACACGAACTGCCCGAAATCCGCCGTCCGCAAGGGCCGGAAATCCGCCGCCCGGTAGCAGAGCCCATTACCGAACTGCCGCGCGAAGAAAAACCGGCTGCTAAAAAAGCCAAAAAGGCTGAAGCCGCGCCGGAAGAAACCGAAGAAACGAATCCTTCGGAAACCAAAAAATTTGACCCGGAAACCTTTGAACTGCCGTCTTTGGCCCTGCTCAATGACCCGGTGGGCGACGGCCTGGTAGGCCCGACAGATGACGAAATTGCCAAAGCCACCAAACGCTTGGAAGACACCTTAAAAAGTTTTGAAATCGGCGCGCACGTAACGGGCGTTTCGCCGGGCCCGGTGGTAACGCGCTATGAAATTCAGCCGGATGCCGGGGTCAAAATGTCCTCCATTACCGCGCTTACGCAGGATATTCAAGCCAGCATGAAAGCACGCTCTATCCGCGTGCAAGCGCCTATTCCGGGCAAAAGTACCATGGGTTTTGAAATCCCCAACGACAAATCTGTCATGGTTACGATGAAAGAAATTTTGCAATCCCCAGTTTACGCGCACTCCAAAGCCGTATTGCCGATTGCCCTGGGCCGCCACGCCAACGGGGACCCGGCCGCTACTATTGCCGAAAAATGGCCGCATATTTTAATTGCCGGGGCTACTAACAGCGGTAAATCTATTTGTTTGCATACGATTATTATGTCTTTGTTATTTAAGCACAAGCCCGACGAAGTCAAATTCTTAATGATTGACCCCAAGCGCGTGGAACTTACCTTATACGAAGGTATCCCGTATTTGTATGACCCCAAAACCTCGTGCGACGATGCCGACATTATTACTAAACCTAACGACGCGGCTAAATCGTTACAAATGCTTGTAAAAGTGATGGAAAAACGCTTGGATATGTGTCAAGCCGTCAAGGTTAAAAATATTGAGGGCTACAACCAATGGGCACGCGAAAACAACGAAGAAAAAATGTTTTATGTGTTTGTCATTATTGACGAAATGGCCGACCTTATGCTACAAACCAAAGCGTCTATTGAGGACTCTGTGCAACGCCTCGCGCAAATGGGCCGCGCCATGGGGATTCACCTCATTTTATGTACGCAGCGTCCGTCTGTAAAAGTCGTTACGGGGATTATTAAGGCCAATATGCCTTCGCGCATTGCCTTGCAAGTGGCAAGCGGCATTGACTCCAAAGTAATTTTGGATTCCGTGGGGGCCGAAAACCTCTTAGGCCGCGGCGATATGCTGCTACTAGATTCGTCCACGCAAACGCCTTTGCGTATCCAGGGAGCGTATGTGTCGCCGGATGAAATTAAGGCCGTAGCGGATTTCTTGCGCGCCCAAGGCGGGCCGGATTACCCCGTTCAAATCGTGCAAGAGCAACAGCCCGGTATGCGCCCGCAAGACGGACTGGGCACCAACCCGGAAGAAATTTTACAAGCGTTAAATTTAATCAAGGAACGCCGCCGCGTGTCGCAAGATTTGTTAAAAGCGCATTTTGGTTCGTCCGCGCGGGCGACCAATATGCTTAGCGTCTTAGAAATGCGCGGCTTTATTACCAAGCCCGAAGGCTCTAACCGCTGGGAAATTCATTATGATTTAATTGACTCTGCCATTGACGATATGAGTGGCCCGGCTTATCAAAAAGATTACAAGGAACCCGAATATGAAACCGTTTATAAGTAAATTTCTGTTTATTATTTGCGGATGCGTTGTTTTAGCCGCGTGTTCGCCGAAAGAAGAACCCTCTATGCCCGCTATAGAAGAAACGGTAACGGTGGAAGAAGAAGTCCTGCCGCCCACGGCCCAAAAATTAGACACGCCGCAAGGACCGGCCGAAATTGTGCAACCTGCCGAAGAAACCACGGCTAAACCCGCTGAAACCGCAGCCGCCAAAACCGCAAAAACGCTTTATCCTAACGAAGCCGTCATCCGCGTAAAAGCGTGGGATGATAAACTTAAATTTCTAAAAACCCGTTTTGAGCAAACTACCACGTACGACGGGGTTCCGGTCAGCAAATCGCAAGGCGTTTTGTATTACGATAAAGACAAAAACCTCTTGCGCTTAGATACCCTTGACACAGACGGTAAAACCGACCAAACCGCCGTTACAGACAAGCAAAAAATCCTTATTTTAGACGGGCAAGGCCGCGAGATTACCACCCTGTCTTGGACCGAATGGCAGCAAGGCCAGCCCAACCAAGCGTTATTTGATTTCGGCAATTATACGGCTCTATTAGCCCGCCACAATGCTGCGCTTCAAGAGCCCCACGTACTCGCCTTAACACCCAAAGAGGGGGAGAAATATACGCTGTATTTAACGCTAGACCCAAAGGACTCTTTCCCCACAAATATTAAAATCGTTTCTGATTTAATGGTAACCGAAGCTGCACTCTTGGACATTCAAAAAAACCAACCCTTGCCGTTTAACACATTTCGCGCCGGAGGACTTTTTAAATGATGACACTTGCCAATAAAATTACATTACTACGTGCCGGGTTGGCACTTGTGATGTTTGCTTTTATTTTGCTGCCGTTTTGGTGGGCCCGGTTTATTGCCACGGGGATTTTTATTTTAGCTGCCAGTACGGACTGGGTAGACGGCAAAATCGCACGCGAAACGAATACGATTACTTCCTTTGGGGCCATTGTGGACCCGTTTGTAGATAAAATTCTCGTCATAGCGGCGTTTTTTGCGTTTGTAGCCATTAAACCTTTAAACGTACCGATTTGGGCCGTATTTTTGATTTTACTGCGTGAACTTATGGTTTCTAACTTACGCGCTATTGCCGCGCTAGACGGCAAAGTGATGGCGGCTGAACGCTGGGGCAAATTTAAAACCGTTGTGCAAATGACAGCCATCGGCATTATTTTCTTTGTCATTGTGCTCATGCATTTATCCCATTTAGTACACGGCCCGGCACAGCGTTTTTGCTGGATGACGTTTATTACACTTGCTAAATTTCCGTATACCGTTACCGCGATTGCCGCCGTTATCACGTGGATAAGTGCTATTTCCTACCTGCGTAATAATTGGGACTTACTTAAAAAATCCTGGAGTGCCCCATGCAACTAGTTTACAAAGCGTTAGCTACGGGGCTGTTTATCAGTTATTTACCGTCTAAAATTATTAAATTCAAAAAGAACACCGGAGCCGGGTTTTTAGGTACGCTATGGGGTATCCCGCTTGTTCTTTTGTTTCCGCAAGACCCCGTTTTATATTTACTAGCCATGCTTCTCTTTTGGATACTTGCCGTATGGGTCTGCAAAAAAGTACAATTTAAGGGATATACGGGGCACGATAACCCCAAAATCGTCATAGACGAAATGGCCGGCTATATTACGGCCATGGCGTTTTTACCGCATACGTGGCCGTATCTGTTGGCAGCGTTTGTGCTTTTTCGCACGTTTGACACGGTAAAACTAGGACCGGTTAAAACGTTTGATAAAATGGAAAACGCTTTTGGTATCGTGTTTGATGATGTATCGGCTGGATTACTAGCTAATATTTGTATACAAATTTGTATTATTTTTATAAACAAGGGGTAAATTATGGACTTTTCCAACATGACGAACATCCGTGAAATTCTTTCGGCGGGGGGACCGATTTTAATTATTTTAATTTTGCTCTCCGTCTATTCTATCTCCGTGATTTTAGAACGCTATTTCCGGTTGCGCCGGGCCATTAACTATTCGCGCCGCTTAATTGCGTATTGCAAGCATCCGCTCCAAACCGGTAGTTACGCTAAAATAGAAGAAGCCTGCCGCAAAGAGGCGGTTAAAAATACACCGGCTGCTATTTTAATTGCGCGTTTATGCAAGGAACGCAACCGCTCTCACGCGGACTTAGAAAAAATTGCCCAAGCTACGATTGATTTTGAAGTTTCCCGTCTGCAAAAACGCTTATCCATTTTAGGTACGTTAGGAAGCATTACTCCGTTTATCGGGTTATTTGGTACGGTTATCGGGGTTATGCATGCGTTTAAAGATTTAGCCGCTAATAGATCGGAAGAGCGTCGTGTAGGGAAAGA
>CALAFB010000117.1 GCA_937891135.1 uncultured Elusimicrobium sp.
TAGCCAAACTTGTACGCATGAATTAAGGAGATTTTATGCAGAAAGATTTACAATTTTTACTCTACACAACCCCGAGCGAAGACATTAAAATCAACGCTGTTATTAAAGATGAAACGCTGTGGCTAACCCAAAAAGCCATGGCAGAATTATTTGGGGTACAACCACCTGCGATTAACAAACACCTAAAAAATATATTTGAAGAAGGCGAATTGGACGAGAAAGTGGTTATTTCCAAAATGGAAATAACCACTCCACACGGAGCTTTACCAGGCAAAACTCAAACAAAAGATACTCAGTTTTATAATCTTGATGCCATTATTTCTGTAGGTTACCGGGTCAATTCTGTACGCGCAACCCAATTCCGTATCTGGGCGACCAAAGTGCTCAAAGAATACATCCAAAAAGGTTTTGTATTAGATGATGAACGCCTAAAACAGGGCACTACTACCTTTGGCAAGGACTATTTTCGGGAACTCTTGGAACGCGTCCGTTCCATTCGCGCGAGTGAACGACGCATTTGGCAGCAGATTACCGATATTTTCCAAGAATGTAGCATTGACTATGACAAAAACTCCAAAATTACCCAAGACTTTTTTGCTACGGTCCAAAACAAGTTTCATTATGCGATTACAGGTCAAACTGCAGCAGAAATTGTCTATTACAAGGCTGATAGCGCCCAAGAGCACATGGGCCTTAAAACATGGGCAGGGGCACCGGATAAACGTATCGTTAAATCGGACGTATCGATTGCCAAAAATTATCTTACCGAAGAGCAAATCCGCCGCTTAGAACGCACGGTAACGGGCTATTTTGACTATATTGAAGATTTAATTGAACGCGAGAATACATTTACTATGGAACAATTTGCCGCCAGCGTGAACGAGTTTTTGGCCTTTCGCAAATACCAAATCTTGCCGGATAAGGGCTCTATCAGCCGTGAACAAGCCAAGGCACATGCCGAAGCCGAATACGACAAGTTTAACAAGAAACAAAAGATAGAATCCGACTTTGACCGCGCTGTAAAATTAACATTAAAAGCACACAAAAAAGAAATATAAACTAAAAAGTTTATTTTTGGGTTAAGTCAACTATCATTGGAACAGCCGATTTCATAGCCTTGCCTGCCAATACGGCGTGGTATTGCTTTAAATGCGGTAGCGTACGGGATAAGTCTCTGCCTAAATAATTTCCAAGGAAAGTAAAACTAGTTTCATCAAAAGCCTGGAAGCATATCACAGTATTGCACTGAGTCAGGACCGTCTTTGATACATTGGCAGTACGTTGGGCAATAATCATAAATCCAACTCCATATTTTCTTCCTTGTAAAGCAATCTGCCCTATTTTATTTACTAATGCCTTGTTTACACCGTAGTCCCCCAAATCCCCTAATGATGTGGTTTCTGGAATTAAAGTATGAGCCTCTTCAAAAACAATTAAAATAGGTTTAATTGGTTCATTTTGTTGATATCGCTCTTTAGCATATGTAAAGACCATATCAATAAATAATTGTGTAAATTCCAATAAAAAACTAGTATTTGACAAATCTGGTAGTTCGAGTATACCCAATGGATTTGAGTCGGCCATAAACTTATTTACATATTCCTGTAAAATTACTGATATATTCTCTCTAAATTTACGTTGTTCCTCTTTCCCTATTATAGTATGAAATTCTTTTTCCCTATCTTTCAAGCCCGATGGTTTTTGAATAATCTTCAAAGGATTAAGATCCTTTAACTTTGAGGAATACTCTCCTGTAAAGTCAATGCATATCACTTTATTTTCCTTTATCGTTTCTTTAATTAATTTATGAGAAATAAAAGTTTTTCCGGATCCAGTCACGCCCAATATAGCGATATGATGAGATATCATATCTTTAATATTAATCACAGCTGGAAAAGTTGTCCCAGGAACGTTCCCGAGTTGTAATTCTGGATATTCAAATGTTTGACTATTTTTATGCGGGGAAGTACGAAATACAGGTGTATTAACGGGTGGCACCCATCCATATTTTTGAAAAGAAAGAGTTGATGGATTCCATTCGCCCACTTGTATAGCCTCTCCCTCAATGTATCCGATTTCATTGCGAGCTTCCAAAGATTCAATCGTGACTAAACCATTTAATACTTGATAATATATTTTCCGTTTACCAATTTCTACAAATAACAAATCGCCTTCTTGTAAGTCATCATTTTGTTTTGAATACTCAAATTTTAGCTTTCCTATGTCAGAACCGGAATCCACTATCCCAACAAAATTCTCCAAATTCAAATCTGTCGTTGATTCTGTTGACAAATATACCACATTGTCAATTAAAGCATTCTTCTCAATATTTTTTGATTTTAATGCAAGAATTTTAGCCCATTTTTCTTGATTCAACAAATACGTATCAAACACTATCCCAATAAATGTTCGCTCCGACTGTTCTGCCATTTTATACTTAAACTGTACGACATCAAACTTTTTGATTCCTTTTCTGTCCTCAAATAACTTCACCAAAAACACTTTCCTGGACTGAACACCGAATATAGTTCCTATCTGCTGTTCTTGCTTTTGTAATTCTTGAGAAAACAACTGATTATGCAGTTTGGATGGGTCTAGTGAAATGATGATAAACCAAAGCACAAACATTGCCAATTGTTGCAGAATTGACAACTCACCAAAAAGACATAAAAATACTAAGAAACAAAGAGAATATAAAACCCTTGCTCTCCCTAAAATATTCACGATTTTGACTATTTGTTGGGACAGCTTATTTTGCCAAACATTCGGGCTTTTTGTTGTATCATCTAAATACATTCCAGAAAGAGAAATAAACAAAATTAGCCCACAAAAAACTAGCAACAGCCACCATAACGCGGGATACTCAAAAGACTGTTTAATTGGCAGTAGTAACAATAAAATTGGAAGAACATTAGAAATAACATTTTTCGGGGAGGTGTAATATGGTTCAATAAATAGAATGGAAAAATATAGCATGAACAACCCAGAATAAAACCATAGCCCCGAATTATCCGCACTAGGTATTATTTGAGTACCAAATAACAGATTTACAATTAGATATACAAGCAAAAAAATCAAGAACACGCCCAATTTACTGAATACAAAAGATTTCATTTTTCCATAATAATAACCTATTTTCATATTTTTTATTATATAAAATAGTTAGATTATGATTGTTGTAATTTATAATTAGACGAATGGCATTTCCCAAAACTTTTTACTGTTTTGGGCTGAACTTTCCCTGTTTTTTCCCTGATATCACAAGTAGGGAATTTGGAACACGCAGATAGATATTTCTTTGAAGAGGGCTGAAACATCCAATTTGCTCCGAAATCCAAAAGATAAGCGTATAATTGCCTGGTTTTGCCTGCAAATTGCCTGATAAACAGGGAATCCTCTATACGCGTTCTAAGATGCGCCCACAGTCAGTACCCACTGACCGACCATTTAAATAAAGAATCTGCCGAAAGGCGGGTTTTTTATTTAAATGGTGGCTGTGAACGGGCGGAGCAGGCAAACTGCTTTGCCTGCGTCGGGATGAGAAGGCCGGAGTGATGTTTTTGTTTGAGTGTAAGCCGACTGGCGAAACACGAAAGGTAAAAACCACGAGGCCCGGCCTGGAAGAAATTTCCGTCAGGAAATTTACTGTAGGGGAATCCCGCCGCCCCGACCATTTTTTCAGGCACTTCTGGGAAAGCACCTTTTTTGTTGGGTTATTTTCTCCTCTCTCGTCGGGAAGGTGTAGCAGTTTTTATCTAAGCAGGTCTTAGAAAGGTTTATAAGAATAATAATCACCCGCCGGGTGCTATCAAAATATTATTGACCTCATAATATCCAACCGACACATACAACTACTGGTAATAGAAATTGGCGTAGTTGTAATCTCTATGCCCCCACACTTTGTGCAACAATCCGTTTGCGCCGAATGACATCTAATTTCACAAGAAACCACGGATTGATACACCCCACTAATAACATACATTTGCGATATATAGAAACTTTAGGATTAAAAAGTAATTTCAAATAGTTTTTCCGCACATAAGACATACATTGCTGATATTCAGACCGATATACCGTCAATTGTCCAGCTGTCCGTATTCGAACTGCCGTTGATAAATAAAATAAACTGCGGTGTAATATCAGCATGGTATTTATCAGAGGCGTATGAAATTTCAAATTTCGTTCAATGCGGTTAAGGGATTTATTGTTACTTTCCAAGGTTTTGATATTAAATTGGGTGGTAGCAGATAAAACATTATTGCGTCTGTAATAATATGCTTTTCTGTTTCCTATACCCACACAATTAGCCCACTGAGCTACCGTAATAATAAAATTTAGTCCTTCACCGTAAAATAAATCCGTTGCAAAAATACAATTATGTTTTATCAATAAATTGCGTTTATAAATTTTATTCCAACAGCCCACTACCACGCGAGGAGATAATAATAATGCAACTGCATCTGCTGGAGAAACCGTTTTAATAGATTGACAAACTGTTTGGGATTCCCTTTGTTTCTTAAAACAATCCAATGATAAACAAAATTCTGCCCCTGTTTTGTGCACAAGATCTAACATATATTCCATATAATCTGGTGCTAAAAAATCATCCCCGTCCACAAAAACAATATAATCACCCGTTGCGTGGCTTAACCCGGTATTACGCGCAAGAGAAACCCCCCCATTCTTTTTGTGAATTACTTTTAATTGTGAGTATTGTTTGGCTAATCTATCTAAAATTGCAGGCGTATCATCCGGAGAACCGTCATCTATAGCTAAAATTTCTAAATTACTATAGGTTTGGTTGATAACAGATAACAGGCATTTTTCCACATAAGCCGCTACTTTATAGCAAGGTACAATCACGGAAATTTTTTCTAAAATATGATTACTCATTTTGATCCTTTATTTGCCGGAAGGCATCTTGTAAATACTTGCGGGCAACGTCCCGCTGTGTCAAAATCCATTTTTTAGCGACTTTCATCGTTTGCTTATCGGACGGAATGTTTTGTATTTTTTCATCGGGGGCCGTAATATAATAACTTTGTAAATTCATTTTGTTTAATATAGATATAATACGATCACTTTGCCCCTTGCCCGAAGCATAATTACGCTCAAACGTCCAAAACGGTGTTTGTAAATTAATTGAAAAAATGGTTCCATGGAAAGAATCGGTCAAGACACATTTAGCTCCTTTAATCAAGCAGATAAAATCTTGCGGACCTGCCGGGTAATACATAATATTATTGAATGGTTGATACTCGGCATATTTGTGTGGGAAAACAATAACCCGACAATTATATTTATTACTAATATGCTTGATACTTTGTAAAGCCACCGAACTCGGAACATCCAAAAAGTATGCCACAATATAATTTTCAAAAATAGATTCAGTACAAAAATCATTCCAATCTAAAAGCAATGTCGGGTCTAACAATACTGGGACTTCCCGTCCGGTCAGTTCTTTAATAATACGAGCTCCGCTTTCCTCCCTGACGGATACAAATGGAATTTCGCTAATATATTTTGTCAATATTTTTTTATTATATTGAGATACCGTTTTACTGCCTAAGCTGGGAGCATATGCCACACGTTTTTGTTCGGGAGCAAAACGCAAAAAATAAAGAGGTTCAATATTTGCTGCCGTGGCACTCCAAATCTGGTCACTTCCGCAAACTACCGCCAACGTATCTTTATCTACGGAAAATGCTTTTAGTTGCTTTTCCGCCAGGCCTTTTACTTGTAATTTTTCATCCGCAAATTCTAAAAATTTTGTTTTGATTCCCGGTAAAATTTTCTTAGAGAAACTATTCTTATACGATAAAAAAGTATGCTTAAACAATTGAAAATGCCACAGACAACGCCATAACATTTTGGCTATTTTGCCCAAGCGTATATCTCGTCCTTTTTGGGCTCCTTCCGCTAGCCAAATGATTTCTGTCTGATAACCTAAAGAAGAAATAAAATACTTTAGTGCATAGGCCTGTAAACTTGTGCCATAATTATATCCTCTATATAAAGTTACCAATCCGATTTTCATATTTACCTCAAAACTCGCTTATAAAACATACTTCTCAGCCAATTAGGCATCAAAACTTGCACCACAAAACGTACCGACAGCGTGTAATAGTAATCTTTTGAATTTAACAAACCAAGTTTTTTCATTTCGTCAAACAACATTTTGTTCATGTGAAAGTAATTCCACCCACCGCGGCGGCTATATAACGCAGGATCAACACGCATATCCACCACAATATCAGCCACATTGCCCGTTTTATACCCTTTGGCAATTACCCGCACCCACATATAGTAATCTTCTACTAGTCCGAAAGCTTTAAAATTCCCGCTATCTAACACGGCAGATTTTTTAAACATAATTGTTTGATTATTAAAAGGCATACGGGTTTTGAGATAGTGTTTAATTTCGTCATGTGTTAAAGGTACGCTGCGTTTTGCCAGCGGCTCAAATGTAGTTGCGTTTACTTCTTGTATCTGCCCGCCACAAACAGCAAGTTTGGGATTGGCAACAAAAGCTGCCAATTGCTTTTCAAAACGGTCTTTGCGCGACACATCATCGGCATCCATCAAAGCGATAAGCTCACAATTACACTTTGGCACAGCATAGCCAAGTGCTGCACCTCGGCCAATATTCACAGGATGAGATAAAATACGAACTGTTTTGTTTTTAACTGCCTCGTCAAGAACCGCTTGTATACCTTTGTCAACAGGCCCGTCCACCATGATTACCACTTCGGTCGGTGAAATAGTATTAGAAAGCACGCTATCCAATGCCTGTTTAATCCAAACAGGCTTATCTTTTGCATAAATATTGAGCAGGACAGAAAATTTTTGTTTCATACACACTCCAAAGATTTAATGTGCTTACGGAACCTATATAGGATAGGAAGAACAATGCCAAATGAGGAAACAAAAACGGCTTCCCTTTATAAGATTCCAAAAACAGATTAAATTTTAGTTAAGCGGATAAGGCTTGGTTTAAAATTAACTCCTTATTTTGATTGCTATAGTGGTATCATGTATTAGAATTGCAAGTTTCATACCTCGGCCCTAATCTGATATCAACCTTTCATTATGAAATAAATTGCGTAACCAATTCGGCATAAGCATATATCTGACGAAACAATTACATACCATGCGGTAATAGGTAAAACTACTTATTACACCTGCTAAACGCATTTCATAAAACAACTCTTTTTTCATTCGGAAATAAGGCAAAGCAAGTACTTCGGGATATCTATACGCACGAGCTTGTACTAGTACCTCCGGCAGATTCGCGGTTTTATATCCTTTTCCGATAATCTGAGACCATAAATAATCGTTCTCAAACATGGGAAAATCCTGTTCTCCGCCTACCTCTAAAACGGCTTCTTGTTTGAACATAACCGTACGACAAACAAAAGAAGCCCTCCTTTTCAGCATCGGCTGAATTTCTTTTTCACTCTCAGGAACTTCCCGGATAGCAGTAGGTAAACGTGAATTATCATCCATTTCCTGGCACCAACCGCCCAGTACAGCTACATCGGAGTGTTCATTAAAATAGGCCAGTTGTTTTTCAAAGCGGTCTGGAAGAGAAATAGTATCCACATCTTGTAGGGCTACTCGTTCGTTAGAACATTTAGAAAGAGCCTTGTGAAGTCCGGCAGCTCTACCAAAATCTATAGAATATGTAATAACCTGCAAATTGGTACGAGATTTTACGTCATCTAATATCTGTTGTGCTTCTTGGCTAATAGAGCCAAAAACCACCGCTATGATTTCATCCGGGCAAACCGTATTGGATAAAACGCTATCCAACGAGCGTTTAAGACAAGCAGGAGTGCTTTTTTCATTGATATAGAATAAGACAGAGAACCCTTTTTTCATAAATATTCCTTGTGAATTCATTGCTGGAAATGAAAAAACTTCCGCAAAATAGTTTTGGGCACAAGATTCAACCTTTTGATTTCTATATTCAATTACAGTACCACACCGGCACCCGTAATATCATGTTTTGAAGCCTGACAAGAAGTAATTACTAAGAAAATCGGCTATTTGTGGATAGAAAAAAGCAAAGAAGCAAAGACAGAGCCAACAAATTCAAAACAAGTTTAATATGTGTATATTATATTAAAATACATTAAAAATATCAAAAAAATAAATAAAATTAGTTATATTTCTTGTAACGCTACTTTACTAGTAAAAAAGCAAAACAAATAATGGATATATGAACTATCTTAGATTGTTCCGGAAAATGTATTGACAAGTCTTATGCTCCGTTCAGTAGGTTTTTTGTGATACATCCATATTTTAAACCATATTATTGTTGACAGAGAAACAAAAACAAATATATGATTGTTAATCAGGAATCCATTGTATTAAGAATATATCTGACCACATTTGCCCCATAACCAGGAGTGCTATATGGAATTTATCAAAGACATACTAACCGTTATCTTTTCAATATTTAATGCAATGTCATTTTATTTATTACTCGGTTTTCTGTTTGCCGGAATTTTGCACGTATGGGTACCACAACACTTATTTGTCAACTATTTATCCAAAAATAACTGGGTATCTGTTTTGTATGCCACCTTATTTGGTATTCCGTTGCCTTTATGCTCCTGCGGTGTAATTCCTACGGCGATGGCCCTATATAAAGAAGGGGCTTGCAAAGGAGCCGTAGTTTCTTTTTTAATTGCGACACCGCAAACAGGCATAGATTCCATCATTGCCACCTATTCATTACTGGGATTACCGTTTGCCGTAATTCGCCCGGTAGCTGCCTTGGTTACTTCCTTATTTGCAGGGCTTACCACCACGCTGTTTACTGCAAAAGAAACATCTTCCGTCGTACTCCGGAACAACACCGGACGCCCCGCCCAAACACTTTCTCTTACGCAAAAACTAAAACAAGTGTTTCAGTATGGATACGTTGATATGATGAAAGATATCGGAAAAATGCTATTTTCAGGTTTGGTAATTGCCGGGTTCATTACATATTTTGTCCCGGATGACTTTTTTATGATTTTTGGAAATAATACCTTCCTTACGATGATATTAGTGTTGTTAGTTGCGATTCCCATGTATGTGTGTGCTACCGGCTCTATCCCAATAGCCATAGCGTTAATGATGAAAGGTATGAGCCCCGGAACCGCCCTTGTATTACTGATGGCCGGACCGGCTGCAAACATAGCCTCTATGTGGGTCATTGGAAAAGTACTTGGCAAAAAAACATTTGTTCTTTACTTAACTACACTTATCATAGGGGCTATCAGCATGGGATTATTTATAGACCATTGTTTACCCGCCAGTTGGTTTGAAGTAACAAATTTTACTATAACAGCCCCCCACTCCGGCCCATTTTATTATTTTAAAGTAGTTTGTTCCGGAATATTACTGATTCTTTTTGCCAATGCCTTGTTATGTAAACAAACGAAACCTAAAGAGAAAAGGACGAAAAATACCCAGGCAAGTACAATTTGTTCTTTTAAAATTGGTGGTATGCGTTGTAATCATTGTAAAAATACCGCTGAAAAAGCGATCCGTAAGATTCCCTCTGTAATGGAAGTAACCATAGATTTAAGTAATAATACCGCCCATGTAAAAGGCAATCCGACCGATGAAGCCATAAAATCAGCGGTAGAAGAAATCGGATTTAAATTCAAAGGCCGCATCTAAGAGAGGACATGCTCAGTCATAAAAAGAAAAGTGTTTTTCTCATAGAAAACTTAAGGTTTTGTGGTTTACCAAATTTGCTGCCAGTTTGCTGCAATTTAGTATAATAAAAATATGGGGTTGTTTTTACTCATTCTAACTAATTTCGCTTTTCCGTTTGCGGCTCTCGGCGTGGCGGTAAGTTTTTTGCTCTCCCCCCGGCGTAAACTGCTTAAACATTTACGGGCCGAATTACGAGAACGCTTCGGCCTGGAACGGGGAGATTCGCTGCCGCGCCAAGCCATTTGGTTACATTGTGCGAGCGTAGGAGAAGTAAATTCCGTCAAAGGTCTTATCCACGAACTAAAAACCTATTATCATAAACGTATTTTAGTAACTACCTCTACTCAGGCCGGTAAAGAAGCAGCCCTTAAAAACCCGGATATTTCCGCCGCTGTTTTGGTTCCACTTGATTTTTACCCGTCGTGTGCACGTTTTATACGGATTGCCCAGCCCTACCGTTTACTAGTAGTAGAACGGGAAATTTGGCCCAATTTATTAGAAGCGGCCCGCCAGGCTAACGTACCGTATGCCATTGTGAACGGCAGGATTTCTAAGAAATCTACCCGAGCATACGGGTGGGTACGGCCTTTATTTAAGCGGGTACTTTCACCCATGTGTTTTGCCTGCCTGCAAGGGAAAGATGCAGCCAAACGATATGCGTTTTTAGGAGTGCCGGAAGCAAAAATCCATGTTTGCGGAAATGTAAAGTATGACACGCTTTCGCCGAATGCAGCTAAGTTGCCGCAAGTGCAAGCCGTACTCCAAAAATTGGGTTGGCACAAAGATAAAATTTTGGTAGCCGGCAGCACACACCCGGCCGAAGAAACCATGCTGTTACGGGCCGCACCGGAACTGTTGAAACACGGATGTAAAATTATTTTTGCCCCGCGCCATTTGGAACGCAAGCAGGAAATTGAACGCACGTTACGTCAAAGCCATTTGCGTTATGCTTTTTGGAGCGAACATCCGGACCATAAACAAACAGACATTTTATGTGTGGACGTTATGGGATTATTACAGTCCTTATACGCGGTAGGAACGCTATGTTTTGTGGGCGGTTCCGTAGTACCCAAAGGGGCCCACAATTTATTAGAACCGGCCATTTTAGGCAAAACTGTTTTATTCGGTAAATACTTTTTTAATACGCCCGACACCGCCCAAACACTATTGGAAAGAGGCGGCGGAATTCTTGTCAATGAAACCAATTTTAAAGAAACGGTCCTGCGTGTATTAGCAGACCCGCAGCAATTAGAAAATATGAATGAGAAAGCCCTGCAAACTGCCCGCAGTTTTCAAGGAGCTACCGACAAAATAATGGGGGTTGTAAAACAATATGAACGAGCAGCATCCTAACATTTTAGTATTACGTTTATCGTCCTTGGGGGACATTGTGCTTTCGTCGCCCGTCTATAAAAATCTCAAAGCAGCGTGGCCGGACGCCCGCATTACGCTGATGGTCAAACCGGCTTTTTCACAAGCCTTGGCCGGGCACCCGGATATTGATGAAATTTTAGTAGCCAAACCGACCTTATGGGGCTGCATTAGCCAGGTGCGCGCCGGGCATTATACGCACTTTTTAGATTTGCACGCTACGCTTAAAAGCATTTTAATTGGCTGGTTTTCCCGTATTCCGAACCGGGCCCGCTACGACAAAAACACCTTGGCCCGCCGTATGTTTGTAAAATTCCACAAAAGTTCCCCCGTTTTAGAAAAACATACGCTGGAAAAATATTTAGAAGCATTAAAAGCGTGGAACATCCCGGTTAAATACAAAGAACCCAAACTGGGAGATTGGGCCTACCGCTCTACGGAAACCTCCGGGCGGAAAATTAACAAAATAGGCATTTTCCAAACCTCGTTTATCGGCGATAGCGTGCTGACTACACCGCTTATTAAAAAGACCAAAAAACTCTTCCCGGATACGCAAATTGTCGTCATTACGCGCCCGCAGACAGAAGATATTTTTAAACCGCTGCCCGAAGTAAGTGAAGTGATTTTAAACGATAAACGCGGCTGGAATAAAATTGCCGGTGTGTGGAAAACCGCGCGTGCTATCAAAAAATCCGGCATAGATATTTTGCTAGTGCCGCACCGCAGTTTTAGAAGCGCGCTTATCGCGTGGCTATCCGGGGTGCCGATACGCATCGGCTTTACATCCAGCGAAGGGTGGTTTTTATATACAAAAACCGTACCGTTTAACTGGATGATTCACGATGCAGAACGCAATTTGTCTTTACTGCAAGGGATTGCCAAAGAACAGTTTGGCGGAGAAAAATTGACCATGTCTTTTACACCGTCTGCTGAAGAAAATGTAGCGCGGTTATTAAAAGATTTTAATTTGGAAGGTAAAAAGCTGGTCGGTATTCACGCAGGTTCAGCCTGGCCCACCAAATGTTGGCCGCAAGCCTATTTTGTGGAACTTATTGGCAAACTGCAAACGGAATTGGGCGTACAATGTGTGCTGGTCGGTGGTGGCAAGCAAGATACGGACCTGGGCGAAAAAATCTGCCAGTTGGCCCAAGGACATGCGGCTAGTTTATGCGGCAAAACCAGTTTGGCGGATTTAATGGCCTTAATGAAACACCTGTCTTTGTTTATTACCAATGACTCCGGCCCGATGCACATCGCTACGGCGTTTGATGTGCCGACGCTGGCTATCTTTGGGCCAACCACGCGGGAACTGGGGTTCTTTCCATACGGGCAAGGGCACCGTGTACTAGAAGTAAAAGATTTACCGTGCCGTCCGTGTGCGCTGCACGGCGGTAAAAAATGTCCGCTGGGGCACTTTAAATGTATGAAGGATATTACACCGGACGAAGTCTTTAAAAATGCCAAAGAAATGATGAAGATGTAAGAGACACTTCAAAACTTTATCAAACAGCCCCGTTAGTACGGGGCTGTTTTTGAGTATTACTAATAAATAATACTACATTTGTCACTCTGCTTTTCATAACTGCCTTTTGGTATTGCGGCCATGCTACTGCTGTCAATACACCAACATATAGCCCCAAATTGGGCAGAAAACCCTTTGTCTTGCTGTGTACGGTTTTCAAACAAATTTGGGGATAGACGCGACGCGAGGTAGGGTTAGCAAGGGGAGCTTCTTGCCTTGGCGCCGCTAGGATTTTTGTGCTAGAACGCACTTTCTTTTGTGCAGGCATAGTTACTATGCCAAACAAAAAAAGAAAGTAATAGTCAAAAAAAAGCGCGGCCCGAAGGGTTTAGCCGTTTTTGGGTGCGGCTTTGTTAAAAAATCTTGCCAATGTCACATTGTCTGCAATTTTTTGCCGCGCCTTACTATTCCAAAAACGGTTAAACGCAAAGAGCAATAAGCCCCCCTTGCTAACCCCATATACTGTGCGCAGCCGCCCGGTAGGGCGGAGGTATCCGACTATCCGAGGAACAAAGTATAGCCCCAAATTGGGCAGAAAACCCTTGTTTTTAATGAGAATTTTAGCTATACTACTTATAACTTACACTTTTAGGGGTTTGTATGAGAAAATATCTATATTTATTTGTTAGTTTGTTGGCGTGTCCTATGCTGCACGCGGCGGAACAATTGAAATTTACTACTATATTGTCTGCACCGGTAGGTTCTTTCCCAGTAGTGGAGACGTTGACTTGTTCTTACCCCAATATTAAAGGAACGGCTTCTGGACCGCTTGATTTTTCTAATCAGGTAGTAGTTAATTTTGGTCCTACAGGCAAAGAAGGTACCATTAACTTAGAGGGTGGTCCCCTTCAAATAGATACACTACTTTTGGAAGATAATACGGTTTTTAATAGCGGTTCTACCGTGTGGATGGTAGATGACACCGGAAGTGTAGAACTTTACCCAAACGCCAACTTACAAGTGGCCAGAGCTTTTATTACCACTTTACAGATACCTACTAACCTGCCAGATGGTTCTCCTCTACCATCCAACACAGGATTAACAGTAGAAGAAACCTTAGAACTGAAATGGCAAAATTTACGGGTAGGAACCTTGGGTATTCCGCGACTGAACACAAGCCATTTGTTTACAGAAGGTACTTGGGGTAATTTTACGATTAAAGCAGACACCACAGGTTCTTCTGCATCCGGTGCAGGATTTAACGATTTGCCTAAATCTACGAAAGAATCTTCCTACGTCACACCACCAGGAGCAAAATTTTTAGTCCAACAGCATTAATGGCTAGGGGTTTAACATTATACAAATAGCAACGCTTACTTATCTGTATCGGTTTTCTTTTTAAATAAGCCCCCCACTCCCTTGATAATATCGGCCGCTGTATTAACGGTCGTTTTAACTGTATCCGTTGCAAAGTGGGCCGTGTCGGAAGTTGCCTCAGCCCCGGTTTTGGCAACGGACTTAACGGCCGTTCCGTTTAATAGGCCACCAACCACCGAAGTAACTGTATTGACTACATCCAATTTCCCTTTTGGCTCACTAAATGAACCCGTAATTTTAATAGCCACCGGGGCCGCTTGCGTGAGCAACGTAGCCGTGGCTTTCATATTCAACTGCTCCGTTTGGAAATCAGCCGTACCGGAAGCAGAAATCCGAGTAACCGAAGAATTAAAAACTGTTTTATCCAAATTCATCACTCCGTTTGTAAACGTATACTGCCCGGTCCCTTCCGTAAAAGAAACGGTAGTGCCCTGGCCCGATTCATCCGTCGGGAACAGATTTAACTGTAATATGGAGGCCACCTTTTTAACTACCGCCACAGGTAATAAAATAATTTTGGCAATTTTACTGTCTTTGATAAAATTATCCAAGTTGGTAATTTTACCAGGTTTGAATGAAAAACTGATTGTTCCATTGGTTTTAGCCAGCGTATCAGTAATATCCGTTAATTGGGCAGATAAAACAAGCCCGTCCGACTGGAGATACGGGATGTCTATCCCGCCAATATTTACTTGCGCTTGCACATTCAGACGCACAGGCGTAGCAGATGGTTGGGAGTCCGCATCCGCTGTTTGGTTCGCTCCTTCGGTAGTAGATTGTGAAGCTGGAAACTCCTTTAAAAAGAGTTTCTCCAAATCCAATCCCAAAACCAGGTTCATCACATCTTTCACATTTTTATAAGAAAAAGAAGCCGTAAAATTTTGCCCATTTAACTGCCCGGTTAAACGCGCAGATGAAATATCTTCCAAAGAAACAATCTTTACCGTACCGTTGGTTTTAGTAAGTGTAAACGGCTGATACAAGGCACTTACATCCGTTAGGGTAAGCGTACCGCTAACATCTGTATAATTCTTTTTTTCGGTTGCTTTAAATTGACCGCTTAAAATACCCGACGGAGAAAAGCCGTCCAGCGTGTCCGTCATTTGAACCAGCTGGGCAATATTGGCTTTAAGCGAGGCCGCTAACTGATAGGCCGGGGTGGCTTGGCCCCAATTTACAGTACCGCTGGCTGATAAAGAACTATCTTGTACGGATAGTTTCGCTTGGGTAATTGTGGCAACGGAATTTTCTAAATCCGCCCGGGCTTGCAAAGATAACGCCAACGCAGGCAACGTAAAATGTGGCAAATCCGGCGCAAAGGCATTAAATACTTGGTTACTGACTCCAGTCAGCATACCGGATAAATTAACAGACGGATTTTCTAAATTTTTGATATCTCCGTTTAGTTTAAATTGTACGGTTTGATACCGGGCAGAAGCATCGGTAACAGTTACATAAGCATCGGCCAGGTTTAAATCTGCCAAGAACGTATGCAAAGACAGTTGAACGGGGACCGTAATATCGGGCTGCCCCCATAACGAAAGCGTATTTGTAAATGAAATCCGCACATTAAACGGAGCGGCCAAATCAAATTGCTCAACCGTAATGTTTAAATCATTCACAGCGGCACGAAGGCCTGTTTGTTCGTCTTGATATACAATATCGCAGTCGGCCAGCTGTATGTTTTCTGCCGTAAGGACAAATGGCGTAGCAGCGGAATCCTCCGGCTGGGCAGGCGTTTCCGGTTGGGCCGTTTCTTGCGTAGGAAACAAGGTATCAAAATTAAAACGGCCGTCTTTGCGTTTCATAAGGTTTACTTGCAAACCGTCTGCTTCTATAGTGCTAATTTCAATGCGTTTTTGAAAAAGAGGCTTTACCGCTACATGGGCCGTCAGTTTATCTGCATGAATGAATGTCCCGTTTTGAAAGGTAGTATTTTCAGACAAAGATGCATTGGTAAGCGTAAAACCAATCCATGTAAAAGAAATATCATCAAAAGTGAGTTCCCGCTGGAAATTTTGTGCAACATATTCCTGGGCCATCATTTTAAGTTTTGCCGGCGGATACATTTTATAAAGTGTCAACAGGCCTACCCCGGCTAATATCACTAATACCATCCCCGTAACAAACAAGAATTTCAATATTTTTTTAATCATTTTTTAAGTTCCTTTTCGTCTATAATTTCGGCTTCTATAACGTCGGCTTGATCCCGGCGGAATTTTTCTAAATCCTGATGTACTAACAATAATACATAAATAATAAATGCACCGTCATCCGCAAACCCCAATAGTGGGACAATATCCGGTAACAAATCAATAGGCGACAAAAAATACGCCATACATACTAACACCCAAACAAATGTTTTCCAGGGCATTTTATAACGGCCTTTTACCACCGCACGGGCCATGGTAAAGAAAGTACGAATATCCGTCAAAATAGTAACAGGAGTTATGTTCATAGGTAAAAACGGGGGCTTGTAAGCCCCCGGCATGGTTTATTTTGAGATTTTAATAGAACCCGGGTCCGGCGGAGTGTCATTATCGCTCTTAGGCTGATCGGCAAATTTCCGGACTGTTTTTTCTAATTCTTTGGCCATTTCATCATCAAACAAGATAGTAGGCATACGGTCCTCGTCTCCGTACTGGATGGCATTGTCCTTCGTCGGAGTATAGACTTGGTTTAAATGCTGGGTAATTTCGTTTGCATCCTCATCCGACGTGTTAATGGACGCCTGGCTAATTTGCAAATCATCTACCGATGCATCTACCGACAGATGAATAAATTCTTGTGGTGCTTCTTGGGCAGGCGGAGTTGCCGGTTCCGGCTTGGGGGCTACGGCCGGAGCAGGTTGCGCTGCAGGCATAGACCCCAAAGAGGACACGCCCGTAATTTCCTGCGGGGCTTGCTCGGACACCGCTGCTTGAGTTTGTTGGGCTGCAACCTGCTGGGAGGCAGACATCCGCTCCGTAGTGGGTGGAAGCCCTTCTTCCACATGCATTTCTTCCACCGGAACAGGTTGCACATCCGGAACTTCTACCGCCGGAAGCGGCGTGAAATTGGTTGGAGGGACAATATGGTCCCGCGGGTCCGTTACAAAAGCACCGCCGTCATTGGTATAGTACCGGTTTAAAAAGGTAATAAACAAGAAGGTCCACACCTGGCAGAAACAAAACACAACCACGGCAAACAAAATGATAAACAAGACAACCCAACCGATCCAAGTTTTAGATAAATCAAAGAAACTGGCCAAATGTAACGGAATAACCACATGCAACACGCGTACCAAACAAACGGCCAATACACCATAAATGAACGCCGTGCCCGCAAACATAAGCCACATTAGGAATGTATCTAAATATTTCATACCGCGGGTCATACGCCAACTTGCTACCAGACCGTCAATTGGGCCAAAATCTTTTAACATAATAAACGCCTGGGCATACGTTAAACGGATATATATTGTAAAAAATAAAATCATACGCACGAACCACTCCACCAATTTTGCTACATGCGGGTTGGCATCACGCAACAGAAAAAACATAGGAACCGCCACCAATAACGCCGGTATCGCCGCAATAATACCTGCAATGACTGCAAAAATAGCCGGTTTAATAGAATCAAAAATAGTTTCTAACAGAAAAGAACGCTGTTGTTCGGCCTCTTGCCCAATTAAACGGGTCCCTATAGTAATAAAAAATTTACTATATAATTGCATCAAGGCCCATATAGCAAAAATAAATGCAAGCATATTGAGAATAAGCGAAATTTTGCTGCTTGTCATAAAAAAAGGAGCTAAAAACATAATAAGGCTCCGCCCGAATGTTTTTAAAATTTGGTAAATAACAAACCCCACTAACAAATATACGATACATATCATTAGCAACCGGGTAAATGCTTTATTAGTAACTGCAAAACTATACAACCATAACTTAGGTAAATTTTGACGTTCTTGTAAATTCATAATTCGCTCCTATGTACTTTTATTATACAAAAAGCATTCTGGATTTGTATCGTTTTTTTTGATTAGTTGGAAAAAGGCGTTTTTCCGAAAAGAAAAACACGGAACAAACAACGGCATTTTCATCTTAAAAAAGAACCCCGCCCGTTGGCAGACACCAACCGGCGGGACTTATTTATAGAATTTGGGAACAACTAGTTTTTGCTGGGCAACAAGAATAAAATCAGCAAAATTAAGCCGCCCAACCCAGGAATGAAGGCCAATAACAAAAGCCACGGGGTAAAACCTCCATCACGTAACCGGCGTGCAGCCAACGCTAAAGACGGCAACAAAATGGCTAATTCAAACAGATAATAAACTCCTATTGCAATACCCCCCAACGCCCCGGAAATTCTACCTAATATAGCCGCTACAATGGCAATAACAATGGCCACCAAAATATTAAACCCTACAAACGCCCAATACTGGGTGCGGGTTGCCCGTCCTCCAAAATCCACGTAGTGGTTTTTGATGGGATCTATAAAATATTTACTAAATGCGTTCATTCTTTTCTCCTTATTCATTAAATTAACTACCCTCTTATTATATAACCAAATAAGGATTATTTTCAAGTATATTATTTATAAAATTGAGAAAAGGTCGCCAGGGCTGCTTTGATAGCTGCCGGGTCTGCCCCGGCAGACGGGTAAAATTCTTTATCATACATCTCAATCCCGCCATATTGATCCAGCACGGTTAACTGATCATCCGTACGGATCGCTTTTTTGGTATAGCTGGAAATAATACTAAACGGACGCGGGGTATCATCAAATAAATCTTGCCCGATTGAATAATCAGACGCCGGGTTTGTACACCCATACACACGGGATAAAACCGTTGGAGAAACATCGTAATGCGTCGTACGGTATGTATGCGTTTGGGAAGCTGTACCTGCCGGATTCCAAACAAATAACGGGACATGGGTTTGATAATCGGCAAAATTACTGTTATGCCCCCAGAAATTATGACGGGTATCATTGATTTCCTGGCCGTGGTCCCCCGTGATAATAATAAACGTATTTTGTAATAAACCGCGGGTTTGTAAATCCGTTAGCACACGGTCAACCATCCGGTCTATAAAATGAGCCGAATTTTTATAATGATTCAGGTATGGAACTGGATCCGTATTTTTACTCACTAATAAATAGTTCACTTCCTGTACTGGCGTAAATACGCTATCTTCCGGCGGATACTGGCTGCCGTGCGTAGCATCTAAAAAGATAAACCCGAAAAACGGTTGGTTTTTAGGATGCGTATTTAAAAAGTTTTCAAAATCTTCCACCGCATTGATGTCACGTTGCCATTTGGTATCTCCGCGGGATTCCAGGCGCAAATTTGGCACCGTCGCAAAAATATTCTGATGAAAGGTAGGACTGTTTAATTTACTGCTTGCAAAAATAGCAGGGGCATAATTTTGCTCCCACGCGCGGCTGACAAGTAGTGGCGGCAACTGGATGCTGGTAAAATCATTCCAATACGCATACGGAAGGCTGTAAAATAACGAAAACACCCCCGCTTCCGTTGCATTCCCGCCGGAAATATGATTTGCAAAATACGTCATTTCGGGCCGGTGCACCCAGGCCGACAGCCGCGGCATTACCTGTGGTGTAAAACTGTCTGCACGCCAAGACTCTACCAACAGCACTAATACATTTTGTGGATGCACAGACGGCGTACACACAAGCGGCGCACGCGGATAGGCGAGTGCCCCCGAAACAGGCGTAGCATACGGATCTTTTTTCGGTTCAAATCCTAATTTGCGCAACCAAGTATTGAGCGAAAACGGAACTGCCACCGGCAATATGGCACGTTGAGAGATAATGGACGGCACCATATTAAATTTACCCCAGGCATATAAACCGTTATAAAGCAAGAAAACAAGCATCCACCCCCCAAAAACTACCAGGCCCGTCTTTGGCCGCACGGGAAAACGCTTCGCTAAAAGCATCAACCCCCATTCCGCAGCAAACAACCCGACAATACTGAGCCAGGCAACGACCCAGGTAGCTGTGGAAAAGGCAAAAATTTCACGCCCGGCAGGGCCGAAAAACAACTCCAACATTGCAGGACTAATATGGAAACGATACTGAGAATACACCAGTAAATCCAAGCCCCAAAATAATGAAAAAAGACTGCTAATACCTACGGATGCCACCTGCAACATACGCGGCCCTAACCATCTAAACGGGGCACACAATAAAAACAGGGCCAACGCAAATATGCCAATATGCCCGAGTATAAAAACAACCGTAAATAACAGCCCCAGCGGGTCCGTTAAAAAACCGTTGACATGATAAAACCCCAGGGAAAGAATCCCCCACACCAGGCCGTGCAAAAGCGCACATGTTGTTAAATGGCGGATATTCATCTTTGATATTATATCTTTTTAAGGGGTACAAATTGGGAAAGAATCCGCCTTCCCTCCAAAATACGGTGCAAACATAATCCCGTAAATACCCAATTTTGGATATAAATGATAAACTAGAAAATACGAACGAGGAGATTTGATGAAAAAACTATTTTTGTTTTTATTTATCAGCTTGTTTGGATTGGGAAGTTGCACCACGCTTTCCACCCAACAGAATTTTAACCTGCAAGGGAACCACGGTAAACTGGCAACCGTACTGCATACACCTGTAGATAAAAAAACCTATCCGTTAGTGATGATTCTACATGGATTTAACGCCAGTAAAGATATGCCGCTACTCACAGAACTATCCAACCAACTCAACGCACGCGGGATAGCCACCGTATTGTTTGATTTTAACGGACACGGGAAAAGCGAAGGTTCTTTTTTGGAGATGACCATTCCCAACGAACTGGAAGATGCGCGCCGCGTATATGCGTATGTAAAAAAATTGCCGGGGGTAACGTCTGTTTCCGCGGTGGGTCATTCCCAAGGTGGAGTAATCACGGGAATGTTGGCGGGAGAATTAGGCGAAAAAGGTCTTAAAAGTATTGTACTAATGTCCCCCGCGCCGGAACTCAAAGAAGATACGGCCCGCGGAAATTTATTTGGTGTTGTATATGACCCGCACCACGTACCCGAATTTATTACGTTATCCAACGGGTTAAAAGTAGGCCGCGCATTTTTAGAAACTACCCAACATTTGCCGATTTATGAAGTGTCTTCTCAATATACAGGCCCGGTGCTGGTAATACATAGCAAAGATGACCCGTTAGTACCTTATAAGTACGGGGTAGAATATAGCCGGGTTTTCCCAAACGGAGCCCTTAAAACAGTAACAGGGTTTGACCATAACTTTACGCAAGATACGCCGGCTGTAGATAAAATAGTAGCTGATTTCTTTGCAGCGCAACTTCTAAGGAAATAAATAGGAGTATTTTATAATTCATATATTGAACAAGTACCGATTGTACATCCAGTACTATCGCTAACATACTTTCCCCCTACACTTTTGCATACTTGGTTTGCTACCCAATCCCCTTTTTTAGCATGACACAGCCTCTTATTTTGAGTTATTGCTTGCCGCCGGATATTTTGATTTCCCATTTATTTTTCTCCTTTTGTCAGATTCTCACCTGACCTACAACTACAACATTTATTTTGTTGCGAACCGTATCCCTTTATTCGGGGCAAAAACACCCTTTAAAACGGCTTTTACCACCTAGGTATCTCCCCCCATTTATACAGGTCTTACCGTTAAAATCTACCCAAAAAAACGCGTCAAGCCTTTTAAAACAAGCGACCAATCACAATGGCAATAAAGCAATAAAAAACCCCGGTATAAAACCAGGGTTAAGAAGATAGTTAAAAAAGCAGTACCAAAAAATTAGCGCGTCATAGACTGCAAACGCGGTTGTAACGTAGTTGCATTTTGAATCGTTCCACGTGCAGCACGTTGCTGTTGGACCGCAGTTGTTTTCATCTGTTGGGCTGTATTTTGGGCTGCATTGTTCCATTGTTGAACTGCTTGTACTTGGTTTTGCGCTTGGTTCAACGCAGCTTGTTGGTTCTGGCGTAATTGCTGTACACGGGCTTCATCTTGGGCCAACTTGGCTTCCAGTTGGCGAACTTGTGCCAATTGGGCCGCTTCATTCTGCAAAGCTTGCTGATAGGCTACACTATCCACCGGAACAGCTGACGTATAAGAGGCGACTGCCCCTTTAGCAGTTAAGATATCCTCCAGCGCGCTGTTTTGAGCACTTTGCGCGATAGATAAAACACTCCGACCAGCACGGTCTACTGCATTTACATCTGCCCCTTTGCGAATCAGCAAGGTAGGGGTTTTCGTATCTGAAGAAAACGCCGTATACATCAACGCCGTACGGCCTTGTGCATCGCGTAAATCGGGCTGGATATTTTTACTGCGTAACAAACTGGAAACAGAAGCACTATCCCCTTTGGCAGCGGCACGCATCAACGGAGAAACCCCATGCATGTCCTGCAAGTTTGGGTCGGCCCCCAATTTTATCAGTTCCCGCACCGCAGCGGACTGCCCGTTTTCGGTAGCATACGCAAGCGGGGTACGGCCTTCCCGGTCCATAATATTAAAATCAGCATTTCCTTTGGCTAGTGCCCGTAATACTTTAGCATGCCCTTCCGCCGCTGCAACAGCCGCTGCAGAAATACCCGTAGCAGGATTGCGGTAATTGACATCCGCCCCGCTATTTACAAGGGCTTGTACGTTATTTTGATACCCTCTTTGGGACGAATAAATAAGCGGCGTATTACCCGCACTATCCGGTATATTTACAGCTTGGGGACTTTGCTTTGCTAAGGCATCCATTAAAACAGCATCATCAAAATAAGACGCATACAATAACGGAGTTTTGTGAGATTCGTCCATGACGCCCGCATTAGCACCATGGGCCAGCAAAAATTCCACTACATCCGTATGCCCAGTAGCAGAAGCCGCCACTAACGGTGTTACCCCATACGGAGAAGCAGCGTTCACATCTGCATTGGCCCCCACCAAATATCGCACAATAACAAGGTTCCCTTTTTCCGCAGCTACCGTAAGCGGCGTAATATTGGCATAATTGCGTTCGTTGACATCTACATTCGCATAAATCAGCGTGCGTACCCGGTCATCATCATTGGCTTTAATTGCACGGATGAGCGAGGTTTCATACACATATTTCGTTTTAGCCGGGGCCGGATTAGCCAGCGTTGTACTTTGATAATTACTGGGAACAGCATTGAGCACTTTTCCCCGGTAGATATCCCCTTCGGCAGTAGCTGCCTGAGCATCTGCCGCGCGTTGGGCAGCAGCAAACGAACGGGCCTGACGCTCGGTCAGGGATTCTTCTTCATAAAAGCTGCCACGGTCCTGCTGAGCAAACAGCGGGAACGAAACAGCGGCTAATGTAAGTAATAAAACTTGTTTTTTCATAATACCCTCTAAGTTATATTATAACATAACTAAAACAAATTGGCATTGTTTCTTTCCTCTTCAAATATACTTAACTATTACAGTTACGTGAATTTACTTGGTACCTGCTCCCTTTTTTTAGTATAATAATTAGGTAGAAATTCTTGTAAATAGGAGAAACAACTATGGCTTATAAAGTAAACCCTGATGTTTGCATCAACTGCGGTGCGTGTGAATCTTCCTGCCCGGTAGGTGCTATTAGCGAAGTAAACGGGAAACGCCACATTGATGAAACCAAATGTATTGAATGTGGCTCTTGCGCCGGTACCTGCCCGGTAAGTGCGATTTCACTATAACAATCCCCCCCGCCGGGGGTTTGATGGGGGCAATCTAAAGATTGCCCCCTATTTTATTGGTAAAAGAAAACCCCCGGCCTGGGAATTTCATCGTTATTGGATTTTATCGGGAAGGTTCTACAATAATAAAGTTTTTTCCAAACTATTGAATTAAATAACGATAATGTCCGTCATAACCTTTAAGTTCGTTACCAAAAGATTTACAGAGGTCAATACTTGGCTGGGGAGCTGTTTTGTTTGCAAAACAGTATATAACACCTTGTTGTTTTGCGTTTGGGTACCGATTTAAAACAAACAGAATTTCGTATTGGTAATTGCTTGCTTTACGATTAAATTGTAATTTTTTTTCTGTTTCTGCGTGCGCCATTGTTAATGTATAACCGTCAGGAACAGTTATATCAATATCTAGTTTTCTAATGAATCTGTATATGTTCCATTCGCCCAATAATACGCTTCTTGGGCTTGTACTATGGCCCGCCCTACCGTTAATATTTGGGTAATACGGCTTTTTTCCACGGCTTTATTATATTGTGGCAACGCCACCGCCGCTAATATCCCGATGATAAGCACCACTACCAAAAGTTCAATGAGCGTAAACCCTTTGTTAAATAAAGAGGTCATTCCCGATGTTGCCATTTGCCCGGTGTTTTTAAATAAAG
>CALAFB010000118.1 GCA_937891135.1 uncultured Elusimicrobium sp.
CTTTTTTGTATTTTAGCACATATGTGGTACGCGTGCGCTTTTTGGTCACAGTAAATAAGCAAGATTAAGCAAATAAGCTATACGGAGAATGGACAGAGTTTGGACACTAAAAAGCCCTCTGATGTATGTAATCATCAGAGGGCCTATCCTGGATTAGAAAGTTAACACAGCTCCGCATCACCCATTCCAAATTGAACTAAAGAACCTTCTTTGGCTTGGACACAAATGTACTGCATATCGGTTTTAGCTTCCATTGTGCGAACAACTTTCGGTAATACACGCACACATGATCCTTCTGTAACCGTTACCGCTTCTGTGTCTAGAGTCATTACCCCATTTCCTTTTAAGAAAATATATACTTCTTCATTTTGTTTGTGTTTGTGATTAAACGGAAGTTTTATCCCGGCAGGCATAGAACTAACAGAAATTTCACAACCTGTTAAGCCCAAGACATCGTGCAAAAAAACTTTTCCATTTTCATATTTTGTTGCTACTTCCGATAAATTCCCTACTTCCGTCTTTTTATAATTCGCCATAAATAGCTCCTCTAAATTAAGATACCTTTATTAAAACACAAAGTAGTTCTTTTTGTAAAGTAGGCACTATTTTGTAATATAGGTACTTATTAGAAACTATTGGACACAAAAAGATATAATAAAACTATGATAACGCGAAACAATATGTCCCCTTGTCCTGTGGGGCTTTTATTACAGGTCATTGGTAATAAGTGGAAAGTGCTCATTATACGGGATTTACTGACAGGTACAAAACGTTTTGGTATGCTTAAAAAGAGTGTAGGATGCTCTCAAAAAGTGCTAACGGATAATCTGAGGATGTTGGAAGAAGACCGCCTGATTACGCGCAAAGTATATGCCGAAGTGCCGCCAAAAGTGGAATATGCTTTAAGCAAAACCGGGCACTCCCTTAAACCTGTACTGGATGCTATGGCTGCATGGGGCGAGAAATATCGCAAAACGCTTATAAAATAGCCGACCTATCTACTTTTGGATACTAAACCCTAAAACCGCCCCTTTAACAGCGGCTATCACGCTATTTATTGCTTAGAACAAATTCAGCAAAATCTTTAATTTTGGTTCCCTTGTGTTTGTGTTCAGGATCAATCTTTTCGAAATAACAATTCGGAATATCGTTTGTTTTCAAATTTATCTCAATACAAGGCGTACACCCCAACTCGTGATTTAAGGGATGGTATTTGCATTTGGTATTTCTACAGGTACAAAATTCTTTTGCGTTCATAATAGTTATTGTAACACATATTTGCTTGCAATACGCTTGTCGGGTAAAGCAGAAATCATTCCCCCCAGTGAATGTCTCTTAAAATCCTTGACTTCTCTCCCTATAAGAAGCGTGAATATGTGTACAGACAAGCCCCTAACCTTCAAGGAGATACAAATGGCAAGAAAAAGCAATTTAGCCACCTGCAAGTTGGAAACCACCCTGGCTGATTTCTGTCTAATAAGCCGGATGAGTCATTCTAGGAAAGAACGATTAACTAATAAAGTCTTAAAAAACCCTCTCATTAAATAAAATCGACTTGATATCGCAATCTGCGACCTCAAGATTATTCTCAGTCAAAAAAGTGTCCCAAACTGACCACAAAATCAGTAAAACGTGGTTAGATTAGTGCAGTTGTATTGGAGAATTATGCAAAAATTGCGGAATATATTCATACTAAACGAATGAAAGAAATGGGGTTACAGTTCAACACGCGTGCATCCTCAAAAGCCCCGAAATCGGCCTACAAACGGGGTTTAAGGCCTTAGACCGGGGTTTCCCCGCATTTGGGGTATTCTTGGCACGTGAGGCGAAATGCCCAATACACACTAAGTCTTTGCTACGCACACTAGAAACTCGAACTAGCCAAAGTGCCAAGATGATAGTGGAAAGTTCGAAAAATTATAATAAAAGAATGGTACACCAAAGTGGACACCCTCTCGACGGTAGTTCGAGGCCCCTAGAGGGCGTTTTGTTTGTGTTGCATACATACTCTTTGCATTTCCCCATACCTTATAGTGTGGGGTTTTCTTTTACCAAAAAATATCCCCCGACAAAGCCAGGGGATATTTGTTAAACGTGTTTTAAATGTAGTTAAATATTCTGTGCCAGTAGTATAAATAACGCTAAAAATACCGCACATAATAACAACTTGGCAACGCCTAAGTGTTTCTTGAAAAAGTCATTAAATCCTTTGGATTCATACCCCAACAGGGCCAGTACAAACACCACCACCAAAGGCACAATAAACATCAAATTATACAGCACCAAATAAAATACGGCCTTTGCGCGGAAACACGGCTCCTGCATAATCAGTACACACGTCGGCACATAAACTTGCCCGGTACACACGGCTTCTACCAAAGACACACAAAACCCTACTGCCAACGCCGCTAACACCAAACGCCCCGTGCTTTTTTGTTTATCACGCAGGAAAAACCCCATAATTTTATGGATACGTACTTTTAAATTGGTAGGTAATTGAAGCAACATCCCGTCTGATTTTTTGGTTTTACGGTAAATCCAAAAATCATATATGCTCAGTATAAAAAATAGCAAACAGACCACAGCCGTACAAACATAGAACCCTTTAATCACATACGCAAACCCGCGCATGGCATATAAGAATTTAAATACACCCAGCCCCAACAGTAAATACGCGCAAAACACCGCCGCACAGTAAGAAGCCCCTACCAAAATAATTTCTTTACGGCTATACTTATATACCGTTAAGAAAGAAATAAAAAACACAATCACCGCAAACGCACACGGGTTAATCCCGTCCACAAGCCCGTTGCCGATAATCGCCCAAAACGTAATTTTTTGGAACGCCGATTGGACTTGTTCCTTCATATCTTCTTGCGCCACGGTCACGACGTTTGTTTTTTCGTGCAGCAGGCGTGCTTTTTCAATGGCTTCTTCGGCATACGTACCAATTTCGGTCGGGTAGCCCATTAAATACGTACTACCCACCACCGCAGCCGGATACCCCATTTTATTTTGAGCAATTCCGTACGCTTGGGCTGTTTTTTGAAAGGCCAAACTACCCTGCGGGGTGGAAATATCGTACTCCGTAAAATGGACCGTATCTTTAAATTTTTCTTGCAGCGGGCCCCAATACTCGTGCTTGAGTTTATTACAATGCACACACGTGGGGCTGACAAATAACGCAAATTCTACTTTGTCTTCGGCAAACGAAACACCGGCTGCTAACAGTAAGGCCGCAAACGCAACAAACTTTTTAATCATTTCACAAACTCCGCAATGCCGCCCAATACCATATCTACGGACATCAAAATTAAGATCATCCCGGATAACCGTTCAATGGCCGTTAACCCGCGCTGGCCCAACAGTTTACTAATCGGGAAAGAGGCCATTAAAATAATGGAGTTAATGATAGAGGCACAAACCACAGCCCCCAGCGTAATAAATTTGTTGGAATGTTGCGCCGCAATAATAAGTACCAACGACAGAGCCGCCGGCCCCGCCACCAACGGAATGGCTAATGGCACAATAAACGGCTCGCCGGTAAGGTCATTTTTGGGGGCTTCGTCCGTGCCTTTACCAAATACCAAATCAATGGAAATTAAAAATAGGATAATCCCCCCGGCAATACTAAGCGAATACGAATGAATACCAAACGCCTGCAAAAACCATTTCCCGCAGAACAAAAACAGTACCATAATCAGCATGGCGATACTAAGTTCGCGCACGAGCACAATTTTGCGCCGTTCCGGGGCTACTTTTTTAAGGGCCGTAATAAACAGCGGAATATTCCCAAACCCGTCCATAACGAGGGCCAACGTAATCACAGAAGAAATAAACGAATCCATAATAAACTCCTTAAGGGCACTTGAAAAGCCCCGAAATACAGTTATATTATAGCAAATTCGTTTTTGAGTGCATATGATTGCCCCGCTTCATAGGCGGGGCAACACAGCATATCATTTTACAAATCTTCAAATGCGGGATCTATGTCTTTAAGCCAATTGGCTAATTTGGCTTGAACAGGGTTATCTGCATCGTAGTACATGCTGTATAATTTTGTACCATTCGGGTAGTAATAGATTTCTATGTCTGGTATACCATTACTAAACTGTGGCACGATGTCTATAAATATTTCATTTGGCATACAGTGTTCTAAAGAAATACGCCATAATGTTGTATTAGTAGATTCCGCCATACCGGCATTTTCTAAAAAAGGCGTAAATTGGCATTTGTGATCATCAGATAACCCATCGGAGCCTTTATTCCAATTTCCTTCCATAAATGCCAATTTGGCTTGTTTTTCCCACGCATTAAGCGTAGTTAACAACTCAGTATACCGGGCTTTGGTTACGGCAAATTGGTACTGCGGCAACGCCACAGCTGCCAAAATACCGATAATCAGTACCACAACTAATAGTTCTATGAGTGTAAATCCGCGGGCGAGCCCCCTCATCCCGGTGCTTACGCACTCGGCCTTCCCCCTCATGGGGAAGGAAATGGGCTGTTCACCTCTCCCTTGAGGGAGAGGGTGGCACAAAGTGCCGGGTGAGGGGGTGTCAAATAAAGGTGTCATCTCCGAGGTCTGTAATCGGGGATCTTCCACGTACCCATTCAATAAGGCCTTTTCCTTTTGATAACAACGGCAAGCGTTGAAGATTCCCGATCCTCGGGAATGACTTTTATTATTTTGTACGACTACATTCTTTTGCGTATAACCCCGCCGGGTATTTTGTTTTTCCATAGTTACATTCTCCGTAAGTTTCAATTTTTCTGCTTCGGAAAATGCAACCAAAAAACGGATGCTCATTCCCAAGATCCATTATCCCTTCAGAAACAAACAACCGTAGCCTGCCCTCATATAAAACGGCAAACATTCAGTACCAATCAAACGGGTAATTAGTCCGTCCAATGGGTACTTTTAAACGGCTGTTTTTGGAATAATGGATGTTGCTTTACGCAACGGAGCCTAAAATAGGCAACCAAAAACAGAAAGAAATTGTACCTATAGTATAATAAAAAATCGGCGAAATAACAACGAAAGGACGTCTATTTTTTAAGAAAAGTACGCGCACGTTTTATAAATGCGTTGCGCTGATTTTGCCCGGGCAAAAAGCGTTTTAAACGATGGCGTACCTGGCTGGCAGCCGAAGTATGAGAAGGCAGCTGCCCCGCGCGGTCCGACGAGCGTCGGCGCGGCCCCTGATAAGTTTTTAAGGCAGGTTCCTGCGGCAGTTTACCGCTATCCCACGAAATGCGCTGATGCGGGAAAATACTTTGCCGCCCGGTAATTAAAAAACTAATCACGCACGCCACCGTAGCGTACGGGGCAATCGCCGCTCCAAAAAGTTCTATGGCCATAATACTGGCCGAAATCGGCGTATTGGCCGTGCCGGCTAATACGGCCACCAGCCCCAGGGCAGCCAGCGTAGCACTATCTACCTGCAAAAATGCCGAAAGCATCGCCCCCGCCTGCGCGCCCACAAAGAAAATCGGCGTTACAATGCCGCCAATACCGCCCACGGCTAACGTAACCGACGTGGTAATCATCTTATACAAAAAACCAAACGGGGACTGTAACGCCGCCCCACTAAGCGGCCCTTCTATTCCGGCCATCCCTAATCCTAAATATAACGGAGAAGTAAAATAGCCGATCAGCACCAGTAATAGCCCGCCTAACATACACGTCCAAAACATTCCGCGGCGCAGCGTAACCAGCCGGAACACCACGCGGGCCAGTTTACTAATTTCAATAAATAAAATGGAAATAAGCCCAAAAAACAGCCCGGCTATAATCACTTTTAAAAAGAAAAGTTCCGAAAATACCGGCGAAAACGCAATCGGATGATACAAATAATTTACCCCTAGTGCCGAAGTAACACCATACGCCGTAATCCCGGCTACGAGTGCCGGGAACATCACTTCATAAAAAATATGCCCTACCCACAACACCTCTAGCCCAAACAGCGCACCCGAAACGGGCACGCCAAACACGCCGGCAAACCCGGCACTCACGCCGCAAATCATCATTTTGCGCTGGTCCTGCGGGCTCATATGAATCACACGCGCCAAAAAAGCGGATACACCGGCCCCCACGTCGGCACACGGGGCTTCTTTCCCGGCGGAACCGCCAACGGTCATTGTAACAATGGAAAGTACAAATGTTTTCACGGCCGAACCCATAGAAACCGGGCGGTGCCCGTTAATGCGTTTAATGACGGCGTCGGTGGAATAATCTTTATGGGCTTTGGCTACTTTGCGCGATAAAAGTGCCACCATATAGAGAGCAAACGGCAAGGCTATATAAAAACACGGCACGCCGTTGCGCGCCCCAATGGCAGCGTCTAATAGTTTAAGGAACGCCGCATCTAGCCCACCCACTATAATACCCACTCCGGTGGCTAATAGCAACCATTTGACAATGTTTACAAAAGAATGAGCCGAATCGTTGAACATGTTAGTCCCAATTGGGTCGTAACTTTTTAATGGCTTTTTTGACTTCGGGTTTTAACTTGGGGTCTACTAAATCCACAAACAGTTTTCCATCTAAGTGGTCCACTTCGTGTTGAAAAGCCTTGGCTAACAGACCGCGCGCACGCTTGACTTGTTCTACCCCGTTTTCGTCGGTATATTTCACGGTAATGTCCGTCGCGCGTTTGACATCGGCCCACAAACCGGGCAGCGATAAACAACCTTCTTCTTCCAATTTTTCCCCGCGTTTGGCCAAAATAACCGGGTTAATAATCACGTAGCGCGTCGGCGGGGCGTCCTCGTCATCCGGGTTCGGCAGCAAAATAACCGCCATACGGTAATCCAACCCAATTTGGTTCGCCGCCAAACCTACCCCGTGCACGGCCAAGCAAGTTTCTTCCATATCCGCCAAGAGTTTTGGCAGCAGCGGGGCCAACACTTCGTACTTAATGGGCTTTAGTTTCTGGCGCAAAATCGGTTCGCCGTATTTGGTAATGCGTAAAATAGCCATAATTGTATTTTAGCAAATTAAAAGCAGTTTTATTCTGACTCCAAAAAAGATAAAATAAAGGTATGACAGAGCAGGAATTGCAAACCCTTTTTACTACTTTTTCCGCCGGGCGCACACCGGACGGGCAAGATTTTAACGCTAGCCGTATGTATACGCTTTTAGAGGAGCCGTTTTGCATTTGGTGCAATTTTCACGCCCCGCAGGAAGAAGCCGTGCCCGAATCCAACCGGTACGAAAATTTAAAAATCCGCACGGACCGTTCCGCCCGCGACGAATGGATTAAAGAAAAATTCCCGTCTGTCCACTTTGTAGAAGCCCATACCGATACCGAACGCTTTCAAGGCACACTCGCTGCCATGGCCCGCGGGGAAAGTGCTATTGCCAATACTTCCTTGTGGAATTTGGCTGAAAACATCTATGGCAGTATCAATTTGCTGGTCCGCTTTGAGGACCATGCCAGCCGCTTTGGAAATTACTATTACAAAATTTACCAATTTAAGCGCGCGCACGATTTAAAAGAACATTATTCGCTGCAAGTATCACTTATGAATTTAATTTTGGGGCAAATCCAATCCTATACGCCGCCCCAAGCGCGTGTACTTTTGAAAGGACGCACGGTAGATATATGGCAAGCCGACCATTTACCCCGGCTGACGAGCGAACTGGCATTTTGGCGCAATATTAAAAGCGGGCTTGCCAAGCCCGAGGCCCACAAACCGCCCAAGGCCGCCGCGGCCCCCTGGCGCGTGTATGCCAATAAACTAATGAAAGAAACCAAAGATTTAGTTCTACTGCCACATTTAAATACAGAACTGCGCCAATGCTTAAAAATTAACGGAATGTTTACAACGGACGACGTAGCCCGTGCCCCGCTTACCCAACTGCAAGAAATTTTAGAAGAACCGTTTGCCACAGAAACATATTATAACGCCCGGGCATTTCTATACAATAAACCCATTTGGCGCAAGAAAGGATGTTTTCCCCCGCCTGCCAAAAAGTATAATTTGTATTTTGATTTTGAAGCCACAGAAACTTTTACGCGGGATAATAAATCGTTTGTATATTTAATCGGCCTATGGGATAAAGAACAAGATAAATACGTAACCTTTGTAGCCAAAACGCCCGAAGAAGAAATTACTATCTTTGAAGATTTTTATAATTATATTAAAGATTTTGAAAATACCGCCCTGTACCATTGGACGGAATACGAAGTACGCAAAATGCGCAAACTGGCAGGTATATTTCCGCAATATGCCGAACACTTAAACAAATTGTGCGCGTTGTGTTTTGATTTAAAAGTAGCGGTCAATGATTCTTTCTACCTGCCCGCGCCCAGTTTTTCACTTAAAGCCGTAGCCCCTGTATTTGGGTTTAACTGGCGGCAAGATGACTGCGGAGCGATGGACAGTATGGTCTATTTTACCAACTGGCTCAAAACCGGGGATGAAAATTTACTCCATAAAATTCTCATGTATAACGAAGATGACTGCAAAGCCATGCTTATTGTAGAAGAAGCCCTTAAAAAAGCGGACATTTTAGACCCGGCTGTTTTATAACCTTCACTTGCACCTTTTGGCTGCGCGTGCTATAATAAAATTATGGCACTTACGATTGTTAAACAATACAGCGTTTTCTTACTCAATGAACCTGGTACGCTTAAAAATTTTGCAGAACTTTTTGTGCGTGAACAGGTAGACATTATTGCCATGGCACAAGATGTACGCTATGATGCTGCCGTCGTACGCGTGGCGGTCCAGCACGATAAAGGCATCAGCCACGCCTTAACCAAAGCCGGGTTTACGAGTGTAAAAACAGATGCTATTTGTTTAGATATGCCCAACCGCCTAGGGATTTTGCGCGATATTGGGGCCGTATTATCAGCACACGATATCAATATTACTACCATTTACGGCACGTCCGTAGCCGGCGGAATTACGCGTTGGATTGTAGTCGTCAACGATATTACCAAAGCCTTAAACGTATTAGAATCCAGCGGATTATTTGAATCCTGATTTTTTTGGAAACCCATGCAAAAAGCCGCCCTGTAACAGGCGGCTTTTTAACTTGTAAAACAAAACGCTTAATCCCCTTCGTCTACAAAAATGCCTTTATCATTGTATTTAAGCCAATGTCCGTTTTGCATTTTTACCGTTAAATACCCCTGTTCCAAATTAACAACCCCCTGGTTGTGAATCAGCGTTCGCCCGTCCGGTAATGAAAACACCATGGCCCCGCCGGAACGGCGCACCGCATCCCCTTCCGGGGTTACCCCCACTAATTTAGCGGCTCCTTCATAATACCGCCCGGAACGCAAGGCATTTAACATACGTACCAAATCATCACACGAAGTACCATTCACTTCACATGCCATGGAGGCCTGTTTAGGTGCCGTTAAAAGGGTACTATTTACCTTAGACCGAATCTGGTCCCGCCACATATACCCCAAGATGACTAAACACACTACAATTATTAAAAATTGCTTCATAACTTAACCCCTTTTCAAAAAAATTTTAGACGGGCTGGTCGCCCCTTTAATAAGCGTAATCTTACTTTCCGGCACGCCTAAATTTTCAGCCAATATCGCACGCACGGCTTCGTTGGCCCGTCCTTGTTCAGCTGGGGCTTTGACCCAAATTTCAAAACTGTCCGGAGCTTTTTGCTCCAGCCGGTTTTTCTTTTCGCCCGCATGTACTTTTACTTTTACATACTGCCCCATATTGTTATTATACTCAAATTCACTAAAATTTCAAATCCTTTTTTATAAAAATTACCTTGAAAAAGTGTCCATGCTTTATTAAAATAATAAAGAAGTTTAACAATTAGATTATTTGTTGGAAGTGCAGGGAAAGCCTGCATTGCGCAAGGCGGATTTATCCGCGACGCATATTCCACTCCACAAATAATCGTCTGCTTTTGCGCCTGCCCCGCAAGGGGTAGGCGGGCGGCGATTATTGCACGGGTTAGTGGAATAGCTTAGGTAATAAAGCGTCGTCTTTTTTTGCATTTTCCAACGAGGAGATAAATTATGCAAAAAGCAAAAGCAGGATTCACACTAATAGAATTATTAGTGGTAGTACTTATCATCGGTATTTTGGCCGCGGTCGCATTGCCGATGTATCAAAAGACCGTAGAGAAAACCCGTTGGGCAGAAGCCTTCTCTATGATACACGCCATTAAAAATGCAGAAGCATTATGGATATTAGAAAATGGAATTCCTACAGAAACTATCAGTTTTTTGGGAGAGAACGCAACCCATTCTTTAGCTATTGATATTCCCCAAACTAAAGGCCTAAAACCGACCGGCGTCATGACTAACCATTTTTGGTATGTCGCTGCCTGTGGAACAGCAAATTGTTCAATCACATTATATCGTAATGATACAGCCCGATCGGATAATTCAAAATTGTATTTATTTTTCTGGCAACGTCACGATGGTTCTAGATATGGAGGATGTTTTCCAGAAGATTCTTATCCCGTGGGAACAGAAATTTGCGATAGGTTTAAAAAAGAATTCGGTATTTAAAAAATTCGCATTAAAAATTTGTAAAATGGCACAAAACCTAAAACATTAAGTTTTAGGTTTTGTGCATTCAAACAGAAATTTACAAAAACTGCTGTTTACTTCTTCACAATCAAACTCTTGGCCGTCATATCCGCTGGTTTTTCAATACCCATTACGTCTAAGACGGTAGCCGCCACGTCGCCCAAGTTGCCGGTTTTGGCCATTTCGGCGTTTGTGTGGTCTTTAGTGACGTACACAAAATCCACCAAGTTCGTCGTATGCGCGGTTTTGGGCATATTGATTTTGGCGTCCCACATTTCTTCGGCGTTGCCATGGTCGGCCGTAATCAGTACCGTATATCCTTTCGCCAGCGCGGCCTCGGTTACTAGCCCGGTACATTCGTCCACTACTTCCACGGCCTTGACGACGGATTTGAAATTGCCCGTATGGCCTACCATATCACAGTTGGCAAAATTGATGACGATAAAATCATATTTTCCGCTGTTAATTTGGTTAATCGCCTCGTCTTTGACGATATACGCTTCCATTTCCGGGTGATCGGCAAACGTAGCCGGGTCAAAACGACCTTTCTTTTCAATGCGGTCCTCGCCGGGATAGGGTTTAATCAACTTCCCGTTAAAGAAAGACGTTACGTGTTTGAATTTTTGGGTTTCCGCCAAGCGCAGCTGTTTTAAGCCGGCTTTGGAAATCACCTCGCCCAAGAGGTTATTCATGCCGCCGCCGTCCGTCATAGACGGGAGCGCGTTAAATTCAAACGCATCATAGTATTTCGTTAAGCCGCAATACACGCACGGTACGCGTTTGCCGCGGTTTTTACCCGGATAATCGTCATCAATAAACGCACGGGTTAATTGAATAGCGCGGTCTTGGCGGAAGTTAAAGAAAATAACGGAAGAATTGGCTTCCATGCCTTTGTAATCGCCCAGTACCGTCGGCGGGATATATTCATCCACCATGGGGCCGCCGTCAGGCGTTTTCATCGTTTTGTAATCGGTAGTAACCACTTCTTCGGCGGTGGTACCGTGCAATCCTTCGGCGCGCACGATTAAGTTATAGGCCTTATCGGTCAAATCCCAATCTTCGCCGCGGTCCATGGCGTAGTAGCGGCCTTGAATCGTGGCAATTTGCCCCACGCCATATTCTTTGATTTTTTCTTCCAGCGTGCGGATGAAACCGACGGCACTTTGCGGCGGCGTATCACGTCCGTCGGCAAAAAAGTGAATGTAGACCTGTTTAATGCCTTGTTCGGCAGCAAACTTCAAAATCGCGTGTAAGTGGTCTTGGTGGGCGTGGACGCCTTCGTCCTGCACCAGCCCCATCACGTGCAGCGGTTTATTATGTTGAAGACAATTTTCCACACACGCTGCAAACGGTTTAGACGTAAATAACGAACCGTCCTCAATGGTATCTTTTAAGCGTTTGAGTTCCTGAATGACAATGCGCCCGGCCCCCATATTTAAGTGCCCTACTTCGGACGAGCCCATATACCCGGCCGGCAGCCCTACCTGTTCGCCGGAGGCCTCAATTTGAGTATGCGGATATTCACGCAGATATTTATCCATATTCGGGGTTTTAGCATTCGTTACCGCATTGTACGGCCCGGCAGCGGCATCACCCCAGCCGTCGCGGATTAAAAGTACTACTTTATTCATAGGTTTCTCCTTACTGGTTCACTACCAAATCTTTCCAGCGTTTAGTTTGGAACGGTTCTAACTGTTCCAGCGTCGTAACACCGTGTTTGGATAGTTCCACCAAAAAATAATATAAGATTTGTTCGGCCATTTTCGTGTCTGCCATGGCCCGGTGCCAACCCGCAGCACTAATGCCCAGTTTCTCGGCAATAAAACCCAAGCGGTTTTTTTCAAAGCGTCCGCTCTTTTTAGCCAGTTTTAACGTGTCCACCACCGGGCACGGCGGGAATTTCATCCCGCATTGTTCAAATTCATAACGTAAGAAGGCCAAATCAAAATCCGCATTGTGCGCTACTACTACGCAGCCGTCTAAAATCCCGGCTAATTTCGGTAATACCGCTGCAAATACGGGGGCGGTTTTGACCATTTCATTGGTAATGCCGTGAATGGCAATCACGTCCGGGTGCATGGGCATTTGCGGGTTCACTAAGGTAGCAAATTCATCTACCGGCCGCCCGCCCTGGGAAACACTCACCGCCACTTCGCAAATTCGGCCGCCTTCCAACGGGGAAAGCCCGGTCGTTTCGGTATCTAAGCAAGCAAATTTAACCTCTTTGAGTAGCATTTAATTCACCAAATAAAAACGTAAGCGCACTAAAAACCCAATAAATACCGCCCCGGTAATACACACCCCAAACGCCCACCCCGGGATATCCAACAACCGGCTTTTGCGTGCATACAAACACGCACTAATCCATATAATCAGAAAAAACGCCCAGCGAATCCCGGGCAACAGCATAATTAGGAAAAAAACCGCCCGCATGAGCCCCAGCATCCATTGTTCATCTGCCGTGGGATAATCACGCCCGTATTTATCCTGCTCTACGCAAAAAATAAACCACCCGATCCCGCGCGTAGCCAACAAGAGCCCTACCAAAAACACCACCCACGGTTCGGCAAAAAAGTTACCGGTTTTGTACAATTCCTCAAACGGGGCAATTAGTACTAAAAACAAAACATTCACAAAATTTTTGAGAAAGAATGAAAGCGTATACCCGCCTTTTATTTTGCCGCCCAGTTGAAAATAATAGTCCGTAAACCCGTAAAAAAGGGCAACCAAACTAATGCACAACCAACCGGGCAGCATAACTTCTTCTAAAAACGGCCATGGCCAAAAAAGGTACTGCCAGCAAAAAGCCGCCGCTAATACAAAAAAAGTAACGCTGCGTATGGCAAAAGCGCCCAACCGGCTCGTTTGCTGTAATTGATATACTTTTTTATTAAAAAATACAAAATCTGTTAAAAATAACGCTAAAAATAACCGCCAAAATACAATCATACTTGCTCCTTAGGTAAAATGACCGTAAACGTACTTCCCCGGCCCGGTGCGGAAACTACTTCTAACTCTCCGCCATGCGCCTGCACCAATTGCCGGCTGATAAAAAGTCCAAGCCCGTAGCCGGGTTTTTCCGGGTCCAGCTGGTGGTATTTTTGAAAGAGCCCTTTCTGCTCCGCTTCGGACATACCTACCCCGCTGTCCTGCACACGAATAGTATACGATTTTTCATCCTGTGAAGAAACTATTTTTACAAATCCTTTTTCGGTAAATTTAACCGCATTAGATACTAAATTCATCAGCACCCGTTTTAATAGTTTGGGGTCTGCCGGCAGATGTTCCACGTCGTTTTGCAGGCTTAACTCCACGTGTTTTTGGGCAGCAACCGGGCGAACGGTATCGGCCACTTCTTGCAGTAGTACGGGTAAATCCACAGCTTGTTTTTTCACTTGGGCCATTCCGGCTTCCAGGCGGGAAACGTCCAATACGTCCTCTAATAAAGAAGATAAATTTTGCGCGGCCTGGGCCATTAACTGCAAATAATTTTGTCTTTCTTTCTCAGAAATTTTGCCGTTTTGTAAAATGTAAATATACCCTTGCAGCCCCATTAAAGGCGCGCGTAAATCGTGTGCTACGGCGCGGAAAACCTGCTCTTTAAGTGCACTTACCTGTGCCTGTAACCGTAAATTTTGATAATCCTTTAAATCCGCCGTCATTTGGTTAAAAGAGTTTATAAGATGTTTAAATTCCCCCCAACCTATTTCCGGGTCTACGTGTACCGCTAAATCCCCATGGCTGATTTGCGCCGCCGCTTGGGATAACGCTTCTATCGGTTCCCCCAGCCGTTCGGCAAATGTAAGGGCCCCAAAGTAGGCTAACGTAAAAATCGTTAATAAAAATAAGGCCAACATAATATTCGTATGGTAAATCATACGGTAGGCTTCGGATTTTAATTGCAATACCGCAATATACGCCCCCAATACCGGGGCTTGGGCATAGGCCCCCACATAGGTTTCCTGCGGAGTTTTCAAATTTTTGATGAGTGCCGATTTAGAGGCAAATGCCCGGCGTAATGTTTCGCCGTCAAAAGCGGGTTTGTATTGCAGTTCATCGGCATATACCTGGCCCTGGCTGTCCAATACATAAATATGCCCCGTAGTACCGATACGCTGCTCTTGCAAGCGTGCAATAAACTGAAAGAAACTCACCAGCCCATACAAATAATCCCCGTTAGAAAGCGGGTACAAAAACTCGCTGACCGGCATCCCTTGTACTACATCAAAATTACTGACCGATAAGTGCGGTTCCCGTGCCAGTTCCGCTAACACCGGGTTCCCGTGCAAATCAAGCGGTTCCACCGTACGCAACACCAGGGGGTTACCCGCCCGGACTAATTCTTTCCCTTCCGCAGATAAAACAGCCAACATCAAAAAATCCGGATTCGTGGCAATTTCTTCATACAATAAGAAAGACGGATCTTGCTTTTTTTCTAAAGCCGTTGTTACCTGCGGGGCAAACGCCAGCCGGCCCGATAAATCCTCTATATGCTGGCTCATGGCAGAAGCAACCATTTCAGCCAAATTAGCATGTGTTTCCAGCAGGTTATCTTTAAGGTGCACCTGGTAATACCCCAACAGCAGCACAAGCGGGATTAACGGGAAAAACACCACCGCTAAAAATAACTTAAATAACTTAGAAAATAAAGACATATCTTTTATTATAGCATTATCCGGGCCGCCGTGGAGAATGATACAATCTAGGTCTTTAGACCTAAAAACACCAGGGTCCAAAAACAAGGGGCCTACAGGCCCTAGGGCCCTGGGAATTGCACCCCAATTACGCTACTATATAAGTATAGAAGTAAAGGAGGATTTTATGAAAAACTTTATTATCAACTGGTGCAAAGTAATGTTTACGCAAACGAACGGATCTATCCGGGTACGTACGGCCTCTTGCCAAAACGGGGTATTAAGCGCGGTCCGTCATGAAGATACCCCCTTGACAGAAGAACCCGAAGTCATTTCCACAAGTTCTTGGTTAAACCAAACCCCTATTTTAAGTATTGAAGAAAATACAATTTATTTAAACCGCCGGGAAACGTCCTTTGTCTATAAAGAAGCCCGCCGGCTGCTTAAAACAAAAGCGGTCCGGCAGCACCGCCAACAGCAAGCAGGCGTCCCCTTGCCGCCGCAACCCGGCAAAATTGCCTACGCGGTGTATCAATAAGCATTTAGGACCGCTTGGTCCACTCTTTATAAGTTAAACTCCTTGCCCCCGGTATCCAATACTGGGGGTTTTTGTGAATACATATAGCCAAAACCGTGTGAATTTCCGGCCTAGCCTCCCTATTTAATCTAACAAATAGGCAACATAACCACTTAACCAACCGCCCGGAGTGAGTGTGAGCGTTGAAGTTCCATTTTGCTTACCGCTAATAGCCTCACAAAGGGCTTGGTATTTTTCTTCTTTTGCCACACAACTCCTTGTGCTGCGAGGATTTCCCTGTATATCCGCATATCCACGGAAATACGATATATTATAATTGAGATCCCCACACCGGACGGAACCGGCTCTAGTATAACCGTTAGGGACGGACATACAACAATACAGTTGATGATTTTTTTTGCAGATAACACCTGTTCCTGCCGGAACCATATCGGAAGGTAATTCCAGGGCCAACTCATCAAAAGATGTAGGCCAACTCCCATTTGCCAAGTAAGCCACTTCACTTGCTTCTGCCATTTTATTGGCTAATGCGTAATACGTGGCAAAGCGGCTTTTTTCTACCGCTTTTTGGTATTGTGGCAACGCCACGGCCGCCAAAATACCAATGATAAGTACCACCACTAATAATTCAATCAGGGTAAACCCGTGAGTTGTTTCCCTCGCCTCTTGAGGGAGAGGGTGCCCCATAGGGGCAGGTGAGGGGGTGTTAAATAGGGTCATCCCCGAAATTTGTAATCGGGGATCTTCCACGTACTCTTTTAATAAGGCCTTTTCCTTTTGAAAACAACGACAAGCGTTGTAGATCTTGGGTAACATTCCACGGGAATGACAATTTTTATTGACTACTTTTGTATTCTTCATTACTTCTCCTTATAATTTTTGCTACAAACCGTATGCCTCTATTTGGGGCAAAAACGCCCTTCAAAACGGCTTTTACAAGCCGGATATCTCCCCCCATTTATACGGCTACTATCATCAAAATCTACCAAAAAAAAAAACGCGTCAAGCCTTTTAAAACAAGCAGCCAACAACAACGGCAAAAAACAAAAAACTTCCGCACAACAGCAAACGGGCTTGTCTATAAGACAAGCCCGTTTGCTCTATATTCTTAAACTATTTTATTTACGCAAGCGTTTCACTAAATCAATCCCCATGGCCACCGTGCGGTACACGCCCGAATCCATAAACGTAGCGGCTTTTTCCAGTAGTTCAAACGTACTTTGCGTTTTGTCCACTTTTTCGGCCGTTGTTAACGCCAAATACTCCACCGCTTCGGCCGTTTTGGTAATTTGCAAAATAGCGCGCACGGCTACAATTACAAGCCCGCCAAAAAATACCACGGCCAGTAACGTACAAACTTGGTAAAAATCCATAACTTCCTCCTGTGTGTTTTTTTACATTTAACCAGTTTTAGGCTGCTGCGTCAAGCACTCAATTTTGTATTTTGCAAGCCTTTTTTGGACCTAGGTAATTTTTAGGATTTACTTATTTTTTATAGCAAAAAATATAGGTCCTCAAAAAGTTTGACAGAAACGCGCTTATTAGTAATAATTATTATTAACAGCTTGTTTTGCAGTTCTTTTGAAAGACGAAGTCGTTCATTTCTCAGACGTCCGTAAGCGTTTTTCGCCCCCGGTCTGCCGGAAGTTTCAGAAGGGATTTGCAATTTTAGTTTGTTTTTGTTTTAATTTACGTTACCGCGCGCTCGCGGCATTTTTTTGAACCAGGACTGACATACTATGGAAAACGCAGAAGTTATTACCCACATTGTAAAACGAGACGGTGCCACCGAACGTTTTGAAGCCAAAAAAATTACCGCGGCCATTACCAAGGCGGCCGAAACTACCGGAGAATTTGACGCTGAAACCGCTAAAAAACTAACTATCCGCGCGGTAAATATTATCCAGCAGTTATATTCCGATACCGTACCCAACGTGGAAAATGTACAGGATATTGTGGAAGATGTACTGTTAACTTCTAATTACCACAAAACCGCCAAGGCGTATATCTTGTACCGGGACCAGCACGCCCGCATGCGTGAAATTTCTTCCAAATTTAACGTGGACCTCGTAGACCAGTATTTGCAGAAAATTGACTGGCAAGTCAACGAAAACAGCAATATGGGCTACTCGCTGCAAGGGCTCAACAACTATATTTCATCCGAAATCAGCAAAGTCTATTGGCTGAATAAAATCTATCCCGAAAATGTGCGCCGTATGCACAGCGAAGGGGATTTCCACTTGCACGATTTAGGCTTGTTAGGGGCTTATTGTGTCGGTTGGGATTTACAAGACCTGCTTTTAAGCGGTTTTACGGGCGTCGTCGGCAAGGCGGAAAGTAAACCGGCCAAACACTTCCGCACGGCCTTAGGCCAAGTCGTCAATTTTTTCTATACGTTGCAAGGCGAAAGTGCCGGCGCCCAAGCGTTTAGCAATTTTGATACTTTACTCGCGCCGTTTATCTATTACGATAAACTAACGTATGAGGAAGTAAAACAAGCCCTGCAAGAATTTTTGTTTAACGTAAACGTGCCGACCCGCGTGGGCTTCCAAACGCCGTTTACAAACTTAACGCTGGATTTAACCGTACCGTCTTACTACAAAGACCAGCCCGTTATTATCGGCGGCAAATTGCAAGACAAAACATACGGCGAGTTTCAAAACGAAATGGATATGTTAAACCGCGCGTTTTGCGAAGTAATGCTCGCCGGCGATGCCAAAGGCCGCGTGTTTACGTTCCCGATTCCGACGTACAACATTACCAAAGATTTTGATTGGGATAACCCCAAACTCACCCCGCTGTGGGAAATGACCGCCAAATACGGCATCCCGTACTTTGCCAACTTCATTAACTCGGACATGAACCCCGAAGATGCCCGCTCTATGTGCTGCCGCTTACGTATTGACAACCGCGAACTGCGTAAACGCGGCGGCGGCTTGTTCGGTTCGGCCCCGCTCACGGGTTCCATTGGCGTAGTAACCATTAACTTACCGCGCTTAGGGTATTTGTCCAAAAACGAAGACGAATTTTTTGCCAACTTAAAAGACCGTATGGAAGTAGCCAAAACCAGTTTGGAAATTAAGCGCAAAGTCATTGAACGCTTTACCAAAGGCAACCTCTATCCGTATATGAGTTTCTACTTGCGCTCTATCCGCCAACGCTTTGGCGAATTTTGGAAGAACCACTTCTCTACCATTGGGCTCGTGGGCTTAAACGAATGTGCGCTTAATTTAATCGGCGAAGACATCGGCACCGAGAAAGGCAAACAATTTGCCGAGAAAGTGCTTACTTTTATGCGTGAAACCCTGGTTAAATTCCAGGAAGAAACCGGCAACAATTATAACTTAGAAGCCACCCCTGCCGAAGGAACTTCCTACCGCTTAGCCAAGTTAGATAAAGAACGCTATCCGGAAATTATCTGCGCCAACGAGACCTTGTACAAAGAAGGGCACCAGCCGTTCTATACCAACTCGTCCCAGCTTCCCGTTAACTATACCGACGACGTGTTTGAAATGTTGGACTTACAAAGCACCGTCCAGTCCAAATACACAGGCGGCACGGTACAACACATTTTCACGGGCGAACGCATCAAAGACCTGGAAGCCATGAAGAAATTCATCAAAACCGTCTGCGAACGCTATACGCTGCCGTATTTCTCTATTACGCCTACGTTTAGTGTCTGCCCCAAGTGCGGCTACATTCCGGGGGAACATTTTGAATGTCCGAAATGTAAAGCTGAACGCATGCAAGAACTGCAGCGCAAAATTGCCTTGTTAGAGGAACAACTCTACAGCAAATAACCCTTTTTGGGGATAAACTAACCCCAAAAAGGCATTGAAACCGATTTGGCAAATTGCCATAATATAGGAAAGGGTTTTCACGGACCCGTTCCCTTAAAAAAGAAAACATCTCTGTAGGAGGAGACACTTATGACAGCACAGGAAAAACAAGCCGTAGAATCTAAAATTACCGATCTTAAAAAAGAAATGAGCGAAGTAAAAGGCTCTAAATGTGAAGTATATTCCCGCGTAGTAGGTTATTTGCGCCCGGTACAAAACTGGAACAAAGGGAAAAAAGAAGAATTTTCCATGCGCAAAAATATGCACGGTGTGGAAGACAGTTGCAACTGTGGTTGCGGTTGCGAATGTGCCAGCGACAAATAATTGAACCTTTTGTACGGATTCTATGAAACTGGGGGGGCTGGTCAAATTTACATTGATTGACTTTCCGGGTTGTCCGGCGGCCATTGTATTTACACAGGGTTGTAATTTTCGTTGCCGCTATTGCCACAACCCGGAACTCGTGTACCCGCACCTGTTTCAAGAATCTGTACCGGAAGAAGAAGTGATGTCTTTTTTAAAACGCCGCCAGGGCACGCTGGACGGCGTTGTTATTTCCGGCGGGGAACCCACTTTGCAAGCGGATTTAGTACGCTTTATGGCCGGCATTAAGGCCCTGGGCTACAAAACCAAACTAGATACCAACGGCACCCGCCCGGACGTTCTCAAAGAACTGATAGATAAAAAACTGGTAGACTTTATTGCTATGGACTTAAAAGCCCCTATCGCCAAATATGCGGCGATTACCGGGGTAGAAACCAATGAGAATATCATCCACCAATCTATTGATTTAATCCGCCAAAGCGGGCTTTCCTACCAATTCCGCACCACGTACGATAAAGAAGTCCTTACGGACGAAGATATTGCGGCTGTTTCGCTGGCGGTAAATGGTAAAAACTACAAAGTACAGGAATGTTTACCGGTTGCCAAAGAAAAAGCCGCTTTAAAAGTCATGCATAAAGAATTATAGATCTATATTCAACAACAAGCCCCGCGTGTGCGGGGCTGTATATGAAATCGTAGCAAGAAAAATTTATTCTTCTTCCTCGTTGGCGCGTTCGGTACGCTTGCGCACCAGGTGCGATAAAATCTTCTTGCGAAGCCGCAGCGACTTGGGCGTAATTTCCACCAATTCGTCCGGCGCAATATATTCTACGGCCTGTTCCAAACTCATCTGCCGCGGCGGGGTCAACACATAAGACTCATCACTAGCTTTGCTGCGCATATTGCTTAAATGTTTGGCCTTACATGGGTTTACCACCAAGTCGTTCGCGCGGGAGTTTTGACCAACAATCTGCCCGGCATATACTTTCTCCCCGGGGCCTAAGAACAACTCTCCGTTATTTTCCAATGCATAGAGCGCATACGGCGTCGTTTCGCCGTCTTCTTTGGCAATCAGTACCCCGTTATGGCGCAAATCGGGTAAGTTGGCCTTCGGGTAATACCCTTTAAAACTGTGGTGCATAATCCCGGTTCCGCGCGTACTGGTTAAGAGTTCGTTCTTAAAACCAATGAGCGCACGCGACGGAATTAAATATTCCAGGCGCAAGCGGTCCTCGCCTTCGGAAACCATATTTTCCAATGTGGCGGCGCGCGTTCCTAAAATCGTAAACACAGCTCCTTGATATTCGCTCTTAATATCTAAGATTAACGATTCCATAGGTTCCAACAGCTGCCCGTTTTCTTCTTTATAAATAACTTCCGGCGAAGATACCGCCAGTTCAAATCCTTCCCGGCGCATATTTTCAATGAGAATAGTTAAGTGCAATTCCCCACGCCCATAAACTTTAAATTTGCCTTCGCCCTCTAATTGTTCTACTTTAAGGCCCACGTTCGTTTGCGCTTCTTTTTCCAAACGGTTTTTGAGGTGTCGGCTGGTAACAAATTTCCCTTCGCGCCCGGAGAACGGACTATCGTTTACTAAAAAATCCATAGACATGGTCGGCGCATCAATGGTTAACGGCGGCAGCGGTTTTAAAGCGTCCGGGCGGCAAATCGTATCGCCCACGTCCACGCCTTCTAAGCCGGCAATAGACACAATGTCCCCCGCCGTGGCACTTTCTACTTCCACTTTGCCCAGCCCCAAAAAGCGTTCAATCTTGGCGGCTTTGGCTTGCGTAGTCGTACCGTCCGGGTGAATGAGGGCAACCGTTTGGCCTTTAGAAATGTTCCCGGCCAAAATGCGCCCGATGCCCACGTGGCCTAAAAAGTTGTTATAGTCTAGCATCGTTACTTGCATTTGCAAGGGGGCATCCGGCTCGGCCAGCGGCGCAGGCACGTGGGATAAAATCGTATCTAAAATGGGCGCAATATCTTTGCCTTGTTCTTCCATTTTTAGACTCGCCCACCCGGCCCGGCCGGAGGCGTAAATAATCGGAAAATCCAACTGTTCGTCCGTGGCACCCAATTCCATAAACAAGTTAAAAACTTCGTCTACTACTTCGCTGGGGCGAATATGTTCGCGGTCCATTTTGTTGATAACCACAATCGGTTTTAATCCTAACGCCAACGCTTTACGTAATACAAACCGTGTCTGCGGCATAGGGCCTTCCACAGCGTCTACCATTAAAATCGCACCGTCTACCATTTTGAGTACGCGCTCTACTTCGCTGCCAAAGTCGGCGTGGCCGGGAGTATCCACAATGTTAATCGTGTGGCCTTTGTAGCCGATAGAGGTACATTTCGCTAAAATCGTAATACCGCGTTCGCGCTCTAAGGGGTTAGAATCCAAAACGGTATCTTGCGCTTCATCTTCTTTTACTTTAAATTCTCCGGCAAATTTTAACAGAGAATCAACCACAGTAGTTTTACCGTGGTCCACGTGAGCAATAATGGCCACGTTGCGTACGTCTGTGCGGGTGTTGTTCATAGTTTGTTACGGTTTCCTAAAAATAAAGATAATAGATATTTTACCAAATTATGAGGGCGGGTGCTTTCCCCGCCCGTAAATCAGTTACCTAATACGGCTAATACTTCCGGCGGTGCAATGTGATGTGTTTTCCACGCCCACATCAGCACTTCCACCTGCTGTTCATACGGCAAAGAGGTAAAGGGAACTTCTTCCTTCATTGAATTATAAAAAGTCAAGTGATAATTCCCCGTATGTTGCATCACTAACAACGGGGCCATAACATCCTGTTTGCTCGTTGGCAGGTAGGAAATGGGTTCCCGCCCGTTGGTTTTTATCCATTGTTGGACGGCCGCATTATATTGTGCTTCCGTATACGTAATTTGTTGCGGATCGGCTAACTCCGGCGTTGTGAACAAGATAGCCTGCTTTTCAACCGGAGAAAGCAAATTATATACACCATGCAAATGAGTGCCAAAGTACGCCACACGGTAAGGGGCTAAACTCATTTCAAACGGGTGCTCCCCGGCAAATACGGCCTGTTGTTGTGCATATGCTTGTTGGGTTAGCACCGGGATATTCGCACGTTGCATCCCGTCCTCTGTCTTATACGTTTCCGGCAAGCCTTCAAATAAGGGGGTTGCCCGGCGCATCGCATTATAGGTAGTTACTTTATCTACCAATTCCTCCATACCGGGAATTTGCCACGGATTATTTTCCATAGGCACCTTATAGGCAGCTACTGCAAAAGCTATTTCTTCGCCCAAGGCCAACTCATCTTCCACATAATTATCCCGCGCCCACACATAAGCCCGTTGGGGCACAATTTCATACACCAGCATCTGGTTTGCCCGGGTTAATACTTCGGACGGGGCAAGTGCCTGTGAAGCGGTACGCAGCCGGATGATTTCTTGTTGTACTTCTAATACTTCCGGCGTGGGATCTTTTACTACCATAAAATTCATAATACGCTGCAGCAGGTAAATATCTTCCGACCCTTGTGCATACGAAGGCCAAATATGGTCATTTTTATTTAAATTTTCTTGCAGAAACCGGATTTGCTTTTGTGCATACAGGCTCAGCGGTTTTTGCCCGGGCAACTGGCGGTGTGCCTGCAAAAATTTGACACGGGAATTAGTAGCCGCTTGCAACGCTGTACGTTCCGTAGCTACCTGTAAAGCCATATTCCAATTAGTTAGCCATTGCTGTTGTAATACTTTACTTACCGGGGTTACCCGCTCCGCTTGCCGAAGCGGCGGGCGTACCGTCCCTGCTACAGAAGCGGCAGGGTTTTTAGTAACTGGTTTGATCATTTTGCCGCGAAACGATTTTTGAGCAAACGCGCCCAAACAACACGTACAAACGAACAAACACACTACCAACCATTTAGATACCTTACACATTACTCTTTCTCCATCCAATTAGTATCCATCCACTCCCCGCCAATACTTTGGCGTAAGGAAATGAACTGAATTTCTTTTACATGATGCAAATCTAATAATAATACATCTTGCGCGTGTTCTGCCGTAGCCTGCACCCGAATGACAAAAAACCCTTTCTCTTTTTCTGCGCCTTGTATATAAGCATTCTCCAACGCTTTAGCAGCCGTAGTCCCTTGCGTTAACACTTGTTTAGATAACTGCACCACTTCCCGGTAAGTTTCTAAAAACATTCCTTCAAATTGTTCTTCCGGCCCGTAAGCAGCTTCTAAAATTACCTCTAAGGTACCTAATTTGCCGCCCACCTGTTCTGCAAAATCGGCCCAGGAATCCTCAAATGAATTAAAATACGCCGGGAACGGTTCCTGTATCAAATGGCGTGCTAACAACGTTTCTACTTTTACCGGATTAAAATGACGGGCACACACCTCATAGGCTTTGCGTTTTAAACGTACTTTAAAAGAAGGCGTTCCTACTTTAGAAGTAACTCCTTTGTTAAGTGCTTCCGCCCCCACGCGGGAATTAGGTACCATATAGGATAAACCGCCGGCACGCAAGGCTTGCTCAAAGGGAGTCCGCACCGGATAGGCAACCACCCGCTCCGACGCAGTTCCCCGGATAATGGGTTTAAAAACAGCCCGCTGGGCACTAGCAGGAAGTACAACAAGCAAACAACCTAAAGCAACCAAAACTTTTACAATACGCATAGGCACTCCGGGTATAGTAAAGTAACAACCTGTAAATATATTGTATCAAAAAAAGGCATCTGCTCCCGAAATAAAAGACCTATTCTGTAAGTAGGTCTTTTGTCTTAAAACCGTAGGCCGGCCCGCAGTTGTAAAGCCCCGTAAGCGTGGCCGGATAGTTTATGATACGTATGAATATACGCAGTCCGGTTCCAGTATATATTCCCTTCGGCGGCTAGGAACACCGCCCGGTAGACGCAGGTTTCTACGCCCAAGCCCGCCATCCAATAGGGTTGAGTATACGTAGTATCCGTCAAAAAGGCACTAAAACGCAAGGAATGTTTACTACGTCCGTAGCCACCCACTACATATAAGCGCGGATTGGTATCGGGAGAGAGTGTTAATTTTACAATTGCCCCGGTCTGTGTTACCTGATAGGAATCTACCATGGATTGCGGTAAGGAAACTTTCCCCAAGTGGGTATATTCCGCCCCTACGGCTAACCACGCAAGCGGGCTCCATAAGGCCCGGGCACTCACCCCGCGCAACCGGTCCGAAGATACCTGCCCGGTATAATCTTCCAAGTAACTATTTGAAAACAGGTAAGAAGCGGAAATTTCCCCGTGGAGTAACTTTCTCCACGAAGAAGGATCTGTTTGCCCGGCCCGGTACAGCGGGGCAGCTTGCAACATAAAGGACATACTGATAAATAGAGCGGTAAACAACCAAGCGCGAAGTTTCATATTGGTATTGTATGAAACTTTACTACCCTATCAAATAATGCGTATTAGTTAGAAACATAGTCCCTTGCCTAGGCATCCAAGGTAAGCCGTCATTTCCGAGGGGGCCTGTCATTTTCCTCTCCCTAAAGAGAGAGGGGCAATCGTGTTGTTTCCTTCCCCATGAGGGGGAAGGCCGAGTGTGTTAGCACCGGGATGAGGGGGTATCCAATAAAGGTGCCACCACCTTGGGGCAACATTTATAATGATTATTCCGCGGTGTTTTATGCAGGATAGGCTCTTATAATAACACTTTTTAGTGGGTTTCCGGCTGGGTACGGTCTTTTTCAATTTGGGTCAGTAACAACTGAATCGCATGCACAGAACCGCGCCCGATATTGCGCTCACGCGTGTGGGAAATCAGCATTTTTTCCGTTACCGTACCGTGGGGCCCGGCTACAGCCATCCATACGGTGCCGACGGGTTTTTCTTTCGTTCCGCCGTCGGGCCCGGCTATTCCGGTGGTAGAAACCGCATACTGCGCGCCTAATTTTTGGCGTACGCCTTCGGCCATTTGGCGGGCCACCACTTCACTCACGGCCCCGTACTTTTCTAAATCTGCTGCCGAAACGCCCAATACATTCTTTTTAACTTCGTTAGAATAAGCCACCACGCCACCCATAAAATAGGCAGAAGCCCCGGGGATGAGTGTAATCATATGGGCAATCGTTCCCCCCGTGCAACTTTCGGCCGTGGCCACGGTGACGCCGGCCTGTTTAAGGCGGCGCAATAAATCTTCGCGGCTGTCCCCTTCGGTAGAAGGCTGGTAAGGAAGTCCGTATAATTCCTTCAGTAACGCATCAAAATAATTTTCCAGTTGCTCTACCGCCGTTCCTTTAGCAGTTAAACGCAACCGCACATATCCTTCACTCGGCAAGTAAGCCAAGTGAATATTTTCCGGCAGCGTTTCTTCAAAATTAGCCAGTTTTAAGGCAATTTCGGATTCCGGCACATCAAAAACGGTAACCATTTTAAAACGTAATAACAGCCCCGTATATTTTTCTTTGAGCCGGGGCAATACTTCTGCATGCATTAAGTATTCCGTTTCAAACGGCACACCCGGCAGCGAAATCAGCACCCTTTTTTTATGCTCAAACCACATACCGCTGGCCGTTCCTTTTAAATTGCGTAAGGGCGTGCATTTCTCCGGCAATAGGGCTTGCGAAACATTGTATTTATTCATCCGGCCGGGGATATCGGCAAACATTTCGGTAAGCCAATGATATACTGCTTGATTTTCTACCAATTTGCAATCAAAATATTCCGCCAATACCTTTTTGGTAAGGTCATCTTTTGTGGGGCCCAACCCACCGGTCATCAGTACCACATCCGCATGCAGGAAAGCATCATTCAGGGCACGGACGATGGCATTTCGGTCATCCGCCACCGAGCGCATTTCCACCGTTTCCGCTCCTAATTTAGTGAGTTCCCGCGCAATAAACCGGGAATTAGTATCTAAAATTTGGCCGAGTAAAATTTCATCCCCAATGGTAATAATAATGGCTTTCATAGTTTCCTCCTACGTGGCAGCTGTTTTTTTTATTGTAGCATATTCCAAGAATTCCCCGCACAGTTGCGGCACAGAAACACATAAAAATGCCCCGCCTTAACCAAAGGCGGGGTGTTTAAAACATCTATACAGCTAAGTGCTTACCAGGCAGTTTTGTAACCGGCAGAGTCAACTAAGTTACAGAACTCATTGCTACTCGAACCAGTCCCTGCGGCGGTACATTTCTTTTTGATAGCCCCATCGGTCGCAATAGCTAATTCCAACGTACTACCCGCATATTGCCCATTCGTGCGTCCGGCTTTCATCGTAGTACCACTCGTGCTAGCAGTAGCAACTGCAATGGTAAAGCTGTTCGTATCAAACGTAGCAAACGCAATATCCCCTTTGCTTTTCAAATCCGCCGTAGGAGCAAAAGAACCATATTGCATATAGTAGATTTGCTGAGCGGTGGCCATATCGCCTAAGCGTTGAATGGCTTCCGAAGTGCGGGAACGTTCCACTGCTTTGGTATATTGGGGCAAAGCTACTGCGGCCAAGATACCGATGATGAGTACTACTACGAGTAACTCAATTAAGGTAAAACCTTTATTCATAAGTTAATCTCCTTTAAGTCCTACAAGTTTAATTTGGACGTGGCTAGCGTCCTTATATAGTTTAGCAAATTTTAAAAAAATTGCAAGCCCTTTTTTTAAAATAGGGCTTGACAAGTATTTTTTTCCATTTTCTCCGTCGTAACCCCCATAAAACAAAGCAAAGGCGCAGTTCCCCAACTACAGTCCCCGGGAATGACATTTTATTACAATTCGTCATTCCCGAATGTTAACATAATAGGTCATTCCCGAATGTTTCTGTCGGGAATCTCCACCTTGTATCTTTTAAAAGGTGTGGATCCCCGGCTACAGCCCACGGGGATGACGCTTTTATTATTCCCGAAAGTTGGCGGCCCGCAGGGTTCGGCAATCTTCTCCTTATTTTATTTTCAAGGTTTAAATTGATAAAAATACAATACACGTAAGTTTAGTATAATATGAAGTATGAAACCTGAAAATTTTCCCCCCAATCCGCTGGCACTTGTTCCATTAGGTGTATTTTTACTGGCCTATGTAGCCGTATCGCTCGCCGCCGGAGATTTTTACAAAATGCCCATTACAGTAGCCTTTGTGATTGCCTCTATCGTGGCCGTGGCCATGAGCCGCGGCGGCAGTTTACACCGGCGTATTGAACTATTTTGCAAAGGGCCCGCCAACCCCAATATTATGCTGATGATTTTAATCTTCATCTTAGCCGGGGCGTTTGCCCAAACTGCAAAAGCCATGGGGGCCGTGGATGCAACTGTGAATTTAACCTTATCTATTTTACCGGGAAATATTTTGGCTGCCGGCGTATTTTTGGCAGCGTGTTTAATTTCTATTTCCGTAGGTACTTCCGTCGGAACGATTGTGGCATTAACCCCGGTCGCCGCCGGGCTCAGCGAGCAAACCGGCTTACCGTTAGCTCTAATGGCAGCCGTCGTCGTCAGCGGAGCCATGTTTGGCGATAATTTATCTTTTATTTCCGATACAACTATTGTAGCCACCCGCACGCAGGGGTGCAGCATGGATGAAAAATTTAAAACCAATTTTGCCATTGTATTCCCGCTGGCCGTACTTACGATGATTTTGTATGTCCTATTAGGCAGCTCCTCACATCCTACCTTTGCCTTAGAACCGGTAGCGTGGATCAAAGTGCTTCCGTATGCGGGTGTACTGTTAGCGGCGGTGTTGGGCGTAAATGTAATGCTTGTATTAGTAGGCGGCACCGTATTATGCGGGCTTATCGGTTTATGCACGGGCAGTTTTAGTGTATGGGGGTGGACAACCGCCATGGGAACCGGCATTACCGGTATGGCAGAACTCATCATTGTAACGCTGTTAGCCGGCGGTATGCTGGAAATGATTCGCTACAACGGCGGGCTAGCGTTTATTATTCAGAAGATGACCGCCCACATTACCACCAAACGCGGGGCCGAATTAAGTATTGCCGGCATTGTCAGTTTTGCCAACGTCTGCACGGCCAATAATACAATTGCGCTTATTATGGCAGGCCCGATTACCCAGGAAATTGCCACCAAATTTAAGATAGCCCCCAACCGTAGTGCCAGTTTATTAGACATTTTTTCCTGCGTCGTACAAGGGATTATCCCGTATGGGGCCCAACTTTTAATGGCAGCCAATTTAGCGGGGGTTTCCCCCGTCGGGATTATGAAATACTTGTATTACCCGTATTTATTAGGGGTGGGAGCTCTTTTAGCCATTGTCCTACGCTACCCGCGCAAACACACGAAGTAAAATTTTCTGTTTGACCGAACCGTCCAAAAACCATTACCTTAGTAACGTAAGTACAATGCCCTTTAAGGCAGTTTTCGGGTCTAAATTCGCGCCGGATTTAAAACCGCTATCTGCCTCTATGAGTTTATTTAAAGCCGCTAAAAACTGGGCTTGCGAAGGATAGCGGCGCGCATTATTTACCAACCGGCTCTCCCACGGCAAGAGCCCGGCCCCGCGCAAGATATCCCCGGAAGATAACCCCGCTTCGGCCAAGCGTTTAATACGCGCCATTTTCAAAACGGGATACGTCATCTTGGCAAGTACGGCTACAGGGTCTTCTCCATTGGCAAGCAGTTTATCAATTTGTAAGTTGGCTTCTTTTTTATCACACGCCAAAATCGCGTTAGAAAGTTCAAACGGGTTTTCTTCTTTACTAAATCCGATACACGCCAGCACATCTTGCTGGGTAATATGTTTATCTTCCCGGTCCGCCGTAAATAAATAAATTTTCTCAATTTCACCCGCCAAAGCGGCTAATTCTCCGCCGATACTTTCACACAACAACTGCACCGCATCCGCATCCGGGGTGAGTTGTTTGTCTGCAAATTGTTTACGCACCCACGCGTTCAGTTCGGTGGCTTTTAGTTCGTCAAAATTCACGACACGCCCGGTTTCTTCGCACGCAGCCGCAAGGGTCTTGTCGGTCTTTAGTTTTTTAGCATCATTATGGGTCAGAATAAGCGTCGTGGTGGAAAGCGGATTTTGCGCGTATTTAATAAGAGCCAGTTGCTCTTTGGACCCTTTACGCAATTTATCCACCCCAGTTAATATCACAAGCCGCACCGCCGAAAATACCGGGGCTGTATTGGCTTGGGCCAGTCCCTCGCTAACCTCTGCCGAAGTAGCCTGCGCCTTAAAATAATTAAAGTCATCTGGGTTTACGGCCTTACGCAGCTGCTCTATAATAAGCCCCTTGCGGTAGGTGTCTTCCCCCGTCAGTAAATACACAGGCGCCACCGTCCCTTGGGCCAGTTCAGCAGTTAATTTTTCGGCAGTCAGTTTAGGCATTAGGAAGGTTCCGTAATCGTAGTATATTCCGGGTTATTCATCACTTTCTTTTTATTTTCACTATAGACCGAGCCAAACCCGTCCACCGTACGTTTCACAATATCTTTAGATAATTTTTCAAAAACCCGATCCCGCGCTTGCTGCTCGGTAAGTCCACCCGGTAAAGTGCTGGCGGCATAAATTTGCGTCCCTAAGAAGGCCGGCTCTCGCCAAACCGGGGTATTGGTGGTTTTATCCATCAGTACCACATCCAACCAAATATCCATTTTATAGACGGTGGGAATTAACTGGCTGTCATACTGCACCGGCACGTTTAAATAACGGGAAATGGTCGTTACCACCACGCCTTCGGCCCCGTTATTTTCAGTTACAATCTGATAGGTTCCGTTCCGCAAAAAAGTATCGTAGAGTTCATTGTAAAATTTATCCTCTAGCGCAAATACTTCGGTACGGTTTAAAATGGGGCGAATGGCCACCTTTTTAATGTGCTGGGGCATAATTTGGGCTTGCGGCGTATAAATATTTTCCCCGCCGCAGGCAGCTAGTACGCTGCACAACATCAGTAAACAAGCGCATTTTTTCATAAACACCTCGCTATTTTTTCGGAGCCGCCACAATGCTGACCATACGCCCCGGCACCACAATCACTTTTTTAATCTCCAACTCTTTTAAATACTGTTGCACTTTGGCACTCGCTAGGGCTAGCTGCTCCACTTCTTCGCGCGCCGCACTACGCGGGGCCAGCACACGGTCGCGCACTTTGCCGTTAATCTGCACGCCCATATCCACCGTATCTTCTTGCAGCAGGGCCTTATCCGCTACAGGCCAGGCATTTTGCAACACAAATCCCTCATAGCCCTTGGTTTGCCAAATTTCTTCGGTAAGGTGCGGGGCGAACGGATGGAGTAACTTCACAAAGGTTTGAAAATCCGCTTGCGGCACCGCCGGCAATTTACTGATATCATTAAATAATACCATAAGGGCCGAAATAGCCGTATTAAAGCGCAAGTTTTCAATATCTTCGCCCACTTTGGCAATCGTTTGGTTTAAGAGCACCGCACTTTTGCGCGGTAATGCTTGGGCAGCAATTTGTACGGTTTCACTCCAGGCATATACCCGTTTTAAAAAGCGGTTAATGCCTTCAATGCCCTTCATATCCCACGGTTTTTGGGCATCAAACGGGCCCATAAACATCTCATACATACGAAACGCATCAGCCCCGTACTCGTTTAAAATATCGTCCGGGTTGATGACATTCTTTTTACTTTTAGACATCTTTTCCACCATGGAAGTTAGTTCTTCCCCGGTAGTTTTTAAGTAGGCTTTGCCGTCTTTAAAATCTATTTCGTCGTAGCCGTGGTAGTTGCCCATTTTATCCCGGTATGAAAATGCCAAAATCATACCTTGGTGGCGTAATTTTTGGAAAGGTTCCGGGTGGGATAAAATACCCAAATCATACAATACCCGGTGCCAAAAACGTGCATACAACAAATGCAACACCGCGTGTTCGGCCCCGCCGATGTAACAGTCCACCGGGCCCCAGGCTTTTTCCAACGCCGGGTCCACAGGGGCATTATGATTCTGCGGGTCCATATAGCGCAAATAATACCAGCACGAACCGGCCCATTGGGGCATGGTATTGGTTTCACGTTTGGCCGGGCCACCACAATGCGGGCAGGTAGTATGGACCCAATCCGTTACCGTGGCCAGCGGGGACTCTCCGGTACCGGACGGTTCAAATTTTTCTACTTCGGGTAGCCGCAAGGGCAGTTCACTTTCCGCAAGCGGCACCACGCCGCATTTTGCACAATGCACCACGGGAATCGGTTCCCCCCAGTACCGTTGGCGCGCAAACACCCAGTCGCGTAGTTTATAGGTAGTTTTGGCGTTCCCGCAGCCCTGTTCGGTAAGCCATTTTATCATAGCGGCTTTAGATTCTTTGACGTGCAGCCCGTTTAAGAAACCGGAGTTGACCAGTTCCCCGTCCCCGGTAAATGCTTCTTTTTCTACGCCTTGTTCACTTTTAATAACTTCAATAATTTTTAGACCAAATTTCCGGGCGAAGGCATAGTCGCGCTCGTCGTGCGCGGGAACGGCCATAATCGCGCCCGTGCCGTAACCCATTAGCACGTAGTCACTCGTCCAGACGGGAATTTTCGCGCCGTTAACCGGGTTAATGGCATACGCTCCGGTAAATACGCCGGTTTTTTCTTTGTTTAGTTCTCCGCGTTCTAAATCGCTTTTCTTGGCGGCCTCTTTTTGATAAGCGGCCACCGCGGCTTTTTGCTCAGGCGTGACGATTTTTTCCAAAATCGGATGTTCGGGCGAAACTACCATATACGTCGCGCCAAACAGCGTATCGGGCCGCGTGGTAAAAACAGTCAGCGTGTCGTCAAATCCGTCTAACTGAAAAACGACGTTGGCCCCTTGGGACTTGCCAATCCAGTTCTTCTGCATCGTCAGCGTACTTTCGGGCCAATCCAGCGTGTCCAATCCTTCCAAGAGTTTTTCGGCATAGTCCGTAATTTTTAAAATCCATTGGCGTAGTGCCTTGCGTTCAATCTCGTGCCCGCAGCGTTCACATTTCCCGTTAAAAACTTCTTCGTTGGCAAGCCCGGTTTTGCAAGACGGGCACCAATTTATCGGCACGGTGGATTCATACGCAAGCCCCTTTTTAAAGAGCTGCAGAAAAATCCATTGGGTCCATTTGTAATAATTCGGGTCTGTGGTATCAATTTCGCGGTTCCAATCATAGGCTAAACCAATGGACTTAATTTGACGCCGAAAGTTATCAATGTTTTTCTGCGTGGTAATGCGCGGATGCACGCCCGTAGCAATCGCATAGTTTTCAGCCGGCAAACCGAACGCATCCCACCCCATGGGGTGCAGCACGTCGTAGCCGTTCATACGTTTGTAGCGCGTTAAAATGTCCGACGCGGTGTACCCTTCCGGGTGGCCGACGTGCAGCCCCGCCCCGGACGGATACGGGAACATATCTAAACAATAAAACTTTTTGGCACCGGGTTGGCGCGGGCTGGCAAAAAGGTTGGCTTCTTCCCAGCGGGCTTGTTGTTTTTTGTCAATTTCGGGAAAGGTTTTCATAGTATTTCTATTGTAACATTTTTGGCAGGCGGTTTGCGAAGGCAACTAAAAAAACTTATAATGGGGGTATGGACTCCTACCTATTAGATGATTTTAAAAGCCACCTGACGTTTGAGCGGCAACTTTCCGAAAATACCATTACTTCCTATACGAGCGACGTGGAAAGTTTTTTGGAGTATTGCGAGGCCGCCGAACAGGACCCGGTGCATATCCGCCCGGAGTTTTTGGAGCAATACCAAGTGCAGCTGCGCCACCGGGAAAACTTAGCCCCGGCCAGTATATTTCGCAAATTAGAAGCCGTGAAATGTTTTTATAAATTTTTACAAATAGAAGGCCGCTTGACCGACGACCCTACCCGCTTTATAAAGGCCGCCAAACACACGCTTAAAATTCCGCAGCAGCTCACGCGGGCGGAAATGGAAAAACTCCTGTCCTACCCGGCCAAAACTTTTGAGGAAATCCGCACCTTAACTATGATTGACTTACTGTATGCCGCCGGGCTGCGCGTCAGTGAACTTATCAACCTACGGCTGGAAAACGTAAACCTGAAAGAAGGGTGGGTGCTGGCGTTTGGCAAAGGGAAAAAGCAACGCTTTGTGCCGTTGCACCACGAAGTATGCAACCGGATTCAGGATTATTTGTTAGAGCGTGAAATCCGTTTTAACGGGCGCGAGGTAGCCAGCGAACTTTTTTTAAACAAAAACGGCCGCAAGTTAAGCCGCGTGTCCGTTTGGAAGGACCTGGCCGCCCTGGGCCGCAAAGCCAATATTGCTACACCGTTACATCCGCATTTATTTCGGCATACGTTTGCGTCGCACCTGTTGCAAGGCGGGGCGGATTTGCGCAGTTTGCAAGAAATGCTGGGCCACGCGGACCTGTCTACTACGCAAATTTACACCCATTTAGACGTCAAAGCCCTGCAAGAAAAGCACAAAAAATACCACCCGCACGGGTAATAGTTGAAGTGCCCGTACTAAATTATACGGGCACATAAACCCAAAAAGGTGGTTATAAAAGTGGGTAAAAGACAAATGTTAATGTGCTTCCCACCCATAAGGTTCCAAAAACGCACACATATAATCTTCGCCACTACACTCCTTTTTCCAACTTCCTTGTTCATCCCGGGTTAATATTAAATCAGGCATTGGAAGAATGCCTAATAGTTGAATAGCACACTCTGAACTATTACAACTACAGGTCCAAATATCCGCTTGCCCTTTATCTTGTAACGCTGTCAGCATCCCCGATAATTCCACATCAAAATCAGTCAAACAATCGGCTGTGCCTGTATCAAATTCAACCATTGAATGAGAAAGCAAAAATAAATCCATTCCTTTTTGCGCCTCCGTTACCAGATTCACGTTTTCCATTAAACGCGTTTTATTAACTGCTTTTTGGTATTGTGGCAACGCCACCGCCGCCAGGATACCAATGATAAGTACCACAACCAAGAGTTCAATAAGGGTAAAACCTTTGCAACACTTATAGGTCAGGGCTTGCCCTGACAGTTGTGGGTGTTTGCGTTGAACGCAAACCGCCTTCCTTGCGTCTTGCGTCAGGGTAAACCCTGACCTATTTCTCGGCCATGACAAACATAAAAAAGAGTCATCCCCGTGGGTCAAAATAGCGGGTCATCCCCGTGGGCTGTTCCGGGGATCCACACCGCTTAAAAAGACACAAGGAGGGGATTCCCGACAAAAGCACTCGGGAATGACGTTTTGTTTTAATGCTCGGGAATGACGTTTTGTTTTAATGCCCAGCAAGGACGAATAGCCGGTTTATAGGTCAGGGCTTGCCCTGACAGTTGTGGGTGTTTGCGTTGAACGCAAACCGCCTTCCTTGCGTCTTGCGTCAGGGTAAACCCTGACCTAT
>CALAFB010000119.1 GCA_937891135.1 uncultured Elusimicrobium sp.
CCCCGCATTACAGACCTGCGGGGTGACGGAGCGTGTGGTCCGTGGGTTTACGCTCATAGAGTTGTTAGTAGTGGTGCTCATCATTGGTATTTTGGCGGCGGTGGCGTTGCCACAGTATCAGAAGGCGGTAGCAAAATCACGAGCCGTACAGGCTCTTGCGGCCCTTAGAACGCTAGTCCAAGCTGAAGAAACATATTATATGTCTAAGGGAGAGTATACACCGGAATTTGCTAGCTTAGATATCGAGTTACCCATATTAAATGATGGTTGGGAAGCTGATGCCGTAAATTGGGATTCCTATTTAGATGAAGATGATAGGCAGCTGGCTATTAGTAAATATACAGATTATGGCCCACTCTATTTTTCTTATTATCTAGGAACTAAAGAATATGTATGCATGTGTGATGCAAATGTTACATGTGATATTTGTAAATCTTTTCCTCACACAGAAGCTGATTGCCATGAATTAGATAAAGGAGATGGGTTCTCTTGCTATTATTTAAATTAACATAATGTACTTAAACTTAGTAATGAACAATATCCCCAAAAAATACCCCTCGCGGATTTAACCGAAAGGGGTTTTTGTTAATCTGTCAGCGCGCGGGCAAGGGCCGGCGCGGCGTGCACTTAAAAGCGTACAAAGCGCGTAACGGTTAAGGTTCCGCCTAGCGCGTTGGATTCTTCTTTTAAGTAATCGGCTACGGTTTTTTTGTTGTCTTTAATCGTGCCTTGTTCTAAGAGGCAGTTTTCTTTGGCAAATTTTTTCACTTTGCCGGGCAGCATTTTTTCAATGGCTTGCTCGGATTTGCCTTCGTTTAATGCCTGGGTTTTGTAGATGTCCAGTTCTTTATCAATGACTTCCTGCGGAATGTCTTCGGCTTTAATCCAGCCGGTTTGCATCCCTACGGTATGCATGGCCAACCCGCGGGCAATTTCGGCGGCTTTGGTTTTGTCCACGTTACCGGCAACGGCCATTTCCAACAGAGAGGCTTTTTTATTGTCGGAGTGTACGTAATAGGCCATTACCGCACCGTCGGCCGGGGTCCAGTTATAGGCCCCTTTGAAAGTGGTGTTTTCCCCAAATTTTGGGGCTTCTTCGGCAATTTTGGCTTTAATCGTTTCATCCGTATCGTAGTTCACGCCGGGGTGAGCGAGTACATAGTCCGCCAGTTCGTTAGCTAGGTTGATAAAACCGTCGGTCTTGGCTACAAAGTCCGTTTCGCAGCCCAGGTACACCATGGCAAAGTTTTTACCGTCGGTTTTAACGGCTACTCTACCTTCTTTGGTTTCGCGGTCGGCGCGTTTAGCCATAGCGGCTAAGCCTTTTTTGCGCAAATAGACAATGGCTTGTTCCATGTCGTTTTTACATTCCAAAAGGGCTTTTTTGCAATCCATCATCCCTGCGCCGGTTTTGTCGCGCAAGGTTTTAATATCGTCCATTAAAGACATGTTTAGTCTCCTTAGTTTAAAATGGGGGAAATCCCCGCACGTGGCGGGAATTTCCGTCAGATGTTAGTTGGCTTCTTCCGCTTTATCTGCTGCTTTTTTGGTTTTTGCAGTAGTTTTTTTAGCGGTCGTTTTTTTAGCCGGTTTTTCTTCTTTATCGGCCGCTTTTTTAGTAGTGGTTTTTTTAGCGGTCGTTTTTTTGGCAGCGGTCTTTTTGGCCGGTTTTTCAGCTGTTTCTTCGGCTTTAGGGGCTTCTTCAGCTGCTTTTTCTACTTCCACTTCGGCTACTTTTTCCGCGGCTTCTACTTCTTCTTTAATTTCTTCGGTGGCTGCGTCTTCGGAAGCTAACATAGCCGTTTCAAACGCGTTGGCCATAGCCGGGTTTTCCGGGTCGGCCGGGGCGTTATCAGCCGTTTTGACGGCTTCCACTTCGGCTTTACCTTCTAAAATAGAATCCGCAATCGCTCCGCAGAATAGTTTAATAGAGCGGGCGGCGTCGTCGTTACCGGGAATGGGCAAAGAAATCATATCCGGGTCCGCATTCGTATCGCACACGGCTACTACCGGAATGCCCAGCACGTGGGATTCACGCACGGCACCCATGGTGTCTACCGGGTCAATTACAAAGACTACATCCGGCAGTACTTTCATATCGCGGATGCCGCCTAATAATTTTTGTAAGCGGGCGAGTTCTTTGGTTAAGCGGCTGGCTTCTTTTTTGGAAATGGCTTTAAATACGCCGGAAGTTTCCCATTTTTCCAGTTCGTTCATCCGTTCAATGGATTTTTTGACGGTTTGGAAGTTGGTTAACGTCCCGCCGAGCCATTTTTCGCTAATGCAAAAAGCACCGCAGCGTTCCGCTTCGGTTTTAATAGCTTCTTGGGCTTGTTTTTTGGTACCGACGAACAAAAATTTAGCCCCTTTTTTGCTTTCTTCTTTTACAAAAGCACAGGCTTTTTTAAGTTCTTTGGCGGTTTTTTGTAAGTCAAGAATGTGCACGCCGTTTCTTTCTCCAAAGATAAAGCGGCCCATTTTGGGGTTCCAGCGGGAGGTTTGGTGGCCAAAATGCACACCGGCTTCCAGCATGGATTTCATAGATACATTACTCATTGTTTGTCTCCTGTGGCGCACGCCTAAATTAGGGTTAGGATACCCCGGTGGCGTTTGCCGTGGGTGCGTCGGCACGGGCTTTAATTTACAAACTTGTTGCGCCCTGCCGCTCAATTCACCTATAGCAATTGTAGCATAAGTTAGGTTACCTAGGCAACTTTATATTGTCAATCCGTTAATATGGCCTTGGTAACCGAAGAAAACAGGCCGTAAGAGAAGCCTGTTTCACAATCAGGTATATATGAGGAGAAATTACTAAAAATCCAAATCCGGCTGTTCTTCTAGGGCGGCTAATGTGTCCGCAAATAACCGTCGTATTTGTTCCCATTGGGCTAAGGGTAACAAGATGCCTTTTTTTGTAAATCCTTTATCTTGTTCCCAGGAACGCAGTTCCAAACTGCGCACATTCCCCAGTTCCACGATGCTTACTACAATGCACATGCCGGGGCGTTTGGCAAATTTGCCTACGGTTCCCAGTTTTAACGAAGCGGCTGCTTCGGGCAAGGCAAGTAACCGCGGGACCAACGTGCGTACAATATCTGGGGTTAAAGTAACCCCGTCCGCAGTAGGGCCGGTAAAACCGTCCTGTTTGATGTATTTACGTACCGAAACATACCGATATCCCCGGTACGCATCAATGGAAAAATGAATTTCTTCGCGGTTATTTAATATAATTTCCCCTATACCGCGCAGTAAAGTAAAACTGCTTTCTAAACCCATGCTAAAAACCTCTATATAAAAAAGTAAAAATATGCTACACTACTTATGGTTATATTTATATTGTAATGCTTGTACATTAAAAAATCAAGGGACTTAGAAAGGATTATTATGGCAGAAGAACAAACACCTTCTTTAGTAGGACAAGAAATTTCCGGTTGTGAAATTTTGCAAAAAGTAGCTATGGGCGGTATGGGTTCCGTCTATAAGGCCCGTCACAAAGCGTTGGACCGGATTGTGTGTGTGAAGATTTTGGCTCCGGCACTTACGACGGATAAAAAAGCCGTGGAACTCTTTTTGACCGAAGCCCGTGCTATTGCGGAAATTGAACATCCCAACATTGTGCAAGTATATAACGTAGGCAAAGAGCGCGGATATTATTTTATCGTGATGTCTTTTATTGAAGGGCAGACGCTTTCCCAATTAGTGAAAACGCAAAAAAACCTTCCGTTAGATATGATTATTAATTTGTTTGAAGGGATTTTACTCGGGTTAGATGCGGCCCACGCCAAAGGCATTATTCACCGGGATATTAAACCTTCTAATATTTTAATCAATGTGGCGATGCAGCCCAAAATTGTGGACTTCGGGATTGCTAAAAAAGTAGATAAAGAAAAAGGTTCTACTAAAACTACTGAATTAGCCGGTACGTCTTATTTTATCGCGCCGGAGCAAGCCCTCGGGCGGGAGTTGGATACCCGGGCCGATTTGTATTCCGTGGGGGCGAGTTTATATTATGTGCTGACCGGGCATTTCCCATACAATGGTAAAAACACCATTGATATTATTCAAAAACATATCAATGATCCGGTGCCGAACCCGGCAAATTTACGTCCCGGGATACCGGCCTGGTTAGTGGGGGCCGTGCGTAAACTTATGGCCAAAAGACCGGAAGACCGCTTCCAAACTGCCAAGGAAACGTATGTATATTTCCAAAAAATGCGTGCGGAAGAACAGTTGCGTATTAAGCATGGTTCTACCATTAACTTGGGGGATAACCAATCTTTAAAAATTGTAAAAGAAGAAAAATTTCAAACAGATAATGTCCAACGCCAACGCCAGGAAGAAAAACAGTTGAAACATTCCACTTCTCCGGGCAAATCTTCGTTGTTGCCGTCTATTGATTCGGCTGTATCCTTAGTCAACAGTTCCGCTTTGGAGCGGGAGGAACAGCCAACCGGACCGCAGGTTCCAACGATGGACTTGGCAGAAGAAGCTGCTAAAAAGCCGGTTTATACGCATGCTTCCTCTGTTATGAATGTGCAAGCGCGTGAAGCGGCCCGCAAAACGGCTAAATTTATTGGGAACGTGCTGCTTAAACTGCCGGTATTTATTATTTTTACGGTGGGTTTAGGATATGTGTTTCACCAATTAGGGGTTATCTGTTCCGGGGCGGTTGTGGAAGGGGATAGTGTCTTTACAAATTTAGTGAACCCCTTCTTTGTAGCGGAGTTTGCGCCGAACCAAATTGCCTTTTCATTGGGTGCAGTTGCCATGTTATTTTTGACGTTTTTTTCTGCGTCAGTTAAAGAATACGCACATGCTACCATGACATTACTGTTTTTGGCGGTAGTGTCTTACATGGCCGGTTTGTTTTCTCCGCAAGTGTCCTTTTTGGATATTCATACGGTGGGGCAATTCCTTTTCACGCCGGAATATTACCTGTGTTATTTGGTAATTGCCTTGGTATGGGGTTTGTCCTACTGTTTTGTGTATAACCGGACGATCCCGCAGAGTATTTTGGGAAGTATGCTCATTTTGCTGGTATTAACTTTGGCCTATTTAACGCCACATTTGTCTATTGCTCCTTCTAAAGAGCCGTCCTTCTACATTTTATTTTATGTGTCGCTTTTTAGTGCGGTGGTGTCCATTTATTACATAGCCAGCCAAACGGAAAAAACGAGTGTAATTTTACCGGCTTTTTTCTTGCTGGTTAGTGCGGGGGCCATGTGGATATATATGGTATCGGGTTTTGTAGAAAATACTCGCCAAACGCTGAATGTACTTACGTCTAATATTGAGGTCAAAAATTTGCGTGCCAATTTGGTGGACGATGAAGTACGGCAAGAATTGGACTATTCTAGCGGCCAGGAGCGTTTTTTAGCATTTGACCAAAAAACGAATATTTCCGAAATGGAGCGTGCAAACGCCCGCACCTATTTAGCAAACGAAATCCAGCGTGTTGATGCGGAACTTTTTACAGAAGCAAATACACCCTTTTTTGTCAGTTTGCTTTCGCGGTATTACCGGGATGGTGGGGAAAGCCGTATGGATTATGCGTTATGGATGCATGCCTTGGCACTACCCATAGATAATTTTAACCGTCATGCACGGGAAAATAATGCCTATGCTTTTTTGATGTTGCTGTTGATGGTGCAGGCTATTTGCTTTTGTACCGGGGCGTTAGTGCTAGATGAGGAATAACCGATGCGTTCTTTTGATATAGAATTTGCAGCCGTAACGGATATTGGTAAAATTCGTGAAAAAAACGAAGATAATGTGCTTATTTCTTCCGATTTAAGTTTAGGTGTCGTGGCGGACGGCATGGGGGGGCATAGTGCGGGGGAGATTGCCAGCAGTATTGCGGTATCTGTCTTAGCGGAAACGGTGCGGAAAATCAATGCAGGTGCGTTGCAAATACCGGCCAATTTTTTGCCTAAATTATCCCAATCTGAACGAAAAGTATTATTAGCTGCCAATTTAGCCAATGCGGCTATTTACTCCACGGCGCAATCAGCAGATACATACCGTATGATGGGGACCACGCTTACCGGGTTACTGATAGAAGATAATATTGCTACAGCCGTTCACGTGGGGGATTCTCGTTTGTATTTACTTCGCAACGATAAAATTATTCAAATTACGACGGACCATTCCCTGGCTATGGAGCATATTCGCCGCGGGCTTTTAACCAAGGCCGAGGCAGATCATTCCAAAATTCAAAATATTTTAACGCGTGCGATGGGTATTAAAAAGAATATAGAATTTGATTTGTTAAAATTCCCCGTACACGAAAATGACATTTTACTGCTCTGCTCAGACGGGCTTTACAAGGGGCTCAATGAAGAACAAATTGGGGCTTTGTTGCGTGCCGGGCAAAATATGCCACTTGTAAAACTCTGTAAACAATTAGTGTATGAATCCAATGACCGGGACGGACAAGACAATGTTTCCTGCGTACTGGTTAAAATTTTGCCGCCGCAAAAATTGAGTTTCTTGCAACGCTTGAAAAAAATGGTTTCGTCCAACTAATTTATTTTACGTTATCCGTTGTTATAAAATGAATTTAATAGACAGGCCGGGCATTAGCCCGGCATTTTCTGTGTAATCTGTTGTGCTTTAGTCTAATCGGCCTACTTCTACTTAGGTCTTTAGGCCCTGGTTTTCTATGTATGTTTCCCGTATACTATAAGTATGAA
>CALAFB010000120.1 GCA_937891135.1 uncultured Elusimicrobium sp.
GTGTCTATCCTTTTGCCTGTGTTGTTATTAGGGCGCATGCGTAACATCTATCTTATTTTGATGATTATTACCACACTCTGGCTGGGATTTCTCGGTTTTCTCGACGACTACATCAAAATTTTCAAAAAGAACAAAGAAGGACTTAAAGGGAAATACAAAATTGTGGGGCAATTGAGCATCGGCCTCATCGTGGGATTGGTGCTATATCTTAGCCCCGACGCAGTGGTTCGCGAAAATGTGGAAGTTCAAAAACAAGGACAGGAAATGGTGGTGAGCCACAAAAGCGAGGCCAAGAAATCGCTAAAGACAACCATACCCTTCATAAAAGGACACAATCTGGACTATTCGAAAATCATGTCGTTCTGCGGAAAGAAGAAAGTTGCCGCAGGATGGATCTTGTTTGTTGTGATGACGATATTTGTAGTCACTGCCGTTTCGAATGGCGCTAACTTAAACGACGGCATGGACGGAATGTGTGCCGGCAATTCTGCCATCATCGGCGTGGCATTGGGCATCTTTGCCTACGTTTCATCACACATCGGGTATGCAGCCTATTTCAATATCATGTATATTCCCGGCTCACAAGAACTTGTGGTATTCTTATGCGCTTTCATCGGAGCTATGATTGGCTTCCTGTGGTACAATGCCTACCCCGCACAAGTATTCATGGGCGACACGGGTTCGCTGCTAGTAAAATTCGTGTTAGTGAAGTGGGCCAGTACCTTGGCCAAGAAATTACGTTAAAAGGGTGGCTTTATAATAAACGCTCCAGCGGTAAACTCCATTTTCTGCAACTGCGCGACGGCAGTGGCATCATTCAATGTGTGATGTTTAAGGGAGAAGTCTCCCCCGAACAATTTGACCTGGGAGACAAAGTAACGCAAGAATCTTCCATTATCGTTACCGGAACCGTGCGTGAAGATAAACGCTCCCCATTGGGGTTTGAATTGGGGGTCAAAAATTTGGAAGTCGTGCAAATGGCAAAGGATTACCCGATTACGCCCAAAGAACACGGCCCGGAATTTTTGATGCACAACCGCCACTTGTGGTTGCGCTCGGCACGGCAAATGGCTATTTTGCGCGTGCGCGACGAAATCATTTTTGCCATCCGCGAATACTTCCACAAACACGGGTTTATTTTGTCGGACTCGCCGATTTTAACCCCCGCCGCGTGCGAAGGCACCAGCACGCTTTTTGAAACCGATTACTTCGGCGAAAAAGCGTTTTTATCCCAAAGCGGACAACTATACGGAGAGGCCAGCGCTATGGCACTGGGGCGTACGTTTTGCTTCGGGCCGACGTTCCGCGCGGAAAAATCCAAAACCCGCCGGCATTTAACGGAATTTTGGATGGTAGAACCCGAAGTAGCGTATAACGATTTAGACGATAATATGGACCTAGCCGAAGATTTTATTAAATATATCGTCGGGCAAGTGCTTAAAAACCGCGCCGCTGATTTGAAAATTTTAGAGCGCGACACGTCTAAACTGCAAGCCACGGTAGAAAAGAAATTCCCGCGTATTGATTACACGGACGCCATTGAAATTTTACACAAAAAAGGCAACAACACCGAGTGGGGCGGCGACATTGGCGGCGACGAAGAAACCCTCTTGGGCGAAGATTACGACACGCCCATTATGATTCACCGCTACCCCGCGGCCATTAAGGCGTTTTATATGAAGCGCGACCCGAAGAACCCCAAAGTAGTGCTAGCCGTGGACGTCATCGGCCCAGAAGGCGCGGGCGAAATTATCGGCGGCAGCGAAAGAGAGGCCGACTATGATACGCTCGTGGAGCGCATTAAAGAGCAGGGCTTAGACCCGCAAAATTATGACTGGTACTTAGACCTGCGCCGCTACGGCAGCGTGCCGCACGCCGGGTTTGGCATGGGCATTGAACGCATGGTACGCTGGGTATGCGGGCTGCAACACGTACGCGAGACGATACCGTTCCCACGTATGATGGATAAAATACGGCCGTAGTTAATCTACGACTACCCGACTGACTTCCATTTTAATGGTAAGGGTTCAAACATACACATATTTGAACCCCATTTATATTTTTTCGGCTATTATCTTTTTAAATAATCGCAAATAAAATTACTGTCCTCACTATAACATGAAAAATTCCAAACACGATTTTCAAAAACAAGTTGAGCATCCGCACATTGTTGCGATGATTTACATACTGCATCGATTTGGCATGCCTTTCCGTCATCTTCATTATTCCAACAACTAATGCGTAACAGATACTTTTCTTTTAATTTATCTGGAATAGGAATTTCAATCCCCAAATCCTCCCGATTATCTTGTAAACTGTCACTATCATAAAATACTTTTTCTACAATACCATGTTCCAAAACATAGGCATCTATTGCTTTTTGGGCTGTATTCAAATATACCGCCACCTCAGTAGCACGTACCTTTTCCACCGCCTTTTGATATTGTGGCAATGCCACCGCGGCCAAAATACCAATGATGAGCACTACTACTAATAATTCTATCAGCGTGAAACCCCGCCGGGTCATGTACTTATTCATTTTCTCTCCTTTAAAAACTGCTTCTATAATGCCGTTAGAACGCTTAAAACTCTTTTATATTGCGTTTTAGTACAAAGGATACCTCCCCCCATACCCGACACTGGAAACTGTAGCAAAAAAAAAAAACAAGTCAACTAGTGTGCGTTTTAAACGACGGCCATCCAATAAAAAGCAACGGCATGCACCGGCAAAATGCTAAGATATAAGTATGAATAACCTGCCCAAACATATTGCCATTATTATGGACGGCAACGGCCGCTGGGCCAACAACCGCCACTTGCCGCGCCTGGCCGGGCACCGAGAAGGAGCCAACGCCGTCCAGCGCACGATTGAGGCCGCGCAAAAATTCGGAATTAAATTTTTGACGTTGTATGCGTTTTCTACGGAAAACTGGTCCCGCCCGCAAGACGAAATTAACGGGCTCATGGACCTACTTTCCAAAACGCTGGATACGTACACAGCGCAAGCAAAAAAAAAGAATTACCGGTTGCTTGTCAGCGGCGCGCGGGATAAACTCCCCCCCGCCGTGCTGGGGAAAATAGATAAAGCCGTACAAATTACCGCCCAGAATACCGGGCTAACGGTCAATTTGGCCCTTAATTACGGGGCCCGGCAAGAAATTGTGCACGCCGTCAACACGCTGCTGGCTCAAGGAAAAACAAACATTTCCATGGAGGACATTTCCGCGCACCTGTATCAGCCCGGCGTGCCGGACCCGGAACTCATTATTCGCACGTCCGGCGAAGAACGGCTTTCTAACTTTCTCTTATGGCAGGCCGCTTATAGCGAGTTTTATTTTACCCCCGTTTTATGGCCGGATTTTAACGCCGAAGAACTGCAAAAAGCCCTAAATGAATACGCCCGCCGCACGCGCCGCTTTGGAGGCATTTAATGACCACGCAGTTGACCCGTTCGCGCGCGCAAGAACTTGTACGGCGCATCCAACAATTTTCTTCCCCGGCGTTTAAAAAACAAATGAAAGACCGCTTTGGCATTAACACAGAGCACGCCCTGGGGACCCCGGTAACTACGCTGCGTAAAATCATCAAAGCACTCCCGCGGCCGGACCAGGAACTGGCCGAAGCATTGTGGGAAACCCGCCTGCACGAGGCACGCATTACGGCCTCTATGCTGGCCGACCCGGCCCAGATGACACGCGAAAAATTAGACGCGTGGGCGTATGAACTTAATTCTTGGGATATTTGTGATGCGTGTGCGGGCAACTTGTTTGCGCGCGTCAAAAATCCGCTCAAACTGGCGGAACGGTGGATGAAAAAAGAGGAAGAATTTGTCCGCCGCGCGGGATTTGCCACGCTGGCGTTTTTGGCCTTGCCGCGTGCCAAAACCGACTATAAAGATTTACTTAAAATGCTGCCGTTTATCAAAAATTACGCCACAGACCCGCGCCCCATGGTGCACAAAGCCGTCAACTGGGCGTTACGCAACATTGGCAAAAAGAACCCGCGCTTAACGCCGCACGCCTTACAATGCGCGCGCGAAATTTTGGACTTATATGCAGACAACCGCGCGGCCGTATGGGTTGCAAAAAATGCAAGTTGGGAATTAAACTCCCCCAAAATTAAACAAATGATTGCCGGGCGGAAATAACAATTATCCTAAAGCAACTGTCAAAACCCCCCGGTTTTTTTGTACCGGGGGTTGCTGTTGTGATACTAAACCCTGGCTAGGCCGGGGTATGAGAGAGGTATACCGTTGTCGTTGTAAAATAAGGATGTCATTCCCGAAGAATGTTATCGGGAATCTACGACGCACTAAGCAGCTGCTGTTTCTAAAACGACGTAACAACAAGTACGTGGAAGATCCCCGATAGAAACACTCGGGGATGACAGTTAATGGATAACGGCAAAAAAGCAACCGCAAGAGACAAAAGCCGTTTCGACTGCATGTACAGCGGACTAGTAACCTAGGGCTTTGCCCGCATATGCAAAACCCCCGGCTATGCCGGGGGATATTTATTATATATTATGATTACTTTGTTTTCGTCCATTCATCTCCGGTAGCTATAAATTGACATTTTCCTCCGTTTAATGTGTTTCCGTGCAGACACCTTCTTTTGACAGTTCCATCAGCATATATCGTAAAATCAAGATGATACTCGTTATCTCCCTGAAGCAAGTTTCCAGCTGAATCACTTGCACTCGCCCAAACTTGTACAAAATCACCAGAAGTTGCTATTTGGACAATCGTAAACACAAAGTCATTAGAATTGGCTATGTGAGGTTGTAATGGATCTGATTTGATGCCTGGGATTCCAATATCTAAGTCATGTAACGATTGAGTAAACTCACCATATTCAAGATAGTGTAAAGATTCAGCTTTTGCAATTTGTGTTAACATGTGTATTGCCCCAGCTGCACGAGCCTTATCAACTGCCTTTTGATATTGTGGCAACGCCACCGCTGCCAGGATACCAATAATGAGGACGACAACAAGTAATTCAATGAGGGTAAACCCGGAGCGAAGCGGAGCCCTGAAAGAGCCTTTATTCAGGGCCTCATCCTTATTGAATAAAGGTACTCTCTGAACCGGGGCATTTCCGCTAGACCCGTCCCGTAAGGCTTTAATCCGGGATCCCAGGGTCTTCAACGCTTGTTGTTCCCCTTTCGCCACGGCATGCGTGGAAGATCCCGAAACAAGTTCGGGAATTATACTTTATTTAATTAGGGTAGT
>CALAFB010000121.1 GCA_937891135.1 uncultured Elusimicrobium sp.
TGCCACGTTTAAAGAGTTCAAAATATTTTTTTAATACTTCTATGGAAAGTCCTGCACTACGCATACATTTAACAAACTCTATCTGTGCACAGTCCTGCTCCGTGTAATCTCTTATTCCGCCTGCAGTACGGTTTACATCTGATAGTAGTCCCACTTTTTCATAGTAGCGTAATGTATCGGGCGAAATATTGCACCGTTTGCTTACTTCCGAAATGGTCATAACTCCTCCTGTAAAGATATTGTAGCAGTTGGAGTGAACTCCAAGTCAAGCAGAAAGTTTAAATTATGCCATGTGCGCTTTTTGGGCACAGTAAAATTGCCAAGTCTGCCTGGATTTTGAGGATTTGATAGGAAAATAAAAAGCCCCGTGTTAGCGGAGCCTTTTTCTGCGTAAAAAACGGTTTAAAAGGGACTCTTATCTACAATCCTACCATCCGGCAACTGCCAAACGGTCTTTCCGTCCAATTCGTAGACGTTAGGAATACCTTTTCGGCGGTTTTCTTCTTGCGCTTTTTGTACAGCTCTATTCGCAATACGAATCATTTTATTAGCAAAATCGGTCATAAGTCCCTCTTAAACATAGTATAGTGCTTTTCGGAGAGAATTGCAACTTTTGTATCCTTACTGGCTATTGCCACGGGAAAAACCATATCTTCTCCATTATAAACGAGTAGCCACATATCCGCTTTGTCTTTATAAATATTCCAAAAATTTGTTCGACTTCTTTCAAATCGGCGGATTACGTCCTCATCCGGTACAGGGTGTCCGCCATTTTGAACACGCGCTTTAATACGCTCTATACAAGTAGCTGGAGAATCGACAAATGTATATAGTACCGCAACCTCGTATCCTTCCTTTTGGGCCTTTTCAATCGTTTTTACATGTCCCACGCCTGATAGTGTGCTTTCCAATGCAAAAGACTTCCCTTCGGCTAGTAATTTATCAATACGCGCGTGGACTTCTTTCCCTGCCTGGATACGGACCGATTGCATATTTTCGGGGCAAAGTTCCTTGGCAATATCGTCTGCATTTACATAAACGATATTTTCTTCAGGCAATAGTTCTTTAGCAATCGTGCTTTTGCCGCTACCGTTGGCTCCGGCTAGAATATACAAAGTTTTCATAAACCCATTATAGCAAATTGAACTTGTACGTTTTTTGTATGGGTTGACTTCTAGTTAGTTCCAAAAGTTGTCCACGTTTGGACACTAATTTTTTGCCTACAATTCCCCGTTTGCGCATCGAACTTCCGTCGAGGCCTGTCCAAATCATATAAAAAATGCTTAAATTTTAAGTACTTTTTGTATGATTTTTGTGGATAGTGTTTGGACACCTGCTCGTCGGTAGTTGTGTGCCTGTTGGCCTCAAATTATAATGACCAAATAACAAAAAACCCTTAAATTTTAAGCATTTTCAGTAGTTTTTGTATGAGAATTACCGGAAGGACTATGGACTGCCTCCGTCGGTACTTCGCGTGCTGTTGGGCGCACTTTTAAAGAGCCGCTTCCATAGTGGTTCTTATTTTTTGAGGCTTATTTTGGTAGTATTAAACCCTTGGCTATGTAAACTGAACCCCAAAAATTAAATGATTTTTGTTTAACTTTTGAGGGTTAGTTTACTTTCAAATTTTGTAGTGTTAAACATTATGTGACGTATAAAACTACTTTTATATTCTTTGATGTAATACAGAATTATTGATATGACTCCATACTTCGTCCGGATGCAACGATTCCATACAAGTATGTTTTTGCTTAATGCACTCTTTGCTCCAGCTATTAGAATAAAATTCACAACAGATATTACATCCGTTCCCACGCAAGTTGATGTTTTCGCTATATCCCAAAACTTTCGGGTCAGAAGGGCCGAAAAATACCAAAGACGGCCCAGCCTGTAAGGCGTGACGCAAGTGAACAAGTCCTCCTTCGCTGTCTATATGCAACGCAGCGTGTTTTAGGATAACCTTTATTTCTTCCAGCGTTGTTTTTCCGGCTAAATTGAGATGTGTATTTCCAATCCGTTCTCCTTTTCCGGTTCCAATTTCCACCACGGTATATGTTGGATAATCATGTTTTATTTTTTCTACCAGTTCCCGGTAATACGCAAGCGGCCAAAGCTTGGTGCTATTACATAAATGAGAATCCCCAACTTCGCGATTAACAGTAATATACGATAATGGTTTTAGATTGAATTTTCGTAAGGTTTCTTGTTCTTGTTTCAGCTTTATGGGCAATAGAAAATGTTCATCCAAATTAAATTCGCCTAACACATCGGGGTGTTGCCACCATTTTTGGGCTTCTGATATGATATTGGGTGTGATACTATCCCGATAGGGGAGCAGAAGGAGAAAGGGCCTATATTTTTGCTCAAATTCTAATAAACGTTGTATGTATGAACACAATTCCCCTGTAAGTCTTTTAGCGTGAGCATATTCAACTACCGGCACCCGTACATCAAGACTGATAATTAAATCGTAGTTGCGTTTTTCACTTTCTTTGAGGGAAAATATTTTAGTTATGAAAGGGGGGGCAAAGGATTTTACCATTTGTTTGTGTACTGTACTTAATTCTATGGTCATAGGATAAGAAGGGCTAAATTTTTTATAAAAGGCACACAACCAATTTAAACGAATAAGCACATCTCCGATTCCACCACCCAATTTGATACAAATTTTTAAAGGCCCTGTTAAATTATTTTTTTCACTCCGATAAAAGCGTAAACTGACTAAACATGCATTTAACATGTGTAAAGCAATTTGGCGGACGGATGTGTACTTTTCTGAATACCGCAGGAGACGTTCCTGTAAATAGGATATTTGACGTGCTGTATTTAAACGCCTCTGTAATTGGTTTTTATCATTCATTGATATACTCCTTGCAAGTGTTTAAGATGTCGCGGTCTGTGCGAACGGCTTGGGCGCACTCACTCGTGCGTTTGTGCAAAATGGATTTTCTTATTTTCCATGCGTACCACAGCATCCTAAATTCTCCCCTTAGTAAACTCCACAATAAACTAGAAAATAATAATTGTTTATCATGTATATTTTTCCACACAAATATAATACGGTTCCTTTTGGATAACTGTTGCGTTGTAGAACTGGTTTTACTGGCAATTGTTCCACCGCATTTATGACGGTAACGTATATTCGGAGAATATACAATTTTCCACCCGCGTTTTAATCCACGATATGCTAAATCGGTTTCTTCCAATAAATAAGGTTCAAACAATTCATCGAATCCTTGCAATTCTTTGAAGTATTTGTATTGACAGAAGAAACAGGCCCCTTGCACACCCCACGATGGAAATAGATGTGGAGAACTTGGCGACACTACGGGAAAATAATTGGAAGTAAACCTCGGAAAACCTCGTTTCCAAGAAATCAGTTTTACTCCGTCTAATTGTTCCGGTTTATCCGGTGTTTTGGGGTACGCTGCATACCCGGCACAGGTAATACAAAAAATATCTTGCTTCAAATAAGATAAGGCTGTATTAAAAAAATCAGGATTTACAAATACATCATTATCTAAAAAACACAGCCAATCCGGTTGAACAAGTGAAACACCGTAATTACGTGCAGAGCACACTCCTTGTGAAGAATTAGCCACAAAAGTTACCGTCGGAAATAGTTCCGTGGCCTGCTTGATAGTACCGTCAGTACTGTTGTCATCCACTACTACCAACTGGACGGGATATTTACTTTGAGCGGCGGCTGTAATTACTGTTGGCAAACATTCTTTTAGATGATGTAAACCGTTTTTAGAAGGGATGATAGTAGCTAAATGCATAGAAATTTCCATAAAAAATATAGAGCGCGTAAATTATTATAGCAAAGTCGGCCTAATATGTAAAATTGTTGTACATTTGTTCTGCTCTCCAAACCTCACCCTTCTAAAAACATTAAAAATATGTTAAAATTAAAGGCAAAATCTGAGGTTTTTATACAGATATATCTAAAAAGGGGTTCCCGATATGGGTCTTTTCAAAAATTTGCTAACTAAAAAGACGGTATTTAACCTAAAACTAAAAATTTTGTTTATTACTTACATATCTTTTGCCGTTTTATTGTTGTTAGTACGCGTAGCGGTATGGAAAACTACTTCGGTTTATTTTGAAGAATTAACCCAATCCCAAATTTATCTTTCCTTTTTGCATGGTGCCCGTTTTGATTTGCATGTACTAGCCGTACTATTACTTCCGCTGTTAATGTTGTTTATGTTGCCTTACAAAAGTAAAACTGTAATTAAGATTTTTGTTACTATTTTTCTTTGTATGTTTATTGCTTTTGCGTTTTTCTTGTCAGGGGATACAATTTTTTTCCGTATTTTTAACAATCACCTTGGTGCGGAAATTTTTACCAGTTTTACGCATATCGGTTTTTTTGTACAAATGGCTTTTCAAACGTACTATTATATTACTGTCCCTCTTTTCATTTTTTTTGCTTTGGCCCTCTACGTAACGTACAGATATATCAATCGTTACCAAACGAATGAACCAGACCCCTACTTTGTGACTAAATCCATGGTACTGCTAGTGTGCATGATGCCGTTTTGGTTTTTTACGTTAAGAGGCAAATTGCAGGTTCATGGGCGTAATATCAGTATGATGGATGCACAAGTGTTGTCTAGTGCACGGGCCAAAGATTTAATTTTAAACGGCCTATATACCACAATAAATGCTGTACGCAAATATCAACAACGAAAAACGTATTTTGAAAATCCCTTTGAAGGATTGCAAATTATTACACCTCAAGAGGAACAGATAAATCCGACTTTTGCATTCGAACGGCGACGGCTTATTTTTAATCGGCCCAATAAAAATTATAATTTTGTACTGTTTGTTTTAGAAAGTTTTGACCCACTACTGATTGATAATTATCCGGAAGTAATCCCGTATTTTATGCAACTCAAAAATAGCGGAACTTATTATCCCAATTTTCTTTCTTCAGGCGGACGCTCTCTAATAGGTGTAACGGCTACCCTCTTTTCGGTACCGTATGTATGGGGAATTCCCACCATGAAAAACGGCCTTGGCGGGAAAGAATTTAGCCGTTTGGCTACGTATTTCCATAACAAGGGATATAGCACCTTAGATATTATTACGGATATTCCCGTATCAGACAATGCAAACTTGATGGCATCTTACATGGGGTTTGACCAATTCTTCTCAAAACCTGATATTCCACTCACGCATCAATATCCAGCGTTTCACAAGGGATTTGATTACGAGGGATTGGAATTTTTATTACATAAAATCAATCAAATCCAGCGTCCTTTTTTTGCTTACTTTTATACTTCTACCCTGCATAATCCGTATAATATTTTAATCAGCAAAGACCATCAACCCTATCCCATGGATACCGAACTACACCAATTTTTAAACCGCGCTGCTTATACTGACGCAGCATTGGGCCATTTCTTTGAGCTGGCTCGCAAAGAACCTTGGTTTAAGGATACTATTTTTCTGTTTTTACCGGATCACAGAGTTCCTTTGAGTAACCGTAAATTTGAGTCAGATATTACGAAGGATAAATTCCGTTCGTTCCTGCTTATGTACGGTGCGGATATTCCTGCACAAACAGAGGATATTTTTGGTAATCAGGAAGATATTTTGCCTACACTATTGGATTTGTTAAACAGTACTGAAAGTTATGCCGCCAGCGGGCAAAGTTTATTAGACCCATACCGTAGACCTGATAAATTCATCTTTGAGGAGAATGAAAATACAATACATGTCGTCGGGCCTGCAACAAAAGAAGTTGTTAGTGAGGCTACTCTTAAACAACTAACCGATTTATCTGCTTCCGCTAAGGATGCGTTGCAATTTAATGAAGCCGTTTATCAGAGTTTACTCAACAATACGTGGAAAAAGAAATAAAGGCGTTTGTGGAGAGCATAATTTTCTATAACATTTCTACAGTAATACGCGCCAAAATTGCCCCAGTTCGAAGGGACCGTTAATTACAATATCTTAAATAAAAGTATGTCAAAAGAATTAAATCCGAAAGAAACAACTAGGTTCATTGCCTACCAACTGTGGTTACATGCCCCCAATCCGATGGTCACTTTTTTTAAGACGTTGGACGTTACTCGTTTAGTTAAAATCAGCAAACAAAAAGGGCTTAAATTTAATATGCTTTTGGGCTACTGTATTGGCAAAGCCGCCTCACAAGTAAAAGAATTTTTTATCCTTCCTGTTGGCGAAAAGCTAATTAAGTATGATACGCTGGCCGTGAATAGCATTGTCAAAAATAAACAGGGCGAGGTTAGTTCGTGCGATATCCTTTTTACATCCGATTTGGGAAAATTCAACCAAGATTACCTTACCTATACCACACAAGTAGCACAAACTTGCCAAGATAGGGATTTATCGGCGGATAGTATGGTAATTGGTACTTCTGCCATTATAAATACGGAAATTGACGGAGTGGTGGGTATGAACAGCGGTATTTTTAATAATCCGTTTCTCATTTGGGGCAGATATCGCAAGAAATTCTTTAATTATTATTTACCTATTTCTTTTCAATTTCATCACACGCAAATGGACGGTGCTCACGCGGGAAAATTTCTAGCTAATTTACAGAAAGAAATTGACACGTTAATCTTGGTATAAAGGTCAAAAAGTGTTGAAATGTTTGAACACTATAGCTTATAGAACCTATCCGTCGTCTGGCAATTCTACTTGTCCCAAATTACAGGAAATAATTGAGCCAAATCATTTCAAAAACGATCACATTAAAAGTTGCATTGACAGCCTATAGTATATGGAAAATCGCTCTCTCCTTATATTATATTGACTCATACCGTATATTTTATTACAATAGGACTCATCATATAACTTAATTAAAAGTTGAACTATGCAAAATCTTTATTTAAGTATTCGTTATCTGCTTATAGGTTATATTTTTTGCGGAATTGGGTGGCTTGTTGAAGATTTAATTCAACCGATATACCCTGGCCTATCTAATTATTTTGAAGCCTCTTATGTTGCTTTTTACGTGTTAATGATGCATTTTGTTACATTGGCAATTTTTTCCCTGGAGAAAAAGTCCAAAACTTTACGCATGGCCGGATGGCTAATTGTAATAGCTATGATTTTGGCAATATGGAGCATGATTCCCGAAAAAGAAAATCAAAAGGAAATGCTTTATAATATCGCAGGGCTTTTTTCATTTATGTCTGGATATTATATCGTCGTAGAATACAGCAAAATAATAGAAAAATCTGCTTTGGTAAAGGCCAAAAAATTGGCACATATGATACGTAAAGGAGTTTCTTTTGCAGACATTTTTTTCATTATGTTACTTATTCCGATTGCTTTATCAGTATTTCTGAATTTAACAAATGCTCTAATGAATATCGATTTATATATCTATTACTTAATATGGATTTTTTTTGTTGTTTTCTTAATAGGGTGTATAACTGAAATCAAAAGAGAACTCAAACAAAAAACAAGTGATATTTCAAATGAGGGAGGAAATAATCCATGAAAAAACGGAAATTATTTATTCTATGGGCTGTTTTATGTGCAAGTGTTTTGTGTGGTTGTACAAATTCAAAGTTTATTATAGATAAAAAAGCAGATAACTATTCAAATGTGCAGACTTATTCAGAAAAAGATCATTTTTTCTTCTGGGGTATGGGCCGGAAACATGAGCATGATTTTTCCGAACTTTGCCCAAATGGAAAAATTGTTAAGATGACCACAAATAATAATTGGATTGATGAGACCCTGGTAGCCTTAACCATGGGCATTTATTATACAAGAACATTTACAGTATATTGTGCAGCCGATCCGGTTACCGACTATAAATTTTAAAAGTAACTCAAACTAATAGAATAGTTTTCACAATCAAAGATACTAAAATCCTTTGATGATATCGCTTGTTATTCCTTTTATTATACTTTTCTCTTATTTACTGAGATCGGAAGAGCGTCGTGTAGGGAAAGAGTGTAGATCTCGGTGGTCGCC
>CALAFB010000122.1 GCA_937891135.1 uncultured Elusimicrobium sp.
TTGGTATAGCCGATTTGATCTACCGCCATTTTGACGAAGTGTTTGATTTGCTTCGGGGTAAATTTGGCCTTGGAAGAAATCTCTCCGGCTAGGTTTACCACGTTACCTTTAATCTGACACTCCACCGCAAAGCGGGTGTTCTTATCCTTACGGATGTATTTATCCAGTAAGAAGGAAGAAATATAATCTGCCACCTTATCCGGATGTCCCAACGAAACGTATTCGCTTATTTGCATAATATTGCCTCTTTCCCAGCTAAGTTTTCCCAACGAGTCAAAATAACATCGCAGAATTTTGGATCCAACTCAGACATATAACAAACCCTGTTCAACTGCTCGCATGCGATTAGTGTGCTACCGGAGCCGCCAAAGAAATCAGCCACTAAATCATTTGCTTGGGAGCTGTTTTTGATGGCCCGAGCCACTAACTCGAGAGGTTTCATCGTGGGATGAAGGTCGTTTACTTGGGGTTTGTTGTATTCCCAAACGTCCGCTTGGTCTCGGTCTCCGCACCAGTAGTGTTTAGCACCCTGCGGCCAGCCGTAAAGAATCGGCTCGTATTGTCTCTGGTAATCGGAACGACCGAGTGTAAAGGTGTTCTTGGCCCATATGATAAATGTGGACCATTTACCACCTGATTCCACAAAGGAGTTATATAGCGTGTGTAACTCGGAGGAGCTCATGCAAATGTATATTGCGCCTTTGCAGAAATTTACGATGTTGGCACAAGCATCCGTAAGGAATTGCTTGAAATTATCGCCGAGATTGTCATTCATGATGGTCCGTCCTGCAGATTTTTGGCCATCTTTTTTACGAAGTGTATCTTTCATGGTGGCCCCGTAGTTGACGTTGTAGGGCGGATCGGTAAACACCATATCGGCTTTTTTACCGTCCATTAACTTTTCCATGTCCGTTACTTGCGTGGCATCACCGCAGAGGAGTCTATGTCTACCCAACTGCCAAATGTCCCCAGGTTTACAACGAGTTTCCACCTGTTCGGCATCCGGCACTTCTTGGTCTACAAGCTCACCTTCCGGTGCGGCTTGCGGTAAAGTGTCGATACCAAACTCCGGCAATTGTTCGAGGGCAAAGTCCGAAGAGATATTTTCTAAATCCCATTCAACTTGGTCAGATGTGGAGTTGTCCATAAGAGCGAGCTTTTTGCGCTTTTCATCCTCGGTTGCGAGGTCCGTACGCTTTACTACAACGAGTTCGCTCCCATCGGTTTCCACAATCTTGACGGGAATGTTGAGTGCTTTGGCCTGTTCATATACACCGTTTCCGGCGATAATCTCACCGTTCTTATCGGTAATAATGGAACGTCCGGCTCCGCACTCTTTTAAGGATTTACGAATTAAGGATTTGTTTTTATCGCTGTGTTTGCGATAATTATTATGGTCAAAAGTAATTCCGTCAGACGACATTTATAACTCCCGTTTCGGGGGTTACATCGTCCTTTCAAACATAAGTTTTATTCACCATAACTAGTATAAGTCTTTTTTACTGCACTTTTAGAAAAATCACTCGCCGAGTACACGTTTTGCGTTTTTGTACGCAGAGTGCAAAGAGGGGAACCCGTTTTCTTTCTCGTCGGTAATTTTGAATTTATCCTTGATTGCAGTCCAATAAAAACGCGCATTCTGAATTTCATAATATACCGCCCAATTGTTTATGTTTGCGTACCGTTTTTTTGTCTTATATTTCTTATCATATGACCGGAGCCGACGTATATTTTCTTCACGATATTTCTTGCGATAGTTCTCAAGTTTTTCGCGGTTGTTTTTAATATACTCGCGTTGTTTGTCAGAAATCTTTAACCAGTTCATACAGCGGTATAACTTTTGCTGTATCTTGTATTTGAGCCCGTTACGTTTTACGCACCGTTTTAGTGCTTTTTTGTATTTTTCCGGATGCTCTTCACGCCACTTTTTGGCCCGAGCTAAAATTTCTTCCCTGTGCGCTAAATAATAATCTTTGTTGTACATAATCCACCTACCCGATGCGTCTGTCAGTTCCTGTGAGATGAATGAGGTTTTTCTTGCCACATAACCCCACTATCCGGCTTACCACCTTATCGCCTACCATTTGGCCCAAAGAGGCAATGTCCACGTTAGATGTGATAATAAGTCCGTCCTGTCGATTTTGCCAACGGTTATCTATGATTTCAAAAAGTAAGCTCTGCAGGTAGTCGGTTATCTTTTCGCTCCCGAGGTCATCTAGTAGCATGTAGCAGGAAGAAAAAAAGCGGATCTGCTCTCTTTCATCCGGCACTTCCAACGAAGCTCTAAATCTGCGGCTTATTTCCGATAACCGAAACACATACGCATTAGGAACTTTACGAAGGGTTGCTACTGCCGCGTGCGTTTTACCGATTCCGGCATTACCCCACAAGAAATAATTGCCATGAGGGTATCCGGCCATGGCTTTTAATATTTCTTTATTCGTGTACTTTTCCGCAGTAAAGTCCTCTAATGCCCGAAGTCCACCTAAACGCTTGGCTAAAGCGGCCTTCTTACGCGCTTCTTCCTCTTTGGCCCATTGTGCCTCCATGCGCCTGTATTCGGCCTCACGTGCCGCGATTTCGGCGCAACGGCAGGGGTTATATCCGCATTTAGGGCAAGTGTTACGCATTCTCGCTAGAAATTGTTCGCCCAATTCCTTCGTACTTTGAAAAGTCTGCATCCCGTTTGTTGTAGTCTTTTCCATAAGATCTACCTCCCACATTTTGTCTACGTTTTTCCCAAGTTATAACAGCGGCCTTCCAGTCGCGCATCGGCTTGGTATTTACCTTCCACCCAATGCTCTCATAGTAAGCGATAAAAGCTTCCGGATCTATCCCATTCTTCCGGCTGTCGCAGTACTGCTTTACTTCCGCAAGAGTAGGTTTGATAAACCGTTTAACGGAAGTTTCTTTTTTAACTATTTTTTCTTTAACTTTTTCAGTTTCTGTATCTGTCTCTGTTTCTG
>CALAFB010000123.1 GCA_937891135.1 uncultured Elusimicrobium sp.
GCCGCTTCTATGGCCCTCAAAGACGGTGCCAAAAAAGCCGCACCCGTCATCCTGGAACCGATTATGAAAGTGGAAGTAGTTGCTCCGGAAGCGAATCTCGGGGATATCATCGGGGATTTGAGTTCCCGCCGCGGCCAAATCGGCGAAATGGGTGTACGCGGAAACGTACGCTATGTACGCGCGGAAGTACCGTTAGCCGAAATGTTCGGTTACGCCACGAACGTGCGCTCCTTGTCTCAAGGCCGCGCTTCGTTTACGATGGAACCGAGCCACTACGCGGAAGTGCCTGCTAACGTCGCTAAAGCGATTGTAGAGAAACGCACGGCTGAAAAAGTAGCGGCGTAAGAAAATTCCAATGCAGTAAAAAAGCCCCGCCTAGTGTGGGGCTTTTTGTGTGCCTAATTCATGAGGGGTGCAATCTATTGGGCCCCTTTTATCTCGTCATCCCGCAGGGTTGGTATGCGGGATATAGATAAAAGGGGTATATTTCGTTTACTTACAAAAATGATAAGGCAATTTGTTCATACAAATCATCCCAAGAGGGATTAAAAGAATTGATTAAATGATTTTTCCAAGCACGGTTCCACTCTTTTAATACTTTTTCCCGTTTTATGGCGTTTTGAATACTATCAAATTGTTCATAGTAAACTAATTTGTGGATATGAAATTTCTTTGTGAAACCGTCCAGTAATCCTTGTTTATGTTCATACACACGTCGGGCTAAATTATTTGTAACCCCGATATAGAGCATTTTATTGTTTTTAGTTGTAAGAATATAGACGTAACCCATGAAGATACTTTAGAATAAATCAATGTGCAAAATCAACTTGCTATTCCCCCGCTATATCCCGCATACCAACCCTGCGGGATGACGAGCGGGGGAAACCCTGTGCGCTAGAGAGACCAGGGCCCCGAAAGGGCGGTCCTTTTGTGTTTCATTTACCCTATAAAATCATTTATAATTCACAAGGGTCGTTACCACATAATTTATTGCAATAGTCGTTACTTGCCTCTCCATTTACACATGAATATTTTCCTTCTTCTTTCTGAATATATGCTAATGGAGGATAAGGACTTCCTGAATTATTACGAACAGCAGATGGTTCAGAAGGGAAATCCATATCTTGGTAATAGGTCCAATCTTTCGTTTGGATACATTCTAAAGCCGCGGGTGTACAGAATTCCGTCAATTCTCCCGAGAGTTGGATATCTGCCGTTGAAAATAAATGTTCGTTACAATCGGTAGAATCTGCACCTTTTTGCAAAACACAAAGGTGGTATATTCGTTCAATGTTTGCCAAATTCATTTTAACTTCTGCAATTCGGCTTTTTTCCACGGCTTTTTGATACTGCGGTAATGCCACGGCGGCTAGTATGCCAATGATGAGCACTACCACCAATAATTCTATGAGTGTAAACCCGCGGACGAGCCCCCTCATCCGGGCTCCGCCCACCTTCCCCCTCATGGGGAAGGATTCCCTCTCCCTTGAGGGAGAGGATGTCCCGATAGGGGCAGGTGAGGGGGTGTTACATAAAGATGTCATCCCCGAGTTGGCGGTCCGCTGGATGTTTTTAAAAAAAGAGGTCATCCTGAGGAGTTTCTGCTCAGGATCTCCACCTTGTTTTTTTACAGCGGATGAGATGCTGAGCAAAGACCTCTCAGCATGACCATGGTGTGTCCTTGTTGGTTGCGTATTTCCCCGCCGGGTAATTTCTTTCTTCATACTAATTCTCCTGTTTGTTCATTTCCAATTTCCCTGCCTTGGAAGAACGCACTACAAAAAGAAACGGCTCTTGTACTTATGGGACAATGACGAACCACTCATACAACAGCCGTAGCCTACCGCAAAACGATAAACGTTCGGCACAAAAACATGGGGTTCGAAGACCCACGCTCTTGTACCTTACGTGTTGTTTTTGGCGTCATTGTCCCCCTTTCGGGTTTGCGTTTCTTCAACGCTTCCAAAAACAGAATAAAATTGTATTTACTTCTTTTCTATTTTACAAAATTGGGAAATAGTTTAAACAAGCGTTAGTTTTTGTCATTCTCAATGAGATGCTTAAACATTTCATCCGTTTCTGTGCTGTCGGCTGAGTTCAACCCGGTAGTTGTTTCGGCAGTATCGACCGGCGTATGAGGTTGATTGACGGCAATATGGGCATACAGTTTGCGTACGGACGGATAAATCTTTTTAAAAGCAGCCACAATGCGCGGATCAAACGATTCGCCAGCTTCACTTAAAATATATCCGTAGGCCTCGTCGGTTTTCCATGCTTGTTTATATACACGGGATTGACACAACGCATCAAATACATCTGCCACGGTAATAATACGCGCTTCTAGAGGAATATCTTCTCCTTTCAAACCATGAGGATAACCGGATCCGTTCCATTTTTCATGGTGATACAAACTCATTTTATGGGCAATTTTAAGCACTTTGGAGTGCGCTCCTTCCAAAATCCGCCCACCGTATATGGTATGGGATTTCATAATTTCAAATTCCTCGGCAGTAAGTTTCCCGGGCTTTAACAAAATGTGATCTGCCAGGGCTACTTTACCAATATCATGGAGCGGACTTGCATTTTTGATAAGTTCAGAATCTTTGGCACTCATCCCTAGTGCACGGGCCAACAAATACGAAATAATACTGATGTTTTTTAAATGAGAGCGCGTATCTTGCTGATCCCGGTATTCGGCCGTAACAGCCAAACGGTAAATGGTTTCTAACTGGGAAACGCGCACATCTTGGTAAAGTTTAGCAATTTCAATAGAGCTGCCCGCCAGGGTGGCCAATAAGGTTAAAATACCTTCATCATTTTTATCAAAAATGGCACCGTCCGCCTTATTAGCTACTTGAAAGACCCCTAACACTTTGTTGGCATTGTTCTTAAGAGGGACTGCCAGCATGGTATGGGTACGGAAATCCGTTACCATATCTACATCCATAGAAAAACGTGGGTCCTCGTACGCATTGGGCAAGTTAATAATCTCCCCCGTACGTGCCACGATAGAAACCACATTGTTACCATCTAAAGGAACACGAATTTCGGTATGTTCCAGCCCGCGGCCTTGTGCAATTTTGGACCATAACTCGTTTTTTTCTATGTCTTTCAAATAAATTGTACAACGCCCTACATCTAGGATAGTAGTAATTTGTTGAGCAATAATATCTAAAAGTTTTTCCAGCCGGATTTCGCCCGACACACGCGTACCAAACTCCACCAACAGGTTGAGTTTTTGTTCAGCGGTTAATTTGTTACCTTCGTGATAAAATTGCATAAATTACCCGTTTAGTTCCACTAAATGGCAGACACGGGCCGACGGATAGAAACGGCTTAATTGGGCTTGCAACATTTGCCGTGCGAACACGCTGGGTACAAATACCGTTTGAATACGGTGCTTAGCCAAATTTCGTACGGCTTGTAATGAATTGGCCTGATTTGCCATGTTCCTGTATAACCCATATCCGGCCGGAGCGACGGCCGCATCCCTATATCCAAACTTTACAAAATTTTTTTTAAAAAGTGTATGCAGAATTTCTTCTGCTTGTAATAGGGGGGCACTCCCTGTATCAAAAAGGGCAGTAGGCATAAGTGTAACCGGACCGGTAAAACGGGATTTAGAAAGTATTTTAGCGGGGAAAATATCCGTTATAAAACGGACCTGCCGGGCAAATTGAGCGGATTTTTCTTCCCAATGTTGAAACCCTTCAAATAGTTGCGGGGCGTTTTTCAAAAAATGGTATACATCAATACTGTCTGTAAGAACAGGCAGTTGGTTCCCTTCTTGTTCGTGTAATGTAATTAAATGGCGGACTTGTTTGCGGGACAGGCGGATATCTCCGTATACATATTCAAAAAGACCGCTGGGTTGATGTTGCCATACACGTACCCGGTTTTTCTTACTGGCCAGCGCGTATACCTGGCGGGCTATATCCGGGCAGAGATAAGTTGCTTCTAGCGAGGGCAAATAAAACAGGGTCGGTTGTTCGCAGGAATCTGGTCTAAATGGGGGTTGCCAAGCATGAGGGAACCAATGGTCTATTTCTTTTAAAAATCCCAACCCAGGCAAAACTGTTCCCCAACGTAACAGCCCGGCTTGATGTAATACACAGGCACTCCGTACGGCATAATAAAAAAGCACAGGCCGGGCCGCCCGTAATTTTAAAAAGCGTTGTAATAAGTTGGGTAATAATGCAATTTTTAACCGGCGACCGAGTTCCAGTACATGTTCTGCCGTAGGAATTTGACCCGGACAATTTTGGGTGCATTTACCACATAACAGGCAAGAACGTACCAATGGTTCTAACTCCCACAACTGATGACGCGGATGTAGTTTGCCTTCCAATAACATCCGCAATGCCTGGTTGCGCCCGCGGGGAGAGAAAGCTTCCAGCCGGGTGGTTTGATAAGTAGGACAAGCCGATGCACACATACCGCAACGATTACAATAGGCCACACTATCTTCCAAGGGACGTATGCCTAACGGCGTATGCAGATGGGTTAACTGGTTTTTAAGTGTCATATACATCTCCTGCCGGCGTGTTGATTAACCATCCTTCCGGATTAAATTCCCGACGTAAACGGACCCATAATGGATTATCCTGTACGGAGAAAGCCCTTTTTTTAAGTACCTCCACCGGGGAAGCAAAAATTTTAAATGTCAGTTGTGTAACGAGCCCCAAGGTTCCTTGAGAACCGGCCCACAACCGCACCAGCGGATATCCGGCCGCATTTTTCATAAATTTTCCGCCATAGCGCACGTAAGAACCGTCTGGCAATAGAGTTTCTATGCCTGTAACGTGGGCATAAAATTCAGGATAGAGGCCCGCACAAAAAAGACCTCCTAAAGTACCTTTCCCAGTTGGCAAAACGGTATATGTACCGGCTGCGTGAAGTGCTTTTAAAAGTGTCGTTAATTTAATTCCTGCTTGGGCTGTAGCCGTATAATTTTGCGTATCAATTTCTATAAGTTTTGTAAGAGTACGTGCAGATAATACCGGTTTATGGGATGTTCTCAACTGTGTATTTGTGCCTGCTATTATATACGGGAGATGTTGGGCCCGGAATTGTGCTAATTGAGTACGCAAAGTTTCTATTTCGGCCGGAAGCAGTTGCGAAGGTTGTGCTTTTTCTTTAAATTGGTACGGTACAATTTTAAGCGGGTTCGCTAACGCATCGGGGTCCAGCGCGTGTTTAATATGGGCCATAGTTTCCAGCGTAGGTACGTCATATTGATGCGCCATGAGTGCCCGTTTTTCCACGCCAATACCGTGTTCCCCGGAGATCGTGCCCCCGCAGTCAATACAAATCTGCAAAATGGTACGTACCATCTTAGAAACATTTCGTACCGCTAATTTGTTGCGTTGATCAAATAAAATATGCGGATGAAAATTCCCGTCCCCGGCATGAAATAATAAACTGGCTTGTAGATGGTAGGAGGCCAACACTTGTTGAACCTGTTCTAACGCACGAGGTAATTCGCTGCGCGGCACAGTGCCGTCCCCCACCATTACATTGGGGGCTAAGCGTGCCATGGCCGCATAGGCACTACGCCGGCCGCGCCACAGTTGTCGGCGTGCTGTTTCCGTACGGGCAATTTCTATATGTAAACAGGTATGGGCCTGACAAATTTTTTTCAAGCGGGCCGTATCTTTTTTTATTTGGGCAGGCGTACCGTCCAATTCCAAAATCAGCAACGCTTCGGCCTTTGTAGGATACCCGGCTTGTGAAAATGCTTCCACCGTTTGGGCTGTTTGTTTATCCATGGCTTCCACACAACGCGGAATGATTCCTTGGGCTACTAAATCGCGCACAGTTTCTACACTAGCTGTTAGCGAAGGGAAAGTAACTAAAAAAGTTTGGATGTGTTTGGAAAGAGGTAAAATTTTTACTTTTAACTGAGTAATCACTCCCAGCGTTCCTTCACTCCCGGCAAATAGCCCTATTAAATCCGGCCCGTTATGGATACGGGATATTGTTTGAACTGTTCCGTCCGGCAGTACTACGGTAGCTTCCAATACATGGTCAATCGTTCCGCCATACTTCATGCAACGGGCACCGCTGGCGTTTTGGGCTAAATTACCCCCCAATGTACTAAGTTCCTGGCTGGCCGGGTCTGGCGCGTAAAAACAGCCTAACGATTCTAATTTTTGTTGTAATTCTCCGGTAATGACGCCCGGTTCTACCCGCGCATAGCCGGCACGCGTGTTAATTTCTAAAATATGGTTCAAGCGGGTAAGATTTACAATTACGCCACCCCGCAAGGCCGTACAACTACCTGCGTGGTTGGTGGCACTAGCCCGTGGAACAAACGGAATATGATACTGGGATAAAATACGCAATAGCGGGGACACTTGTTCAGCTTGCTGTATAAACACTACCCCGTCCGGCCGCGTACGGGATAAGGAACAATCATATCCGTATAACGATAAAGATACTTCATCCGTACGGACATTTTCCGACCCTACAAGGCGACCCAACAGGCGAATTATTTCGGGCGTCAGTTTCATATTTGCTATACTATTATTATAGTATTTAGGACGGTTTCTATGCAGAAAAATACCCGTAAACTAATTGCAGTAGGGGATGTGCATGGCCAATTTGAAGGCCTCGTCAAAATTTTACGCCGTGCCAAACTGATTAACGCGGCACATCATTGGTGTGGCGGACACAACCGTTTTATACAAGTGGGAGATATATTAGACCGCGGACCGTTTTCCCTCAAGGTAGATGCGTTATTAGACCAATTACAGCAAGAGGCCGCTATGACTGGGGGAGAAGTGATACGTCTTATAGGAAATCACGAATTGGAACTGATGATGGAAAATTATTTGATTTCGGAGTTTCAGCGTGAGCAAGCGGTTCAAGTCCGCGAAAAACTTATTGAACAGACCCTCTCCGGTACATTAAAAGCTGCGTATGCCTACAAAGGATTTTTATTTACTCATGCAGGGGTTACCCAGAAACTAATGCGTATTTTTAAGCTGCAGTTAGATGATCCAAATGCCGCTAACCTGGCTATTTTAATCAATTTAATTTTTAAAGAATCTATTAAGCACTCCTTTTTTAAACATCCTATTTTTAACATCAGCATTAGCCGTAAAGGGCCGGACCGTTTTGGCGGCATCTTTTGGGAAGATTTAGAAGATTTGGTAAGTTCTTACCCGCAAGGCAGCCCCGTATGGCAAGTATTTGGACATACCCCGGTAGAAACGATGGTAATTGACCGCGTGATGAGCATGATTGCCTTGGATGTGGGAATGCACCGTAAACTACAATACTTGGAAATTTCCGACCAAGGTGTCCCTACTATCATTAGTTTATAACTTCTTTCTACTCCTTAACAATAACTAAGTGTTTGTTACTCGCAAGAGTGGTAATCTTTTAGTTTGCACCGTATCCCGTATTCTTGTTACAATACGTATATGCGGATTTTAGGGTTATTACTCGTGGGATTGTGCGCGCTTGCGGCGGCAGCGGAAGTTAGTATCATTTCCGTTACTGACGAAACCAAACATACCCGCAAAGAAGATTTTTACCACACGTTTGAATACTTTATCAAACCGGATGTTCCCGCCCAAGGCAGCAAATGCCAGGCCACGCGGATTGCCCGGCGTTGGTTTGTAACGGCGGCACATTGTGTGTCTACTGCTTGCCAACAGGGTTGCACCCTACAGATGGATTTATTAGAAGGCCCTGTGTCTGCCGTCGCTACCGTACACCATACAACTAAAAATCCCATCGTGTTTGTGCATCCGCAATATCAGGAAAACCAGAATTTCAAAATTCCGTATGATTTGGCACTCATCCGGTTGGATGTCAACCGTGCCCCTAAAATGTATTACCGCCGGGCTACCCAAAAAGGCCAGCCGCACCGGGGTATGTCCGAACAAACCTTCAACGCTTTCTTAGAAAAAAACCGCCGCACCAAAAGTGCCTACCGCCATGCGTTAAGCCCTTCGTTGCCTCCGCTAGCGGTGTTTGATAATGCCAATTATGTGTTGGAGCGGAACATCTCCGTTATTTCTATTTTTGACGGAATCCGCAGCATAAAACAAAATAAATATCCCGTTTATTATGTAAAGAAACTTGGCAACGCTTATACCACCAATTTCGGTATCCGCAAGGGAATGAGCGGCTCGGGCGTGATGACCAATACCGGCGAACTGATTGGGATTATTTCCGCTTCTGTGGAGACGGATTTATTGCGTGGTAACCAAAAACTAAAACACGAAAATTGGTTTATGTTCCCCGTATTTAATGAGAATTTAATCCGTTTTATGCGCGACACGATGGGGGCTGATTTTATCCAAGTGGACCAAAAAGATGCCTTCCCCTATTTAGCCCAGAAAACCCGCAAAGATTTTAGCGCGCTTACTGGGCTTATGCAAAAGTAACGGTTGTGTACCTTGTTTGCAGATTACAAGTCAATCATTCCGCCGCCTAATACGGTGTCACCGTCGTAAAGGACGGCACTTTGCCCGGCTGTAATGGAAAGTTGCGGTTGTTCAAACCGGACCCAAAAGCTATTATCTTCGTTTATAGTAATATGCGCTCGGGCCGGATGATGTAAATTGCGGATTTTAACTTCACAGTCAAACTGTTTGGCAGGGGGTTCCCCCGCTATCCAGCTGACGTTATCCGCGCGTAAGGTATCGTTATATAGCGCACTTTTGGGACCGATAATAACCTGGTTTTTAACAGCATCTATTTTTACTACGTACATGGGTTCGGGGAATCCGCTAAGCCCCAGCCCTTTGCGTTTGCCAATCGTATAATTCCAAATCCCCGTATGTTTACCAAGTACTTTGCCATCTAAGGAAACCAGATTGCCGGGCTTGTTGGGGAAGTTCAATAAGTCATTATAATCCCCGCAATAAAAATCCATACTATCTTCTTTATCAGCTACTTTTAGCCCTGCCTCGCGGGCTTTTTCGCGGATTTGCGGCTTAGTTTTTTCCCCCAACGGAAACAGCACGCGGGCGAGTTGTTCCTGTTTTAAACGATACAAAAAATAACTTTGGTCACGCGACAAATCCACCGCTTTTTGAAGCAGGTATTTTCCTGTCTTTTCGTCTTGTTTCACGCGCGCATAATGCCCGGTAGCAAACTTATCAAACGCAATTCCCTGACGCGCAGCGGCCGACGGCAGTACACCAAATTTAATTAAACTGTTACATAATACGCACGGGTTGGGCGTACGTCCGCACGCATATTCCAGGCGGAAGTTATCCAATACAATATGTTTGTATTCTTCGCGGCAATCCACCGCCAAAAATTCAATACCCAGTTTTTGTGCGATAGATTGTACTTCGGATAAATCCTCTTTTTCCGGCGTTAAACACGCATTTTTTTGGTGTTCCCCCGGGGGGACCGGCAAGGAAGGGTCCCAAATAAGCATGGTAGCACCGATAACGCGGTATCCCTGCTCTTTTAACAGAACGGCCGTAGCGGCGGAGTCCACCCCGCCCGACAGGCCGACTAATACAGTCTCTTTTCCCATCAGAACCTCTGTTTGTAAAATGTGTACTTTAGGTTGAAAGCCAAAAGGACTTTACTATTGTAGTATTTTTTGTAAACCGCCGGGTGATTTTGTTATAATAACGGTACAATTTTATTCTGTTTTTGGAAGCGTTTTAGAAACGCATGACTGTTTAACTGCAGTACAATCTCAGTCCAAGAGCAACTGCGTCTAGGCATAACACAAATGGAATTGCAAGCCTGCTGTGTTGTGCCGGATGTTTATCGTTTTGCGATAGACTACGGCTGTTGTTTATTTGGGTTATTGAGATTGGCTCAAACGCAATAGCCGTTTTTGTATGCGTTTTTCCGGGCAGGTAAATTGTAAAAATTAAATTGAGAGGAAAAAACATGAACCTTATAGAAAAAATCAGTTATTCCCCGCAAATTTGCGGGGCTCGTTCTAAACAAGGTTTTACCTTAATAGAACTTTTAGTAGTGGTACTGATTATTGGCATTTTAGGCGCGGTAGCACTGCCGCAGTACCAAAAGATAACAAGAAAAGTAAAGTTGCAGCAGTATCAATTAGCAGCCTATAAAGTGCGTGATGCATTGCGGCTATATCAATTGACTCATGGGAAAATACCTCAGTATATAGAAGATTTGGACCTTTGGACTTCTATTAAAGAACCATCCAACGGTGGAAACCATACTGGGTATGTGGGAAATATCCCGTTTCTGGATAATTTCCATTATTACATCCGAACAGAAAACTCTTTACCCGGGTTGGGAAGATTCAATTGTGATATACATTGGAATGGTCAAAGTGGGTTTTGCTATTATGGTGGTAATCCTGAATTAGAAAAAGTATTTCAATCACTTGGTTGGGAATATTACGATAATTGGAATAACGGACGATATCATATTGGAAAAAATTGGGCTAAGCAGTAATGAACATAGCAAAACGAGGGTGGATAGCCGATTTTAGCAATGAAGTTTTTTTAGTGTGGTAATCTTCCGGCTAAAAATTCGGTCACCGGACGGGTGTGTTTGATTTTACTTAAAATAATTTTAATGGAGCCTGTAATCGGTACGGCCAAAAAGGCTTCCGGGGCTATGTTTAAGTTTTTTACACATCCCCACGTAGGTATTAGTGTTAATAGGTGTAACGCTACATACGGTATTTTTTAATGGGCTGATTTATGTGTTGTTGAAATCCCCGAATGTATCTGAGTTATTCGTAGTAGATACAAAATAACTTGACTTTTAGGTCGTTATAAGCGGTAATGTGTGTAGGAGAAAAATATGACCGATTGCACACAATTAACTGCACGGAAATTACCCAATGAAGAACTTTGATAAAAAATCCCCGTCGGGCAAAATGCCTAACGGGGATTTATGCTGAAAATCAAAAACTAAAATACGGTGCTTTTAGTTTACCTAGCACTATGCTGATTTTCAAACAGGCAATAAGCAGGCAAAAAATGGCGCTTTTTTCTTTCCAAAGCGGCAATAAAGCGGCAAAAAGTGCTAGTTTTTTTGTTTTGCCAAAGCGGTAATAAAGCGGTAAAAATGGCATTTTCTTTTGGAACTCAAAGCGGCTGAAAATGACGTTTTTTGATAAATTGGAAACGGGAAGAAAGCGGCGAGGTATTTTCCCTGTAAAACAGGGTAAATACAGGGAAAAGCAAGGGATTTATTTTAAATTTTAAAGGTTTTTCGTACTAACACTTAATGCAAATCTACCCAATTCCCTAAAATCCGGAACAGGGAACAAGCAGGGAATTTATTTGTTTAATTTGTATTTCCTTGCTTTTTTGGAGGGATCTGCTACCACCACAAACCCCTGTCGTACCCACTTTTGGAGTAATTGACGTGCAGTCCTGCCTGCAAAGTGGAATAGTTCTTCTATATCTTTGGACGTGATAAATTCGTTCTTTTCAAAAAGTACAAGTGCCTGCTTTTGGCGTGCATCTAATGCATTGATATTTTTGCTTTGGTCCTTTTCGGCACTTTGCAATTGTAAATGCTTTTGCACGCTTTGGAATGAATAAAGCATCCCAGATACAAAAAACTCAATCCAACCTGTTATATCGGCCTCGGCCCGGCCCATGTAATAGTTATGAGAGGGCCCCACGGCTAGGGCGTTATAGTAATCTTGGATATGCTGATAATAATACTCTTCCAAATTGTAAATACCTTTCAAGTCATACCCACCTTGGTGTAAAATAAGTGTAGTCAAAATACGGGCCGTTCTGCCGTTGCCGTCATAATACGGGTGTATGGTTACAAACTGATAATGGGCAATAGCCGCCACAATGGGGATAGGCAGTGTATGGGTGCTTTCGTTAATCCACTCTATAAGCCCGGTCATCATAGGGCCTACGTCTTTGGCTTCCGGTGGCATATATACAATCGTACCTGTTTGGGCATCTACTACCGAGTTTTGCTCTGTGCGGTACGCAGAAGGTGTATTCTTGCCAATAATGAGCCCATGTAAAGTTTGGATGTTCGTTTCAGTAACGGTATGCTTTTTAGCCAGTACGGCTACTTCATCTAAGGCCCGAAAATAGCCTTTGACTTCCTTTTCATCCCGTTCCCGGCCTTGAATGGCTTGCCCTTTTAATACCTCGCGCACTTCCCGCTCTGTTAAGCGGTTTCCCTCAATAACCGTGGAATAGTGCGTGGTAACAATGCGGGACGTTTCCTTAAGCCCGGCCAAAACGCGTGGCGTTAATGGCATATCTTTAACCTGCTCTTTGATTTGGTCTATTTTATAGAGCTTTTCAAGGATAGATTGGGTAATTTGATAATTCGGACGAAATGTTATTGGCATATATATTGGCGCTCCTATATGCCATTATTATGCCATTAAATAGATAGAGATGTCAAGAAATAATTAAAATTTTTGCGACAATACGTTGTCGGTGTAGGTTGATAAACTACATATGATATGATAAAATAGAGGTGTATATGAATTTATCTAAATCACAGTATATCAAATACAAAGGATGTCCTAAACATTTGTGGTTGTATCGCAACAAAAAAGAGGTACTGACCCCGCCGGACATGGCTACTAAACAACTATTGTCCCAAGGGAATGATATTGGCGCGTTAGTGCGGAAACAATTCCCTGATGGCATATTAATCGAGGGGGGATGGCAAAACCCGCAAGAAGCCATTAAACGCACGCAAGAACTCATGGTACAGGGTGTACCGACTATCTATGAGGCCGCATTTTGCTATAACGGCATTTTGGTGTTTGTGGATATTTTAGAGAAAACAGCTAATGGCTGGAACCTTATAGAGGTAAAAAGTAGCGGGCGTACAATTAAACCTATTTATTTAGATGATATTTCTATTCAGTATTACGTGCTTAAAAAATGTGGTGTGCAAATAGAACATTGTTATCTGATGCATATAAATTCCGATTATTTCCGTACTACGGATAACATAGATTGGAAACAGTTTTTCTTGCTAACTCTTATGGATGAAGAGTTGTTGTCCGAGCAAGATATTGAGAAAGATTTGGGCGATATAAAAGCACTTTTATCCTCTTCTGAACCATCTGCTATATTGGATAAGAATGGTTGCGCGGGATGTGAATGTTATACTTATTGTTGGAAGGACATCCCCGAAGGGTCAGTGTTTGAATTGTTACGCAGTAACAAGGCGCGGGCTTACATAGAAAAAGGGATTGTCCGTGTGAAAGATATACCGCTAAATAGTTTGGGAGACGAAAAACTGGAGCACTGGGTGGAAGTATATCGTACGGAGCGACCTTATATTAACAAAAATGCGGTAAAAGTATGGCTTGATAAACTGTCTTATCCGCTTTATTATTTGGATTTTGAGACAACAATGCCCGTTGTCCCTCTATGGAAGTATTCACGGGCATATCAACAAATCCCGTTTCAGTTTTCTTTACATGTCCAACGCGAGCCGAACGGTAAATTTGAGCATTACGAGTACCTTTCTACCGGCAAAGAGGACCCGCGCTATGAGCGCGTAAAGGCACTTTTGAAATATATCGGTGATACAGGTACGATTATTGCCCATAATGCCGCGTTTGAAAAGAGCCGTATTAAAGAGATGGCGCACGATTTGCCCCTGCCCGAAAAAGATGCTAAACGCTTGCAAGAGATGCCTGAGCGGTTTGCCGATACGGGGGACGTGTTTAAAGCCGATTACTTGCATCCCAAAATGCATGGAAGTTGGTCTATTAAAAAGGTCTTGCCCGCCCTTGTTCCCGAGACGAGTTACAGGGTATGACCGTGGCTAATGGAGGGGATGCCATGAACGCATTTGACGTGTTATATGCGGGGGAATTGCCACCCACACAATTAGAACAATTGCGTAAGGATTTACTCAAATACTGTGAGCAAGACACCTGGGCTATGGTCAGGATAGTGGATGCCTTGCGCAGTGTAGTTAAATAGGAGAAAATAATGGGATATATATTGACGTTATTGGTTGCTGTTTTAATCGGACTTATTGGAATGCGGAAATGGCCAAAATGGGGTAACTACTATTGGAGTATTTTGGGAATTATTGTGTTCTACCAGGTTGTTTTTGCCCCTTACCGGGTTTTTAGGGTTCTCGATGATTTAGGGCATTTACTTGGGTAAAAACACAATGTTATAATAAGGCGCATGGAGAAGTTTTATGGCAGATAATAGCATAATGAATATGTTGGATTTGTCTGAAGAGACAAAGAAATATATAGCTACTCTTTATCCTCAAGAGATATCTTTTGATACTAGATTGTTACCGATTTATCAAACATTTTTAAAAGAAAAACAAAAACAGCCGTATTATATCAATTTGGTGCAATTAATCGGAGCGGACGAAAATGCCCATTCCCGGGTATTGTGCCGACTATTGCAATATCCCGGCGAAAAGGCCGCTTATCCTTTTGCCGTTCATTTTATTTCAAGGTTTATCAGCCCTGATGTGGCTGAACAAGTATCAGCGCATATAGGACGCTATAAATTAGAAATTTATCAAGAAAAACAGCGCATAGACCTTCAACTGTTTATGTCCGGGATTGTGGGTATTATTATTGAAAATAAAATCAATGGAGCCGATGATCAACAAAATCAACTTGAGAGATATATTGAGAAAATGCAAAAACGGATTGCGCATCCCTATGTCATTTATTTAACGTGGGATGGTTCCAAAAAAGTAAGCAATACCAGTTTGCCGCAACAAGAACGACAAATCATGCAAAAAGAAGGGCATTTTATAGAATTAAATTATGCTTACCATATTCTTCCTTGGCTGAAGACAGAAGTATTGCCGCTCTGCCTTTATCGTGAAAAGCAACTCGTGTATGCCTTGGAACAATACGTGGAATATCTAGAAATACGCTCGGCGTGCCAGGAACAAGACCAATCTCTTCGTCAAGTTATCTATCACCAGGTTGAAACACAATTCACCAAGGAGAATTAATATGAAAAAGTTTGTAACACAATATGAGATGTTAGAAGAATATGTGGATTCGGCTAGAAATGCTTATGAGAATTTAGTACAGATGAGAAATGTTGTAATCAAACAGTTTAGACATCAAGAGCTGTTCCCTAAGATACAAGAAATAAGCCGTCCATATATACCTGCCGGATTGGAATTTAAAACGAGTGCGTTTGGTTATGGTAAAGATTGGTTGCAAATCTATCATCCTGGTAGAGAGTTTATCCATTTGGAATGGTTGCTCGAGAATTATGATAGCCCTGGATTTTCCTGCGGCTTTAATGGAGAGATTCCTTTTTATTTCCATATAGAAATGGCAGAGAATAAACGAAATACGCTTGTTTCATATATGATGGATTATATAGCGAAGCAACAAAATGGAGCTTTTGAAGAAGCAAATAACTCGTGGTGGTGGAGTGATAAAAATACGAACAAAACTTTGGATATTGAACTTTCAAAAACATATAATCCAAAATGGTGTGGATTACTGCGCGTGGAACCTCTACAAGAAATAACGGCTAAATCTATTGAACAGTGGCTACCTGAATTATTACAAACGCCCCCCGTGCAATTGTTGCTTAAATTGCTTGTAGATGACAATTTTTGGAATCGTCCGGAAATACAGGAACTGATAGGATAAGGGTTACTGCTCATAGAAATCCTTGAGCAAAATCAAGCGAAACGGAGATTTTAGAGCAAAAGAAACCCCGAGCTTACGCTCGGGGGAGTTTCATTAGTTCAAAGAAATATCAACTTTTCTATACAAATAACGGATGGGGTGTTTTTGCGTAGAATAAGCACTTTCTCCATACGATACAACCTTGGTATTTTGATATCCTTTTTCATGAAACAAATTTGCTATTGCGGTTGCCCGTTTTAAGGATAAATCTTCGTTGTAAGCATCTTCGCCAATATCGCAGGTGTATCCTTCAATCAAAATTTCTCCCTGATAATCATGGGGTATTTTTTTGACGAATTCTTCAATTTTAATCATTTGACCTTCTTTTAATTCGGTAGAATCAAAATAGAATAATATGCTTTCCTTTTGTCTCCCTGTGTTTGCAAGCTTTTGCGGAGGCGTTTGGTCCTCAGCGGTGTTGATAGAAGGCATGTTGGTTTGTTGAGATGAAGAGCCAGCCCAGGCAGGGTTATTTTTGTTGGCCGAATCAATATTCGGGATGACGGCCTGGGTATTGTTTTCTTCTATGTCTGCATACGAAGCCATATCCAAACTATTGGGGGCGTTGTGATCTTGGGCCGTATTTACCATAGGAAGCTCCGTTTGTTGGGGTGTATCTCCTTGCCAAGTAATTGTTGTTTTATCACTTGCATTGATGTCGGGGATAAGGGCCTCGGTATTGTTATCGGGGATATTTACAGTACGGTTATGTAAATACCATATACCCAATAAGATGGCAATCACTATGGCTAGCATGAGCATAATTTTTGCGGTTTTAGAGTTTTTCTTTTGAGGGGCAGATTGAGTTTCAGTTTCGTTCATAATTTTCTCCTATATCAAATTATATCTATTTTGTGCCAAATAATTTGCCTAAAAAGCCGCGTTCCTTAATTTGGCATTTAATAAATTTATATCCTATCAGATTTGTCTTTTCTATTGCATTTTTGATTTCAGCAGTTACAAAGAGAGGGGTAAATTGTTCTTCAATCTTAAAAATGGATGCTAAATTGGGAGTCGGATAGAAAGTATAGTGTTCATCGTGCGAATCTTTTAAGTTTACGATTTTCGGATATACTTTTAATACATTCATAATGTAAAACCGTTCTCCATCTACGTTGATGGGTAAATATTCTGCATCATTTTGGGTTAACGGGTGCAGTACATCATATGCTTTTTGGCTAATGACGGGGATAAAACCATCTATAAAGGGAAAATCACATTTTTTTAAATTTTCGTTCGTCCAGGAAAATTTAATTTCTTTCCAATTTTTCAAAACTGATTTTCCTCGGTGTAAACTGAGTAATATCTTTCCAAAAGAAGGATCGGGTGTTTCGATCCCTAAATAGGCTAAAAATTTACTTTTAAGCAAGTATATTTCTTTATACATGATTATTGACTCCTTTCATAACGCGGGTACCCCGCAGTGTGTTTACTTTATAGGCCTTTCCTGTTCGGGAAAGAGATTTATTCCCACTTATACCTAGTAACTGGGCTCTAATTAAATCTAAACCTTTTTTTAGTCCCTTACATCCCCTTTTTGAGTATGCTTTATCCAATTGGTTGATTACACTAATAGCATAATCAGGGCTATGTCCACCGCTATGGATGGTCCCCAAGAAATTAGAATTTATACTGTTGGGTAAGATGACCGCGTTGAATGGTGAATTTATGTCAATACCACATTGACCTAAAAGTTCAATACAACTTTTAAATTGTTTGGCACCTAGCCTAACTGGACAAATGTGATGGGCGGCGGCGCCCTTAGGAATTTTTTCAAAAAGTGTTGCCCACACCTTTCTTAGAATTTCGTTTGCTTTTTTGCCTCCTTGATGAAATTCCCGCAGAGCCGCTTGTATTTGGGCATCTACTTCCGGATGCTTCTTCATGGTTTTTTCAATTTCTTTGGAAAAATGATTTTGATATTTTTTGAAAATACTCATCTTTTCGAAAGTTTGAGTAATATAGTTAGCCCCCTCCGGCCATAATTTTCTTAAAGACTTAATCAGCACATGTTCAGATGTTTTGGAAACCGTCTGCTTTACTCCTTTTTGAATGGTTTTTTGGGTAGCCTTTTTTATCACTTTTTTGCCGGTAACTTTGGTCACAGCCCTCCCGCTAGATACTGCCGTTTTTGCCGCTTTAGATGCTTCTTTGACCCCCGGTGGGATTGCTACATCAAGTGCTACGAAAGCCCCGTCTATAGCAGTTTCTTTGATAGTTTCTTTATTTAATCCTTCCAAGGCAATATTGCTATTGGCTTTTGCTGTGAAATGTACCCCTTCAACTGTGATTAAGGCGCCATAAGCAAAAGGAGATACGGGGGAAGGAATAGTACTTGCTACAATTAATGTCCCTTCTATCCAAGGTAAAACTTTTTCTATTGTTTTTTCGTGCTCCTTATATAATAAAGCGGTATTTTTAGAGAATGTTTTTAATATTCCATTTTCTTCATGGGACCAAACCCCATCGGGGCTTAGAGAGCCATTAATAATTTTTCCCTTATATATATCTCCATTGGCAAACTTAATGGTAACATCTTTGGGCAGTTTAAAACCATTCCATGTGCCCTTAATTAACATTTGCACATTTTCCCCATTTTCAGAAAATGCAAATTGCCCTTCTCCAAAGGGGAGACCATCTGCAAATACTCCCTGATACTCTCCCACATTTTTACCCTCAGCGTCCATAAAATTGAAAATCCCGAGTCCGTCAAATTTGTCATTCACAAAGGTACCTTCGTAATAATTTCCGGTTTTGGCAAATGTATAATGGCCTAAGCCTTCTTTTTCCCCATCTAGCAAATTCCCAACATATACATCCCCATTGGAAAAATTAACGGTACCTTTACCGGAAGGTTGCCCGTCTTTCACTTCGCCGATATAATGAAAATTTGGGGTATCAAATTCCCCTAGGCCGTTTGGCAAGTCATCTTTCATTTCACCCATATAATATGAACCATCGCTAAAGAGATAACGTCCATTTCCCTGTTTTTTACCCTCTTTCCAATAACCAAAATAAGCATCTCCATCCGGAAATACAATATCTCCGTATCCATTTTGTTTACCATTTTCCCAGTTGCCTACATATTTGGTGCCATCTGCATATTCAATGATCCCAAAATCATTGGCTTGATTGTTTTTCCATAGGCCTGCATATGTAAATAAATCGGTATAATAGGTGCCATCCCCATTAGCTAAGCCTTCTTCCCATTCCCCATCTAAAGTATTACCTGCGGGGTCGGTGTAGATCCCTTTGCCGTTCCATTGATTTTCTTTCCACAGGCCTTCATAGGCACTCCCATCGGTATATTCCATTTTTCCTTTCCCTTCACGAGAATTCCCAACGAAAAAACCCGTATATTTCCCATTACTCAGTTGCTTGGTTCCTTTGCACTGCTGGGCTACTCCATCTTTCCAAATACATAATTGTTGTATGTCGCCTTCATATTTAATTCCAGCTCCGTTAAATGCATTATTTTCATATTGCCCTTTGTAATATAATTTATTGTGTTTGAGGATGGTAACGTTCCCATGCGGGTTTCCGTCTTTAAAATTACCGATAAATACATTGTTGTTTTTTTGTATTTTTACGCCAAATCCTTGCGGTTGACGGTTTGTCATAGGGCCGATATATTGGGCTCCATTTTGGGGATTGGTTTTTATGCCTTTGCCATCTATGGCTCCGTAAAAAGCTTGTGCAGCTCTGCGGGTAGATTGGTTCCCTTTTTGAATGATCAGCGTGCCAAGCCCATGGGCCAAGTTTTCTACAGTTGGCCCTTCCCACCGGAAAGAAACAGCTGAGGATGTATAATTCTTGGAAGATACCCAAATTTTGATTTTGTTTTCTGTGTTCACCCAATGATAAGTTACAGCTTGGGCACAGGAAATAGGTCCATAGAGAAGAGAAAATAAAATAACATATAGTTTTTTCATAAGTTTATTCTCAGGAAGTTATTACCCCTATTCTAACATATTGAATCTTCGAAATGTATAAAAGTAACATGTGTTTCCAAATTAAGGCGACAAAACATTTGTCGCTTTCATCTGATATGCTATAAATAACTTATAAAAGTGGAGTGAACTTATGTCTTATTCATACGAAGAATACCGCGTATTTTATTATGTAAACCAACTTATGGGTTGGATGGAGAGCAATGCCTTGGAAGAAGGTGCCGTGGAGCGCAATTTATACCAATGGACCAAAGGTTACCGACTGCCACAACCCGTTAGAAAGAAGGATGAAAAAGAAACAGATTATGTCCACCGTGCAGGGACAATTTGGAAGATGCATTTAGCACGGTTAGCTAATCACGCGTGCAAACAAAAACCGGGGGTATTTGCTCAAAATTTGGATTTTATTTCAAAGGTGTTTGATTTTACAAAAGAGGAAAAACTAATTGTAGAATTTTTAGCTCTGTTTACTGCTACGGAACTTATGGGGCGTTTTGGATGCTGTTTTAATGAACATTCTTCGGGGAATTTATCTATGTTGCTTTATCTGATTCATTGTTCCCGTTGTGAAATAGACAAGTTAATTGGAAGCCGCAGTAAATTACGTAAATGGGGGCTCATTGAATCGGCCCGGTTTGGCAATCAAATGCTTGTTTTACAAGATGAAATAGCTAATTTTTTAATGACTCCTTTTCCCAATGCTACCGCACGCCAACAAGCATTAGTTGGCAATAGTTTTTCTTGCGATTGGAAAGCAAAAGATTTCCGTTTCGTTCCGGAAACTTCCTTTGCTGTAAAACTTTTCAAAACTGCTTCCCGTGAAAAAGGCTGTAACATTTTATTGTACGGAGAGCCGGGCACAGGCAAAAGCAGTTTTGCGGGGATGTTGGCGGCTAGTTGCAGACGGACATTATATACGGTAGCAGAAATCCGATCGGTAGATGAGGAGGTACATAACCGATTGCAAGAGTTGTACCGCAAACAAAAAATTTTGGCAAAAATGTCGGACGTATGTTTGCTTTTTGATGAAGCAGAAGATATCTTTTCGCCTTTGTATAACAAAAAAGGACGTTACAATAAAGTGGAGATAAACCGTTTACTAGAAAACAACACTTGTCCTGTAATTTGGACAACTAATAATATCCGGGAAATTGACCCCGCTTTTATCCGTCGTTTTACACTGGCTATTTGCTTTGAGCGTCCAGGGATTTCTTTGCGTCAAAAACTATGGGAAACGCATTTGGCAGAAAATAAGGTGACTGTACCTGCTAAAACTGTACGTTCTTTGGCAGCCGAGTTTGAAGTACCTCCTGCATTAATTGCCGGGGCTTCTCGGGCGGCACGTCTTACGAAAGGAAATATTGACACTGTAAGGACCCATGTGAAAATTATGGCACAAGCTTTAAACGGGGGACGGAAAATTTCTCCTAACACAGAGGTAGAAACTAAATTTTGTCCGGAGTTGATACAAGCTGACACTGATCTAGTGGCCCTTACGGAGCAACTTAAGACGTTGAGAAGATTAAACTTTTCATTATGTTTATATGGTGTTTCGGGAACCGGGAAATCTGCTTATGCGCGATTTTTGGCACACCAGTTAGGATTGGAAGTGCTACAATGCCGGGCCTCTGATTTAATCAGTCCCTATGTAGGGGAGACGGAACAAAATATTGCCCGCGCCTTCGCCCGAGCTAAAGAAAACAAATCTATGCTTGTTTTTGATGAAGCCGATAGCTTTTTACAGGATCGTACGCGAGCGGTACGTTCTTGGGAAATTTCCAGCGTAAATGAAATGCTTACTTGGATGGAGAATCATCCTTATCCGTTTATTTGCACAACAAATTTAATGGATACCTTGGATTCGGCCAGTTTGCGTCGTTTTAGTTTCAAAATAAAATATGATTATTTGACGGGGGCACAGGTATGTCGGGCATTTAACTACTTCTTTGGTTTGAAAATAGAAGAAAAAGACATATTGGGATTAACGAAATTGACTCCTGGTGACTTCTCTCTTATTAAAAATAAAGCCGAAATTTTAGGTACGAATAACGATTTATCCGCTATTAAAGCATTATTGGAAGCCGAGCAACAGTTAAAGCGAAAACAGAACGATTTTTCAATTGGTTTCCAAGTGTAGGGAAAAGGCAATTAGAATGTTTTTAGATATTGCACAAGTTGTTTGTGCAGTATTTGAGCCAATTCCTTGGGAGTTACTATCTGAATATAGGGAAGCCACCGCTGTATTTGCGGTAACACTTGCATAAAATTAGAGGTGCGGCAGGAAACAAGTAACGAGCCGTCTTTATTTTCTTTTTCTATTTGTTGATAGGGGAAAAATTCTACTTCTTTGAAATAACTGGCAATGGGTTTAGCAATTTTGAGTTTAATTTCTAAATTTTGTTCCATATCAAACCAAATATTGGGGGCTTGGGTTAATTTTTCGTCTATGTTGATAGACATAAAAGTTTTTGTGTGCACAGTTACTTTTTCAATGCGCCCCAACGAAAATTTCATAAATGCATTCCAGCTGTTTAGCGCAATTAAATACCAAAATCCATCAAACAGGGTAATTTTCAAGGGGCGTAATTCGCGGCTCCAAGCGAGTTTTGTTTGTGATGTGTAGTAAACGTCTATGTATTGATGTTTTAGAATAGCTTGTTCCAATTTTTCTAAAATATTGGGCGAAATACTATGCCACATGCGGGGCATTTTGATAAAGTAAACTGCTTGGGTTGACGGACGGGTGGCTTGCTCGGTTAGCCGTCTAAAACTGGCTTGCCAGTTGGGGCCTAATGATTCGGCTAATTGTCCCGTAAGGGCCAATAATGCCTCATCGCGTGAAGAGAGTGGCATTCGCCCTAAAGAAAATCCTTCCGCAAAACCGTACCGCCCCGCACTAATTTCCGCTAGCGGAAATCCGGCACGTTCTATTTCGTGCAAATCGCGCTGTAAGGTACGGGCAGAAAAGCCAAGTTCTTTGGCCTCTTGCGTAAGCGTAATACGGCCCTTGTCCAGCTTGTTAAGCAAGTACAAAATACGGGTAAATTTGTGCAATGTGGCAGATTTGATCATAGCTTTATTATATTTTATTTCCCTTTTTGTGCCAATAAGAAACGACTATTTCTTTAATTGCTTTAATGTGGGGGAAAGTAAACCGACAATAGAGTTGTCGCATGAATTTTATAGAATAAAAGTAAGTGAAATAAAGATGGAGGAAAATATGCTTTCTAAGAGAGATATGGATGAATTACGTCAGGCGTATGACATTTTGGAACACCCTGGATTTCGCATACAGGTTATGAACTTAATTGGTAAGCCTATTGAGAAAGGGATTGCGTTGTTACCTGATGCAGTAGAAAATAATATTGCCAAAGCTTGTAATGTGGCCCTTAAAAAGGCAGCAGATATTGCTTTATTTACTCTGCAAGATAGTGAAGAAGAGAAGCCTTCTAATTGGTTTCATCGTGTTAGTGTTTGGGCTACGGGGGCTTTGGGGGGCTTTGGTGGCCTGCCCGGAACCTTAGTGGAACTCCCCATAAGCACAACCATTATGCTTCGTTCTATTTTTGACATTGCTAAAGGTGAAGGAGAAAATATCTATGATATTGATACAAAATTGGCTGCCTTGCAAGTGTTTGCATTAGGTAGTGAAAGCGCAAGTGATGATTTGGCAGATACGGCTTATTATTCCGTGCGAATGGGAATGGCGATGGAAGTAAGGGCAGCATATCAGTTTTTAAAAAATTCCGGTAAATTAGTTGATAAAGGTGCCCCACAATTGATACAACTGCTTCAGAAAATAGCCACTCGTTTTAGCATTCCCGTTACAGAAAAGGCCGTTGCACAGGCTATGCCATTTATTAGTGCAGTAATAGGGGCAGGACTTAATGATATTTTTATTGCTCATTTCCAAGATATGGCACACGGTCATTTTACGGTTCGCCGTTTGGAACGGAAATACGGCAAAGATATTGTTGAACAAACTTATAACTCTTTTCGGGCGCAGGAATGAATAGTCTATTGTATTCTATGATTAAAAACAGGCGACAATAGGTTGTCGCCTGTTTGTGCTATCCTATCTCTATGGAGGAAATTATGATGGATTTACACGAAGCACTTTGGCAACATAATTTTAAACGAGTGAAAGAACTTGTAGAAAGCGGCGTGGAATTAAATACGGACGAAAGTTGGCCCCCTCTTTTGATTGCGGCATTTGAAGGAGATGCACAGGTGGTCAAGTACTTACTAACACACGGGGCAAAACCTACAGGGACTATTTTAGGCGAAAGTATCTACTGGGGAGTACAGCCTCATATGTTTAAACGCTTACTTAAGGCGGGGATAGACCCGAATATCCAAGAAGGAAGGCGAACACCTTTACTTGTCAATGCGGCGCGTTTTGGGAGACACCGTATCGCGTCACTTTTGTTAGAAGCCGGAGCAGACCCGAACTTGCCGGAAGCAGGGGGTACCACCGCACTTATGATGGCATCCTATTATGCACATCTCAATATTTTGGAAAAATTATGGGCTTACGGGGCGGATATCAACCAACGGGATGATAACGGGGAAAATGCTTTATTTTACGCGGTTGCTTGGTCGGCCCCTTTATCGGTCTTTAAGTGGTTGGTGGAACATGGCATAGACCTTAGCGTGCGCACGAAAAAAGAGGGCCTTTCTATCTTGCAATGGTTGCGCGGTCCGGATGACCCCAACTATAATCCTAACAACGAAGTGGACCGTTATTTAGTGGCTTGCGGGGCAAAGTTGTAAATCTCGGGTTTCTAACACCACAGGGCCGCTATTTGCGGCCCTTTTCCTCGCCTACAAATACGGGGATATGATATAAATCCGCCAATTCTGCCACCTTATCTACCAATACGTCATATATTTTGTTGTAGTGTCCCAAAATGCTCAAAAGTTGTTTTCTCCATGTACGCAATTGTGCACGAGTTATATCCGGTCCGCTGGGGGCTTTTAAGTCTAAACATGCTTGGGAAAAATGTCTGTCTGTACACAGTTGCAAATACTCTTTAATTTCTTTTAATTTTTGGGATAAATTGGGCGCGTTTAATTTGGAGAACGATGCCTGCAAATACTCCAAACTCTTTTGAATACTGCTACCCATTTTGTTTTCAAAACGGATGCCTGTCCAAGTTGCCAAACACTCACTCAAGGTTTCCGTTGAATCTATCATATCATCTATTTCATCAAAAAACCGGTGGTTTAACGCACTCATAAAATCTTTGTCAATCACAACGGGCTCTTTTGGAAGTAAAACTTGTATTTTTCGCAGGGTGGCTTTCATAGTTTTATCTACTAATTCATCTTTGCTGTTCAGTACAATTTCTATGTCTTGTCGTACCTGGGTTAAATGCCCGGAATGATACCCCGCCACGGCCCGCAAATAATGGGCTACATCTTCTTTGGGATGCTCATGAAGCGCGCTTTGGGCATCTTGATAGGCCGATTCATAGGTTTCCTCATTTAAACGGATAAGTCCCCGCATTAAATAACCCATACTCCGTTCGCTGGGCATTAAAAGATAAGAATAGTGTAACGCTTGCGTAAAAGGCGATTTTTGTGGTTTGTTGTTAATAAAAGAGGATACTCCTTGCATAAAATACAAATAGGCCCGGTGACGGGTATCTAGCTCTTTTTTATGGGCAAGAACTTTATTTAAATAGGTTTTGACCTTGGCCGGATGTTGCGTTGCAATGTAATAAGTAGCTTTTTGTAAATTTAAAAAAGTATCCGTTGCACCCAGTTTTTTCATTGCTTTTAAGAGCGCTTGTGCTTTTTTAAATTGCTCAAGTACTACATAACTGTCAAAAGCTTGTTCTAAAGCATCAAGGGATGGTTGGCGTTTATACTCGGCCAGAGCGAGAGCTAATGCCTCCTTGTCTTGATCATTATTACTGAAAATGCGCGCTTGCTGCAAGAGCAAGGGGAAGTCTTGCAACCAAGATGGAGTTGGCTGTGGAATAGCAATGTGTGGTAATTTTGGAGTACGGTTTTTTTTATTCATAATTTTCTCCTTAGATTGATATTAACTATAGCATAACACGAGGAAGCGACAAATGTGGTGTCGTATATTTTAACTTGACTTCTGGGCCTAGAAGAAGCGTGAATGTGTATAGGAGAGAATATGCAAAACTATACACATTTATCAGCCCGGGAATTAGAACATAAATGGCTAGAGTTAATAGGCCGGCCTATGCCACCAATTGGGCGAAGTTTAGTTATTAAGTACCTGTTATGGTATGAACAAGCCAAGCGGGAGAAGATTTCTCCGCTTGGCTTTTTTCATGAAGTAAAGCAAGCCGCTAAAACCGCTGATAAACGCCCCAAAGCCACATTGGAAGTGGGCTCTAAAATGGTCCGGTCCTATCAAGGTACAAAATATGAAGTGGAAATTATCTCACAGGGCTATTTGTATAGGAACAAAACCTATAAAAGTTTATCCGGTGTAGCTAAAGCCATTACTGGTAAAAGTTGGAACGGGAATGTATTTTTTGGAGTGAAGAAATGAGTGATAAGAAAATACGTTGTGCTATCTATACGCGTAAATCAACAGAAGAAGGTTTAGAGCAAGAGTTTAACAGTTTGCAAGCCCAACGGGAAGCGTGTGAGGCCTACATTAAGAGCCAAAAGCACGAGAACTGGCAATTATTGCCTACGGAGTATGATGATGGCGGGTATTCGGGTGGCAATATGGAACGCCCGGCCTTAAAACGACTTTTATCTGATATTAGATCCGGACTTGTTGATATTATTGTTGTCTATAAAATTGACCGTTTAACCCGCAGTTTAATGGACTTTAGCAAGATAGTAGAAGTATTAGATAAGCATAATGCCTCGTTTGTATCTATTACCCAACACTTTAATACCACTACCAGTATGGGTAGGTTAACACTTAATATGTTGTTATCCTTTGCCCAATTTGAGCGGGAAGTAACCGGGGAACGCATAAGGGATAAGATTAGTGCGAGTAAAAAGAAGGGTATGTGGATGGGTGGTAAACCGCCATTAGGATATTACCGTAAAGATAAAAAGATATACCCGGATGAAGAAAAAGCAAAACTCATTATTAGCATATTCCAAAAGTATGTAGACATTAAAAGCACCACACTTGTAAAAGAATGGCTAAATAAACAAGGGCATAATATATCCGTAGGGAACTTAAATTGTATCCTACGCAATAAAGCATATATTGGTCTTGTAGGCCATAAAGGCACATGGTATCAAGGAGAACACCAAGGAATAATAGATGAATCTTTGTTTGAACAAGTCCAAGCTGTAATGGCCGATAACCGTATTAACCGCCAACATTATGATCCTAAAAAGAGCCTTTTATCCGGCAAACTATATGATGATAAGGGCAATGCCATGAGCCCCAGTTGGAGTACAGGTTGTAGTGGGAAAACATACCGCTATTATGTCAGCCAAGCACTCATCCGCAAAGAGCCGGGTAAAGTGGGGAAAGTCAGTAAGGTATCTCTGCCGCAACTGGAAAACTTTATAGATAGTTGGTTTGATCAATTTTTATGCGAAAAGCCCAAAATACACCCATATATCCAACATTTTGAAGTATCCAAGCAAAAGAAATTACTCAAACTTTTATTTTCTTATACAATAACTCGGGACATAGAAAAATCCCTAATCAGGCATATTAAACTAAGACCTAACGAAGTAGAAATAACTCTGCATACAGAACAAGTATTAGAACTATTTAATGCCATTTATGAAAATCGGGAAATGCACCAACTCAAACCCGAAGAATTGAAACAAGAAAGCACCTATACGGAGCCGTATCATATCGGCACAATAGCCAACGGAGAAAAAATAATCGTGGGGCAGTTTGTAGAACCAAGAAAAAGGCCCAATACTGAACTTATCAAAATCTTAAACCAAGCATATGCTTGGCACCAAGATATATTAGACGGTAAGACTACCCAAGAAATAGCCAATAGAGAAAAGGTCTGCGTGCAGTATGTGCGCCGGATCCTCAATTTGAGTTTTTTATCGCCGAAAATCGTACGTTCTATCTTAAACGGCACCCAGCCCGCCGACTGTACACTCAAAAAATTGCTTTCTATCCGCATACCAAATTGGCGGGAACAAGAAGAAATTCTCACTAAATGAAATTTCAGTGAACGACTTTCTATCTACCCTTGTCAGCATAAAACGAGAACATTTGTCAAAACGCGCACAAACTTGCCAAAATTTCCATGCTCAAAGTGGTGCACAAAAAAATCCCCGTCGGGCGCGTTGCCTAACGGGGATATATGCTATAAAATCAAAACTAAAATACGGCGTGTGTAGTTTGGGTAGCACGGTACTGATATTTTATTGAATTAACTGTAGTGTTTCTTGAGTAGGAATGGTTTTACCATTTTTATCAAAGTAAAATTTACACTCTCCAAATTCTTTGTGCATCTCTAAATAAATATAGCAATTTGCTTTGTCTATATCACATGGTTGCTCAAAAGTATTTGAGACGATATATACGTGTTCCGGTCTTTTTCCACGAAAATAAATATCGACAGGCTCATCGCGCCAATACGATACCTCTCTATTCTTTGGTTCAATATTCGTTATGGTTTCAATTTTTGCAAATTCATTTGCGAGTCGTTCTATAGTAAAATTCGTGCCAAGATTTTCTACGATTTTTGGCAAATGATTATTGAGTAAAGTGCATGAATTTTTAACAATAGTAGGATATTCGTTTTTTAGGTATTCTTGATGTGCCTTTTGACGTTTTTTAGCGCCTATATGAGTTGTCATAATACTTGGTAAAAAAAGAACATACAACCCTGATATAATTAACATACAAACATATCCGATGTCAGCTAAAATACTATGTTTTGCACCTGCATATTTTTTCTGTGTTAAAAAAGCTATGAATGATAGAATAATTAGCAGTAAAAGAATAATGGGGGGAGCCACTGCCAGAATCCTTAAACCAAGAAGCATTAACACTATGTCATGCCACATAGCAACGCCCGACATAACGTAAAGTACACAAAAAATTATAACGACTATCAATACAAAAAACGAATATCCGCAAATTTTATAAGCAAGAGTTTTCCTAAAATTATCCATAAAGTTTACTTTCCTCTACTCGTACATACTAGCATATTAAATTTAGCATTTGTTAAATATACTCAAAAAACGACTGCCTACCTAGTGTTGTCAGCATAAAAAGAGAATATTTACCAAAAAGCACGAAAACCCACCAAATTTCCCATGCTATCAGTGGTTTACAAAAAAATCCCCGTCGGGCAAAGTGCCTAACGGGAATTTATGCTGAAAATCAAAAACTAAAATACGGTGTTTGTAGTTTGGCTAGCACTATGCTGATTTTTCAAACAGGTTGAAAACAGGCAGAAAATGGCTGTTTTTCTTTCCA
>CALAFB010000124.1 GCA_937891135.1 uncultured Elusimicrobium sp.
TTATGGATCTGTTTAGGAGGACCGTAGAAAACGGCCATCATACCCGGGCCAGTTAGGCAAGCCCTTATTACAACAGCCGCGGCCTACCGTTAAAACGATAAACACTCGGCATAAAATAAGCGGATAATTAGTCCGTCTATTTTATACCTTAGACGACCGTCTTTGGCTCCTAACTGTGCCGCTTGTGCGGTACGCCGTATTCTTCATACGGTTCCAAAAACAGATACAATTTGTGTTACTACATTTTTATTGTAGCATATATTTCTTTTGGGCAACTAAAAAGCCCGCCGTTACCGGGCGGGCCTGCTTGTAATTGAAAATCCTCAGCTAGGCTGGGTTCAGTTTAGGTTTACCGATGAACAGGTTGTTAAGATAAATCATCAGTCATCCTGAACTTGATTCAGGATCTTCAACGCATATTGTGGTTGTTTTCGTTTAAACGACAAGCGTGGAAGATTCCAAATCGAGTTTGGAATGACACTTTACTTAGTTTATTGCAAATACAAATTCTTACCAATTTTTACGCCGCCAGTAGAGCATGACGAGCCATACCAGCATCAAACATACGCCCATGAGCATCCAAAACGCCTGCGGGTGTTCAGCCATCGGTAACGCCACGTTCATGCCGTACGCGCTGACGACCAGCGTCGGCACCATCATCCAAATGGTAATGACGTTTAATTTTTTCATCAGTTGGTTTAAATTGTTGTTGACGATAGACGCGCGCGCATCTAATAACTGGGCCAAAATGTTGGAGTAAATATCTGCCTGCGTTTTACATTGGCGGTTTTCCACAATAATATCGTCTAACATTTCAATATCTTTTTCGTCAAAGCCAATGCGTCTGGCCTGGGTGCGCGCTTTTTCAAACACAAACCCGTTAGACGTAATGGCCTCGGCGTAGTAGACCAAACTTTTTACCAAACTAAACAAATTTAGCAGGTAGCGGTTGTCCATAGAATCTGTAATTTTATCCTCAATTTCTTCGGAAATTAAATGAATAATCCGCAAGTGTTCTACATAATGGGAAATGGAATTGTAAATGAGTTTTAAGAAAACTTCTTTAATGCTGTCCACCGTTTGGAAGCGTTTACCTACAAACAACGCAATATCTTCGGAAAGCACAATAACCAGTTTATTTTTAAATAGAAACATTCCTACCGAAGCTACTTTAAATTCCAGCTGATCTTTGCCGGAATAATTTTTCGGGCGTTTGTAAATAAGCACCGTATGGTCCGGTTCAAACTCTAAGCGGGGTAGTTCGTCCGGGTCCAAGGCGGATTGCAGGGTATGCTCATCAATTTTGTATGACTCAATCAAAAACCGTTGTTCTTCCAACGTGGGGTTCGTGTATACATACACTTGCGCGTTTTTGCCTTCGGTTTCTGCCAGTTTATGGTTTGTAATTTGATATTCTTTAAGCATACCGTTTCCTTTCTTACATCATAGCACTATTTACGTGCAAAGCGCAACTCTTGCGCCAGATACGTTTTGGTTTCTTGCAGTACTTCGTTACGCAGCAGCCAAAGCGATAATATATTCGGGATGCACATCACGGCAATGGCCGTATCGGCCAGTTCCCACACCAGTTGCGGGCGCAAAAACCCGCCCACGCACATCACGCACAGCCAGGCCGGGTAGACCCATTTTTCGGCATGTACCCCGGTGCAAAACTCTACGGATTTAGCCGTGTAATAACTCCACCCCACCAGAGTACTAAACGCAAATAAAGAAAGCGACGCCGTCAGCAAATACGCCCCGCCCGGCAAACTGCTAAATGCGTGTTGGGCCAGGTCCGCCCCAAAGCGGGTTCCGCTTTGCCAATCTCCGGCAATCACTACCGTAATGCCCGAAACTAAACAAATAACCAGCGTATCCCAAAATACCGTCGTAGCCGAAACGAGCCCCTGCCGTACCGGGTTAGGCGTTTGGGCCGCGGCTGCTGCAATAGCACCGGAACCGCTGCCGGCTTCGTTGGAAAGTACGCCGCGGGCTACCCCATAGCGTAGCGCATGTTGAAGGGTAATGCCAATCGCCCCGCCTACGACGGCGGTACCGCTAAACGCACTTTTAAAAATACATACAATCGCTCCCGGGATTTTAGTTACGTGGCAGCCCATAATCACCAAGCACACCGCAATATATAAGAGGGCCATAAACGGCACCAAATATTTGCAGACAGATGCAATTTTTTGAATCCCGCCTAAGATGACGGCAGCCGTCAGCAGCACCAGTACGCCGGTTGTAAGTGCCGCAGGAATGTGCAACGCCGAACTGTATATAGCGGCCAAGGAATTAGTTTGAATGAGCGCGTCTGCAAACCCCATAAGCGCAGTAGCTCCGGCAAATAGCATTGCCCATTTTTTAAAATGAAGTGCATTTTTAAGTACATACATGGGGCCGCCCACATATTCGCCGCGGGCATTTTTTTCGCGGTATTTGACGGATAGAACGGCCTCGGCATATTTCGTAGCCATCGCCAAAAACGCACACAGCATCATCCAAAATAACGCTCCCGGCCCGCCGGTAGAAATAGCCGCGGCTACGCCAACAATGTTGCCCGTTCCCACCATAGCAGCCAAGGCCACAACGAGTGCGCCAAAACTGCTAATCACCCCTGCCGAACGGGATTCTTTGAGCGATAGCACAATGGCCTGCGGCAAATAACGCTGGAAAAATTTGAGTTTTACCGTAAAATACACGCTGATGCCTACAATCAGTAGCATCATCGGCACGCCCCATAAAAACGCATTGACAGACACTAACGCTGCGGTAAATCCTTCCATTATAAAGTCCTTTTTTGCTATAGTATATATATCATTTTACAAAAATTATGAAACTGTTATTTCCTAAAAACAAAAAACCGGCTTTGCCGGGTATTTCTTCAGCCGCTAATTATGCAAAGCATGTAGCGGCCGGGCTCAAGCTGCCTTCCAAGGCGGTTATCTGCCCTATTGCTGCACTTACCAACTATGTAACTTCGCACAGTAAATGGAAAAAATATACGTGTGAAATGGATATTTATGTGCTGGAAGGCAAGAACCTTTGCTATGTAACCAACTTTGGGTACGGGGCCCCGGCTATGGCGATGAAACTGGAAGTACTTATTGCCTTAGGCGTGAAAGAATTTGTATTTATCGGCCTGGCCGGCAGTTTGCAGGAAGAAGTGCAGCCGGGGGACAAGGTGGTATGCGACGAAGCCCTGTGCGACGACGGCACCTCCCCTTGCTACGTAACGAGTGAAACTTCCAAACCTTCTAAAACGCTGCTTGTTAAGTTACAGCGTGCGCTCAAAGCCGGCAAGCAGGATTTTCACATAGGGCGCAACTGGACGACGGACGCTATCTTCCGCGAAACCAAAGCCGAAATTAAACACTACCAAAAGCATCATGTGCTGACGGTGGAAATGGAAACCGCGGCTTTTTACGCCGTATGCCAAAAGCGCAAAGTCAAAGGCGTATCGTGCTTTGGCGTAAGCGATAAATTGTACGAATATAAGTGGGAAACTTATTTTGGCCAGCGTTCCATTTACCGCGCCCTGGAAGTGCTGTTTGATGCGGCCTACTTGGCCTTAAAATAGTAAAACAGATTGTTTGAAACTGACTAAAGCGTACCTTGCACCCGGTACGCTTTTGTGCTGAGAATTATCCGTTACAGATATTTTTATAACTTCATCCACTTAAATTCGCCCCAAACGGCCAGCCCAAAAATAAGTACCGGGCCCCAGCCCGCAATATACGGGTTAATATAGCCGTTTTGGCCGATAGACGTAGCCATGGAAATCAGCCACCAAAACGCAAACGCAATGACGAGCGAGGCAATAATGTTCAAAATTTTACTTTTGCGCCGCGTGCTAATGGCAAACGGCATCCCCAGTAAACACATTACCACCGTTACAAACGGCGTTGCCAGTTTGGCTTGGCGGGTCGTTTCGGCCGCATAATGTGCTAACCCGCTTTGGCTGTAGAAATTGATTTTAGTTGTCAAATCCCGGATGCTTAACAGTTTGTCTTCCGCCTTGCTAACCGCCATCTTTTGCGGGGGCGTATGAAACGGGGCCTCCCGCGTTTTAAAAGATGTTTCTGTTGTATCCATATCCGTTAAAAAGGTGCGCTCAATGCCGTCCTCAAACGTCCAGGTGCGGGTAACCGGGTTCCAGCGCATTTCTTGGGCAATAATTTGGGTGGAAATATCCCATTGGTCATTATAGGTATCTAACGAAACTTGGGTCATTTTTCCGTGTAACGGGTCCACTTGCTTAGCAAACAACATTTCTTGGGGAGAAATTTTGATAACTACATTGTTTTCAATATGCGGGTTAAAGTTGTCGGCGGGTTTGATGCGGGTATAATAAATTTCGTTGGCTTTTAAATTTAAGGAAGGCACGATAAATTCCTGTACGAACATCGTTCCCAACACCACCGCTAAAATACACGCAATAATGGGTTTAAATAAATCCTTGGGGGCAAATCCGCCTGCCACACAAGCCGTCCATTCCCCGTTAGACACCATTTCACTAATTACCGAAATAGCCCCTAGCAAACAAGCCACCGGCATAATGGTAGTTAACCAGTTTGGAAACGTACACGCGGAATAAGCCAACAAATCCCACACCGTCGTGGTTCCGTTGGAGAGGTTTTTCATTTTTTCAAAAATATCCCCCAGCACTACAAGGGTCGTAAAAATACCTAATGCAAAGAAAAACGGTCCCCAAAATTTACGGATAATATAACGGTAAATACGCATTAAATGTTTAACCTCTTTTTCCACAAGTAGCGGCCCACAAAAAAGCCCACTAATACCGGCAGCCACGGGGCCGGATACGCCAACCAACCGATTTTTTTACCCAAAGAAATCCCCAACGTCATCAGTAAATAGAACGAGAAAATAATTACCACACTAAAGAGCATCCCCCAGCCTTTACTGGTACGTTTGCCGAGGGAAAACCCAATCGGGCAGCTGACAATGAGTAAAATAAGCGGGGAAAGTGCCATGACGTTACGCATGCTAATTTCGGTGCGGTATTCGTTGCGGGTGGACGCGTCTAACGGGGTGTGGCGTAAACGGCGCAAGAGTTTGGTGGTGGTCATTTCGCCGACGCGCACGTCGCGCGTTTTATTTTTAAACAGGGAAATTTGTAACGTATAGTCATCAAAATTAGCCGCAATAAAAGCAGAGGGGTCTTTGTCATCTAAACGGCGCATTTGTCCGTCATGCAGTTCCAGCCCGATAGCGGTATCGGTTAATAGCACCTTGCCGCGGGCTGCGTTGACAGTAGTGGATTGCGCCCCGGAATCATTTTTGCGAATGAGTTGGATTTGCCGGGCCTCATTGGTTTTAGGGTCCAAGTCCTCTATATACAGTTCCCATTCGCCCAAATTTAAGAAGGTGTGTGGTTCTAAATTTACTTTGGTAATTTTACTGCGGGCTTCGGTACGCAAGTTAAGCACGCGCTGGTAACTGCGCGGCGTTACCCAATTACTCAAAATCACCAAGATGACCGATAACACCACCGCACAACCCGCCAGCGGGCGGACAATTTCTTGGAACGAAAACCCGGCCGCGCGCAAGGCAATCAGTTCGCCTTGTTCGCTCATGCCGGTTAGTGTCAGCAAAATAGCAATTTGAAATGCCATCGGCGCGCTTAAACAAAACACGTCCGGCACTAAGTTTAATAAGGAAGATGCCACCCACGTCCAGCTAGTACCATAGGTCATTGCTATATCCATGACCCGGATAAAATGGTTCATAAAGATGACAAAAATCAAAATGCCCAAAATACCGGCAAACAGGGTTAGTAAACTTTTGGCAATATATTTGGTAAAAATGCTTAGGTGCATAATTCTATTTTACCAAAATACGCTGCCGGGCGGGGAAATACGTACAAACCCCTGCCGAAACAGGGGTTTGAAAATAGATAAAGGTGCTTGTATGAATTACTTATTCCGCATTTGGCAGGTATACTTCAAATTGATTCACGGGGTCAACATCCTCGAACCCGGCTTCCAGCAATTTGTTAAAAACCTCTTTATATTTCTTCTGTGCTTCTGCCGGCAACAGAGGTTCTAATTTCTTAAACACTTGATAATCTGCTTTCTGATAGATATAACTTTTGCCGTCCCATTCCTCGGCTGTTTCTTCTGCCTGCTCATCGGGTTGCTTGGCCCAGGGGGCTCCGTACATTTGTGCAACGGTTTTTGTCTCCTGCGGTTCTTCTTCGGGCACTTTTACGCACGCATTCGCATTGCAAAGCATTTTGTACGTATTGTTGAAAAATTCTTGTTCTTTCTCATTTTGTTCAACTGTGTAAAAATTGAAAATAACGTGTTTTTGGGCTAACTGGATAGGCACATCCAGTTCGGGCAGATCTGGGCTATCTATATGTCCATTCCCGGCATATACAATCACAATATCATAAAACGGCTGAACGGCCCGGATATATGACACCCATTGTTCATTCCTAAGTTTTCTTCCCAGCGTAGACATATTTACAAATCCGTGAATTTGTTGCCATTGTTCCGGGGCTGAAACTTTCTCATACGGCGAAGGAATTGCCAACAATCTATTACCAATCTTAGCACCCGTAAATTCTTCCGTCCACGGCCAAACAATTACATCATCTAACGCCAATATATCTATGCCTAACTGATTGGCTTGGGGAACAAGTTTATCGTAAGGGGCCCCAATTCGCATATATTTATTGGTTTTCCCGGCAAATTGGATGGGAGTAGCAAAGGCCGCCATATTCGCAAATTCAGTTGCCAGCAAAATACGGGCTTTTGGATTAGCCTGGCGCACAGCCTGCATAACCGCATTGACTTCACGCACAATGCCTTGAGTGGTGTGGCCGGAGGCATCGGTTACGTAAACAAACGGAATCCCTTTCGTTTCTTTTCCGTAGTCGGGCTGTTTCTGTTCAACCGTGTACACTTTGGCAACGACTTCTTCTACGCTGTTATTGCCCCGCTCTTTCTCTTGTGCTACAACATCCAGTATTATCTTGTTTACTTTCTGCAACAACTCCTGCAATAACTCCGCACGATATTGAAATTGCCGGGTAAGCGATTGGTTTTCAGCCTCAAATTCGCTCAATGTTTGTACCCGGTCTTGCAGATTGGGTTCATCCGCTTTTAAACGCACTTTATCCAACGCAGCCGTAATTTGTTGTTGGCGCTCGGTAAGTCCGTCCGGGTTTTGTTGGGCAGCCGGGCGGGCGGCTTTTGTCTTGGTAGCGGCTTTGGCTTGAGCCTGCGTCACTTGCCGCTCTACCTGTTGGTTTAATGCAGCCAAACCGGCGGGTTTCCCCCATACGTGCGGTCCCGTTAGCCCTAAAACTAGGAACAAACTTAAAAAAATGGTTAATTTTCGCATCATTTTACCTCTTATACTTATATAGTATAACAGAAAATCCCCCAGAAACAAGGGCCGTTGGACCTAAATTTTATATAGGGCCTTTCCTCTAGCGCATCTCCCTTATAATTTATAAAATAAAAAATGAGGGTTTATTGCTTCGTATGAAAGCATTGCGGTTACTGCTGGCTTGTATTATTTTTTTAAACATATTTTTCGCACCTGGGGTAGGCGCGGAACCGTTGCCCTACACGTTGGTAGACAAAAACCAATACGCTATTTTTGAAGAAGAACAAGCCGCCCAAAAAGAAAAAGAACTGGCCCTGGAAGAACCGCCGGATGACGCCCAACTGTTAAAATACACGGATGAATTTTGGCGTCAAGCCGTAACCGCGGTAGAAGGGGGCTATACGCTAGACAAAGAGCCGGAACCCATCCCGGATTTAACCCTCTTAAACCCCACGCTTTCCCTCCCCTTATATGGAACCAGTATTGCCTTAACCGGGCGGTATGTATTGGGTATTAAACTAGCGGGCAAAAAATACAAAACAGACCCGAACAGTACCGTCCAAGACCGCAACGACCGTTCCGTGCAAATGGACCAGCAGCTGCAACTCAAAATGCAGGGTAAAATTTTGGACCGCGTGTTTGTGGATATTGATTATAACGACCAGCGCGAAGACGAAAAAACCATTTCGGTGGCCTACCGCGGCAAACCCGGGGACCTGGTGCAACTGGCGGAATTTGGGGATATTGATTTATCGCTGCCGCATACGGAATTTATTGCGTATGATAAGCAACTTTTTGGGGCCAAAATGCACTTGCAGCACAAAAACGCCAATTTGTATTTAATCGGTTCGCAAACCAAAGGGTCCAGCAAACAAAAACGCTTTGTGGGAAGCAGCGTTTCCGAAATTGTTTCGCTGGAAGATAAAAACTACATCCGCCGTACGTATTATGACTTGACGTTTGGCGGTAACATCAAAAAATATATGTCTGAGGACGGTTCGGCCGATTATAAACCGGCTGATAAAGCCGCTATTTTGGAGGGGATTTCCCGTTGGCAGAGTTTTGGTTCTATTTCCGCCGGCACGGAAGAAATTTATTTAGACAGTAATGCTACCTCTTATACGTATGTTCCCGTTTATAAAAAAGCGTCCGATATTAACGAAGATACCACCTGCGGCGGTTTAGCGTGTGTGGAAACCAAGTGGGAACTGTTAACCCGCGGGGTTGACTATACCGTAGATTACGCCCGCGGGATTATTACGTTTAAGCGCGCCATTAAGGCAGACGCCGCTATTGCCGTAGATTACCGCAATACGCAAGGGGATTTACTCAGTAACACAGGCACCCCCGGCACCATTAAATACATTAAATTTGCCAACGATAAAGTGTCCGATAATTCCTTTGTCGGCAATAAACTGGAACTTAAAACTTATTACAACATTGGCGCGCAAAAAATCACGCAAGATAACGGCAAAGGGAATTTCATTTTGCAGCTGCAAGACGCTAACGGCCAAGGCAGCACGAACCCTTATTTTGTCTATCCGTCTTATATTAACGTAGATTTTAACACCGGTATTTTTTACTTGGATTACCGCTTTGATGATACCGGGCTGTATGATACCACGCCTGTTTCTTCGCGCAACTTTAAATTCAAAATCCAGTATGAAAGTACCGTCAAAACGTATTTTGTAGAAGCCGGTATGGTCGTCCAGTCCGAAACGGTTAAACTAAACGGCCGTACCTTAGCGCGCAATAACGATTATTATATTGATTACACGTCCGGATTTATTACCTTTTACAAAGGGGACCTGATTACCGAAAATTCCGTCATTGATATTTCGTACGATACTACCGGCGGGGATAATGGGAATAATTCCGTGATGGGCGGGCGGTTGGATTATAAATTATGGGATAAAATTACGCTGGGAACCACGGTGCTCAAAGAAGGGGGGGAAAAGCCCAACTCCGTGCCGCAAGTGGGGGCCTATAGCAAAGATTTACTGGTCTACGGAGCCGATATTAACGGCAAAGACATTAAACTGGCCGACCCGTTAGCGGTGGACTTTAGCGTAGAGGCCGCCCGCAGTATTAAACGCCAAAACCTGTTTGGTTACGCGATGATTGACAGTATGAATGATGCCAGTAGTGTGGTGGGTGGGTCTATGGTATTTAAGGATTGGATTTTTGCTTCCAACCCCAATGGGCACGCTACCTTTTTAAATACGCTCCGCTGGGATACGCAGGACGTGCCTTCCCTGCAAATTAACCCCCACGCGGCCGCCAATTATAACGATAAACAACCCGTGCTGGTGCTCAATTACGATTTTACCCAAGCCCAGGAATATGCCGACCAAACCGGGCAGGCACTTAATGACGAAGTTTCTATTGTCTACCCGCTTAGTACGGTAGGGATGGATTTATCCGAAAAGACCTCTTTCCAAGTAACTATGCTCGGGGAAGACGGCGGCCCGCAAGTGAACTTTTCCTTCGGTAACATTTCAGAATACTCCGATCACAGTTCCGGTATGATTACCCAATGCAGCGGCAGCACCTTCGTGCCCAAAACCGAAGACATTTACTGCCGTAACAGTTTGGCCCCGAATGAAGATATCGGGTGGGAATTTGAAAACCCGGACGGCAGCAAAGAACGCTATAATCCGTTTGTGCACAATATCTACAACTATGAAACGCAGCCCAACGGACGCCTGGATACGCAAGATTTAAACGGCAACGGCCAGTACGATTTGGAAGATGCCTTAACCGCTGTAAACGGGGACGGGAACTTCGGGTTTGCAAGCCCGGCCGCCCGCCCGAAAATTGGCGATAACAACTATGCCACCAACACCACCTGGCAAACGTATTCGGTTCCGTTGGAAATTACCGATAAATCCGCCTGGACGGCCGTGCACCACTTGCGTATTACACTTAAAAAAGGAACCGGAACCAATCTCAAAGGGCAAATTAAAATTGCCAACGTAGGTTTATCCGGTACGGCGTGGAACCCGGCGGGCCAGCCGAGTGTAGAGGTGTTTTCTATTTCCGGTATTAACAATGTAGATAACCCGGAATACAAACCTATTTTTAGTACGCCGGGGGACGGCCAGCGCGTATTTAACTATCTGTACGGTTCTATTGAAAATTACCGCGAAACGAATAAAACCGCCACCGTGCAGGACCAAGCCTTGCAACTTAAATTTAATACCACCGGTACCCATTTAACCGATTGTGCTGCGGAAGATGCCTGTTACGCAAACCGCAACTTCCAAACGATGGATTTTAGCCAGCACCGGGAACTGCGTTTCTTATTATACGGGGCTGGGGATAACGGCACCGAAACGGAATTTTACTTAAAAGTAGGTACGCAGCAAAATTACGATAAAATTATCGTGCCGGCCAATTTCCCGGGCTGGCGGCTGATTTCCGTTAAAATGGCGGACGGGGACGGGGACGGTATTACCGACGTATTTGAAAATGTTTCTGATGCTTCTTATAACGTGCGTATTGAATCCCACCGAGAAGGCAACGGGCTGCTGAATTTCCGCGAAGTCAGTTTGCTCTTAGCCGGTATTCAAACCACGGCCGGGGCTACCGTCGGCAATAACGGCGTTGTGTGGCTCAACGCCATTCACTTAGCCGACGCCATTACCTTAACCGGCGACGCATACAAAGGGGACGTGGTCGTTCGTTTAGACGATTGGGGCAGCGCCGGGGCCAAATACGTGCATAAAGACAGCAATTTTGAGACCCCGCTGGCCGTTTCCAAACAACAAAAAACTACGCAAGAAGAATATTTTGTTAAACTGACGCGTATTAAAGAATTTCCCATGGAGGCCAACTTAGCGCGTTCCACCGTTACCACGCCGCTCGTTGGCAACAGTACCAACTATAACACGGTCAGTCTATTAGATAAAGGACGCGTCCAAAAAGAAACGGCTGTACTACGCGGGGATTTTATTAAAAAAGACGTTCCAAATATCGGGTTGGAATATACCCAAAACAGTACGACCTACGACGCGATGCGCCGTAAAGACGAAACACATACCTACGGGGCCACGCTTTCACATACCCAAGGGATGTTTAAAAATATCAAAGCCGGGTATCATTATACCACGTCGTCCGTGGATTACGACCGTTCCCGCCATTTGGAAAACAATAGTTATTATAATACGGATGAAAATACGCAAAAATTAAATGCTAAAGTTACCTTCCAACCCACCAACAGTTTTAACTTTACGCCTACATATAGTTTAAGTAAAAGTAAAGAGGACCGTACGCAATATCTGATTGGGGGGGAAGATTCCCGCCGCTATCCCAAAGCCCTCACCCAAAATACGGGTTTTAACTCTACCTGGAAGATTACCAAATGGCTTGCTCCGTCGGTTAGTTACCACATTAACACGCAGGAAAACAACAATTTAACGACTAAAAAAAGTGTCAACGGGGCTGCCACGTTTAACATTGGCGACGTCAAAACCGTTACCCGCAGTTCGGACGGCGGCGTTACCTTAACTTTAAGCGGCAGCGAATTACTGCCTAAGAGCAAACTGTTTAATACCTTTGTCATATCGTCCAGTTACCGCTTGCAGGATGCCGACACGTGGGACGACGTAGACCGCGGTTTTGATTCGCGCAAAGCACTTTGGATACGCAGCTCGTTAAAAGACGTGGGCAGTTATGGGTATCGCCGCAGTTTAACCTTGCGCGATACGTTTACCTCTACCCAGCGTTGGAGTCCGTTTGCCAAATATGCCTTAGGCGGGGCGGCGGCTCCTTTGCAAACCCTTACGGTTATTAACAATTTTTCCAAAACGATTCAAAATAACGAACAAACCGGCACGCAGTATGACTCCGACAGTATGACCCTGCCCGACATTACCGTGTCTATTTCAGACCTGGAAAAATTTGTGCGGGCGGGCAAATGGTTGAGTACGTCAAACTTAAAACTCCGCTACAACCGCATCAAGCAAACCAACCGCGGCACGGACGAAAAAACCACCACGCAGTACGGCGGGGACTTGCGGTTTATGCTGTTTAACTTTTTGGATACGGTGCTTAATTATACCCGTAACGAGTCCGACACGTGGGACTTGCGCGGCCGCTATAGTTCCCAGCGTACCCAAGATGATGATATTTCCGCGCAGACTTCGTTTTACATTAAATCCCTGCGTGTTACGCCCAAAGTGCTCTACAACGCGCACGATAAGTGGCTGGTGCGCGGGCTCATTAGCGAAAGTTCCACCCAATGGACGCCCAGTTTAAACCTGCGTTGGGACTTTAACTTACCTTACGGCTGGAAACTGCCGTTTATCAACCGCAATTACAAAACCACCAACCGCGTGATTTGGAATACTACGCTGTCTTATACGGACAAAAAATCCCCCGTAGAAGTAAAAGACAACTACCGTTTGTTTGATGCAACGACGGCGCTGGATTATGAACTTTCGCAAAATTTACGTTTTACATTTAGCGGCGGCCTGTCCATTATGGACCATGCCTACGTAGCCAGCCAAGACTACACCGCCTATCATGTGGCAAGCAATGTTACGGTACAATTTTAAAATTGCCGCGCAAAAAGCCGGCCAATACTTCTTACATTTTTTCTTTCCGCGGGTGTGTGTTTCCTGCGGGAAAGATTTACCGCCTGCGTACCGCCAACCGCTTTGCGCTGCGTGTGAAAACGGGCTTGTATTGCCCGGGCCGCTTGTGTGCCAACGGTGCGGCGTGGTGTTAAAATCCGGCGGGGCGCATTGTTTTCATTGCCGTGGCAGCAAGGCGCAAACGTACAAATGTAAAATCATCCGGGCCTGCTGTAATTTTAACACGTGTTCCCGCGGGCTTGTTTACGCGCTTAAATACCAAGGGGCAGATTACGTAGCCCCGTATATGGGGCAGCAGATGGCAAAGCGGTTTTCGTTATTTGCGGAACTGGCGGAAGCCAAGGTAGTGATTCCGGTGCCGCTTTTTAAAACGCGCGAAATAAAGCGCGGGTATAACCAGAGCGAATTACTCGCCCGCGCGTTTTGCGCGCATACAAAATTGGCACTAGATGTTACTTCGCTTGTGCGCGTGCGGGATACGGGCTCTCAAACCAAACTGGGCCGTGCACAGCGCGTGGAAAATATGTCTGGTGCGTTTCTGGTCAAAAATCCGGCTGCCGTTAAAGGAAAGATTGTTTTACTTATAGATGACGTAGCCACCACGGGCAGTACGTTAGAATCTTGTGCACAAGCGTTGCGCCAAGCGGGGGCCAAGCGCGTACTGGCCTACACATTTGCACGGGAGAATTAAATATAGTCGTTCGCGCGTAAACTGTAGCAGGAAGAATTTTTGCCTACAATAATATGGTCCTCTACGCGTATATTAAACACCGCCGCCGCTTGGACCACGGCTTGCGTAAGTTCAATATCTTCTTGGGACGGTGTCGCATCCCCCGACGGGTGGTTATGCACCAAAATAATCCGGCTGGCATGGGCGTTGAGGGCGTACTCTATAATTTGCCGGGGCGAAATGAGCACCTTGTCTAAGGACCCCGTGGCCACAATGCGCGTACTCAGTACCGTACTGCGGATAGACAGAAAAATCAGTTCCAAACATTCTTCCTTCTTGTTTGCCAAAGACGCTTTGCAATATTGGATAACTTGTTGCGGGGAGTTAATGACCGTATGTTTTTTCACGCGCTCTAAGGAATAGTTTTTAAGCACCGCACGCACGAGGTGCAAAAATTGGGCCGCTTGCGGGCCGATGCCGTCCACTTCGCAGAGTTGTTTTTCGTCGGCGTCCAATACCGCCGCTAACGAGCCGAACTTTTTAAGTAACGCCCAGGCAATCGGCTTGGTATCTTTGCGCGGGATGACGTACGTAAGTAACAATTCCAACACTTCGTGCGGCAAGAAGGCGTCTACTCCGCGCTCATTAAATTTCTGGCGCAATCGTTCGCGGTGCCCGATAAACGAAGGTTGGTTAGTCATATGGTTCTATTATACTGTTTTTAATGCTACAATAGGTATAACCTAAAGTAAGGAGTTTTTATGCCCAAACAGATTTTAGTCATCGGCGGCGGCCCGGCGGGCTATCCGGCCGCGTTGGAAGCGGCGCGCTTAGGGGCGCAAGTCATTTTAGTAGAAAAAAACAAACTAGGCGGCGTGTGCCTTAATTGCGGGTGTATCCCGTCTAAATCCGTCTTAGATGCGGCGCATCGTTTTGCGGGATTGCCCGCGCTGGCCGCCTTAGGCCAACAAGGTGCGGACGAACTGGCCCAACGCCTGTTTGAAAAGCGCGATTGGGCTGCTATTCAGGCGCGTCAGCAAAAGGCCACGCAAAAACTTGTGCAGGGGATTAGTTTTTTACTCAAAAAAGCAGGCGTGCGCGTGATTGAGGGAGAGGCGTCTTTTGTGGACGCGCGTACCGTACGCATTAAAACTGCCGCCGGTATGGAAGTATGGCAAGTGGACGGCATTATTTTGGCGGCCGGTTCAGAGGCGTTTTTCCCGCCGCCGTTTGACGCGTTGCGCGGCGAAATTTACGACAATTCCACCTTATTTAATATGCCCGCTTTGCCCAAAAGTATAGCGATTATCGGCGGGGGCGTAATCGGGTGTGAAATGGCTGATTTTTTAAGTGCCTTGGGTGTAACCGTGCACGTGGTGGAAATGCAGCCGCGTATTTTACCCTTAGAAGATGAAACCGCGGCCCGCACGTTAGAGCGCGCTTTAACCAAGCGCGGGGTTGTCTTTCACACCGGTGTATCGGCCACGGAAGTTCGTCAGGAGGAGAATTCCCATTGGCAAATCACACTTTCTGATGGCACGCAGCTGCAAACGGAGAAGATTTTGGCTGCTATCGGGCGCAGCGTGGATTTAACGATGATGAAACCCGAAAACGCCGATATTGTCTGGACGCGTAAAGGCGTGCAAGTCAACCCGCATACCTTGCAGTTAAAGGACCATATTTACGCAGCCGGGGATGTAACCGGGCTGTGCCAACTGGCCCACGCCGCCACGCGCCAGGGCGAAGTAGCCGCGCGCAATTTGTGCGGGGGAACGGCGGTCTATCACAATGAATCTGTCCCGCGCGCTATTTATACGTCGCCGGAGATTGCTTCCGTGGGCCTTACGCGCGCCCAGGCCGAAGCGCAACACATTCCCGTCAAAAGTCATAAATCGTTCTTTTTAGCCAACGGGCGCGCCGTCGCGCAGGACCAAACCGAAGGCTATGTGGAACTTTTGGCAAATGCCGCAAACGGCAAACTGCTGGGGGGCAGTATCGTGGGGGCGAATGCCGCGGAACTCATCCACATTATAAGTGTAGCATTAGCCGCCGGGTTTACGCTTACGCAACTGAAAGAAGTCATTTTCGCCCATCCCACCCTGGCCGAAGCCGTGTACGAGGCCGCGCGGTTATGAACTTTTGTGTTGTGCTCGTTCGCCCGCGGGACCCGAATAACATTGGCGCGTGTGCGCGGGCGATGGCCAATTTCGGCCTGTCTGACTTGCGGGTGGTGGAGCCGTTTCCGCCCGTTTGGCGCGAGGCTACCAGTGCCGTGGGCGCAACCGATATTATGCAAAACGCTGCCCAATTACATAGTTTGGACGAAGCCCTCCAAGATTGTACCTTCTCGCTAGCGGCTACGGCGTTACGCAACCGCGCCGTGGTGCAGGAAGTTATCACGTTGCCCCAGTTAAATGAGCGGTTAGCTACTGCTGCCACGGAAAAAGTGGCCCTGGTGTTTGGCAACGAAAAAACGGGCCTTTCTAACGAAGATATAGAGCGTTGCGAAGCCATTTTAAACATCCCCACCGTGGCCAAGCAGCCGTCTATCAATTTAGCCCAAGCCGTGATTTTGACGTGTTATGAACTCTCGCGCCGGACGGATTTTACGCCGCTTCGCAGCGTAAGCAAACCGACGGATGCCCCTACCGACCAACAAAAAGAACTCTTTTTAACCGCGGTAGAAAATCTGTGCGAGAAGGTGGACCTGCGCAACGATTTATCACTTACGCAGCGGTTGTCGTTTTTGCGCCATACGTTAGCGCGCCACCCGTTATCTACCGTGCAGTTATTTTTCTTAAAGACGTTAGTGGACCGCCTCAACCAACGGTTGTAAACGGTTGTACGAGTAGCATATAGGTTAGTAAACCGGACCAATTCTTCTTATGCTACTCTCTAAAAGGCCTGGCAGCAGGCTGTGTTTTGTAGTATACTATAGGTACAATTTTATCCTGTTTTTGGAAGCGTTTCAGAAACGCAGCGCTTTAGTTATCTAGGGCAAATTGAACTCCAAAAACGGCTGTTTAAGGTACCGTATTGGCAAGCTGATCCCTTGTTGGTACGGTACCGAGTGTTTATCATTTTTGTGGTAGGCCGCGGCTGTTGTTGTTTGGGTTAGTTCAATTGCTCATCAATAGTAGCCGTTTTTATGGGCTCCTTTAACAGGTAAATTGTAAAACCAATTAAAAGGAGACGTAATTATGAAGAAGCAATCTACCCGGCAGGGTCAAATGCAAAAGAATAACATAGCCGTTAATCCATATTGTCATTCCCAAAAGTTTCTGTTGGGAATCTCCCACATCCGTTTTTGGAAGGAAGGGTGTGGCTGTTTGTTTAAGCAAGGGAATGGGCAGAAGGGAGATCCCCGAACCCTGCGGGCCGCCAACTCGGGGATGACA
>CALAFB010000125.1 GCA_937891135.1 uncultured Elusimicrobium sp.
TTTTTATTATACTATAGATACAATTTTATTCTGTTTTTGGAAGCGTTTAAGAAACGCAGAACCCGAAAGGGGGCTAGTTACGCCAAAAATAACGCCATAAAGGCACTTGATAAACGGACTAATTACCCGTTGTTTAGTGCCTAATGTTTATCGTTTTACGGTAGGCTACGGCTGTTGTATATATGTTCTGTAACTAGCCCATAGGTACAATAAGCCGTTTCTTTTTGTAGTACGTTCTCCGGGCAGATAAATTGTGAAACTTAAAATATAGGTCAGGTGATACCCCGCATTACAACCCTGTGTGGCAAGCCCTGACATAAGGAGAATGTTATGAAGAAAGAAAATGCAGTTGTAAAACAAAATTATTACTGCCAAGGGAAACAATCCGTTTCCTTCCCCATGAGGGGGAAGGCCGAGTGCGTAAGCACCGGGATGAGGGGGTTTATAACCCGCGGCTTTACCCTCATAGAACTACTCGTGGTGGTGCTGATTATCGGTATCTTGGCAGCGGTGGCTTTGCCACAATACCAAAAAGCCGTGTGGAAAAGCCGAGCCGCCGAGGCATATACAAACCTCCAGACTTTAAAAAATGCCATAGATTCTTGTGAATTGGAACATGGCCGTTTAACTGAAGAAAATGTTTCCGAAAATCCCTGTTCCAAGATGAAGAATTTAGGTATCCAAATAGGAGAGTCATATGAAGACAATGCAATATCTGACACCGAATCTTTTATATATGTAATAGAACATGGTATAAATTACGCAGAAAGTGAAGAAATTGCTGCAAGCGCGGCTAGCCGAAAAGATGCCGATCTTTGCATTTGTATCTATGATGACGGGCACTTTACCACTAATGCAGAAGAGAGTGCTTGTAATAGCGGAGACTTCTCCTACGCTAACATCCTTGGACTGGATAAAGATGAAAATTGTATGTGTTGCTAAACTTTTTCAATTTGTGAGTTTAGTATCACTTCGCGCTTGCTTTCAAACTAATTGGGCGCAGTTCTAGGCGCGAACGGCGCAGCGTACGTCCGCGGACGGGGCGTCGTTGACAAGTGTCGTTCGTAACATTACCAGGTAAAACAATCAGTGGGCTGATTTTTCAAATTTGGGATAGATTTGCACCACAAGTTAGCCCGTAGCGTACGTCTGCCGGACCGCGCGCAGCGCGGCAAGTACGTAAGGGCTAAGTCGGTGCAAAGATGCCCAAATTTGGAAAATTGTTGCCTGGTGCCAATGAAACATCACCGAGGCCGTTTACGCAAGAACCCCTCGCCTAAGCGAGGGGTTCTGTTCGTGCAAAAGAGAGGTTCTTATTTGTTCGTTACATATACTCCGGGCCCCATGGTAGAGCTTACAGAAATGCTCTGCACATACACCCCTTTAGAGGTGCTGGGTTTCACACGGAGAATGGTTTCTAACACCGCTTTTGCGTTATCCGCCAATTTGGCAGCGTCAAAAGACGCTTTACCAATGATGGCGTGTACGATACCGTAGGCATCGGCTTTGAACTCAATACGTCCGGCTTTTAAGGCCTTAATCGTGTTGGCTAAGTCAAACGTAACGGTGCCGGATTTCGGGTTTGGCATTAAACCGCGCGGACCTAAAATTTTAGCCGCTTTGGCTAAATCTTTCATCGTGTCCGGCGTGGCTACGAGCACATCAAAGTCAATTTTGCCTTTGAGCACTTCGTCTACAATGTCTTCACACCCTACTTTATCGGCCCCGGCTTTTTGCGCTTCCTGGGCGTGTTCGCCTTTGGCAATCACAGCAATGCGTTTGGTTTTACCCGTACCATGCGGCAAGGCTACTGTCGAGCGGACTACTTGGTCGGCCTTCTTCGTATCAATGCCTAATTTTACGTGCAATTCCACCGTTTCGTCAAATTTAGCTTTGGCGTTATCTTTGACGATTTTTACACCTTCTTCTACGGTGTATACTTTGCTTTTATCGTACGCTTTTGCGGCTGCTTCTAATCTTTTTCCCATCTAAATACTCCTTAGGTTTTAACGGGCTTGCGCCCTCCCTCTGGTTAAATTATTTAACTACGTCTACGCCCATGCTGCGGCAGGTACCTTTTACCATTTCCGCGGCTTGTTTGATGTCTTTGGTGTTCAAATCGGGCAGTTTGGCGGCCGCGATTTTTTCACACTGGGCTTGCGTAATCTTGCCGACTTTATCTTTGTGCGGAGCACCGGAACCCTTTGCGAGTTTCAGTTCCTTGATAATCAGCGTGGCCATAGGCGGCATCTTGGTAATAAAGGTGAAAGAGCGGTCTTCGTAAACCGTAATGATGACCGGAATCTTAATCCCTTTTTCCATTTTTGCAGTCTTGGCGTTGAATTGTTTGCAAAATTCCATAATGTTTACACCATGCTGACCTAAAGCCGGACCCACAGGCGGGGCCGGGTTGGCAGCACCGGCAGGAATTTGCAATTTGATGTATCCTTTAATTTTTTTCTCTTTTGCCATTTGTTACTCCATAATTTTTACTGCATACTGCGGTAAAATCTAGTTCTTTTCTACTTGCAGGAAGTCTACTTCCACCGGGGTGGCACGGTCAAACACGGTTACAATCACATTTAATTTATGTTTTTGCTCGTGCACTTCTTCTACGGTACCCACAAAGTGTTTAAACGGTCCTTCGGTAATAAGTACGCTGTCCCCGCGTTTGAAATTCTTCAAATAAATGGGGGCACGGTCCGGGTCATTTTCGGCTTCTAAAATTTGGTTGATTTCTTCCGCCGGTAGCGGTACCGGGGTGGGATCCCCTAAAAATCCGCTGACACCCGTTACGTTACGAATGAACCAATACGCCCGCGGATCCATCGTCATTTCTACAAGCACGTATCCCGGGAAGCATTTTACTTTATGTTCTTTCTTTTGGGCACTATCTTTGACGCGTTGGGTATGAACCAAGGCACGCAAAATCAACCCTTTAACGGGAGAGTTTTCGGTGCTAATATCCCGGTTGATTTGATCGCTGACTTTATTTTCATAACCGGTTTGGGTATGGATGACATACCAAGCCATCGGCTGTTCCGTCTGCGTTGGGGCAGCAGTTTGTTGTTGGTTATTTTCTTCAGCCATTAGTGGCCTCCTACAATGGCACCCAGGACCCGGGTCAGCCCAAAATCAATAACGCCGACATATACCGACACCAATGCCACCACAATCCCTACTAAAATAGTAGATTGGATAACTTCCGTGCGGGACAGCCAGGTGGATTTCTTGAGTTCTGCCACCGAATCCTTTACAAATTGGATTAACTTATTCATAAAATGGGTTTCCTTGGTATTAAACTGGCAGGAGCGGAAGGACTCGAACCTTCAGTCCCGGTTTTGGAGACCGGTGGTTTACCAGTTAACCGACGCTCCC
>CALAFB010000126.1 GCA_937891135.1 uncultured Elusimicrobium sp.
AGGATAATTAAAATGTACCCGCGTATATGAAAAGGATTTATTTAGTATTTGCGTTGGCCTTGCTCACCATGACGGCCAACGCCCAAAATTATGTAATAGACTTAGACGAAATAGCGTTGTTAGGCACTTGGAATGTTAGCGGCTCGTTTGGTTCTTTCAGGTTTAACGACAAAGGCACTATTAAGACGATTGAGTTTGCAGATGGCAATTATACTAAGATAACTTTTGCCAACGGTACGCAAACCGTAGATTGGATATTCAAAGGCTATTGGATAACTACAGTTAAGACTAATAACTGCCTTTTGCATTTGTTGCCCTGGAATAGTGGCGAAAGTATCTTGAATTTTAGAATATCGGAATTTGATAACGGTACTATGACACTTAAAACCTACGACGGGGCCGGTACTATTATACTCGCCAAAGATACGTCGGCGGGCGTTAATGCCGCCCGGATGGATGCCCCAAAGGGCAAAGCCTACGGCCTCAACGGTACGGAACTGCCAACGCCTGACGCTGCCACCGGGATAGTAATACGGGATGGCCGCAAGGTAGTACAATAATGCAAATTTTCAGCAAATCAAATTCACGAATATATAACTAAATGAAAATCAATAGAGTATGAACACAACAAAATTATTGGAAGGAAATAGCGGCCTAACCACTCAAACCCCGCGTATTCAGGCGGTTTGCGCTATTCCTGACGTTTCCCAAACCCTCAAAAAGCGGGCAAAATAGGGCGCGAAATGGCGTTATACGGTACATATTTCAGCAAATTTTCAGCAAATCTTATGGCAAAATCTACCTTACGACTTGATACCCGCCGCCCTTTGAAAGATGGTACTTACCCGGTGCAAATCGTTGTCGGCTACGGTACAAACATCTATCTTAGCACCGGGATATACGTAGCCCCTGACGAATGGGATAGCGTTACGAAACGCTGCACCGGCAAAGGCGCAAAGAAACTTAACGACGTGCTTACTACCCTGCTAACGTCTGTTGGTAGCCGTATTTTTGACTTGATGGAAAACGGGCAATGGCGTAAACTCACGCGCCCGCAAATTAAGGAAATGCTTACCAAGATCGGAAGAGCACAC
>CALAFB010000127.1 GCA_937891135.1 uncultured Elusimicrobium sp.
CAGGCGGTTTTTTATGCCCAAAAGAACAGCACAAAGCAAAACGCATAAAAAAGTACAGCAAGCAAAGGCAACGCGGAAAGCGGCAACAGACGGCACGGCCAAAAGGCCGGTAGGCCGTCCGGCCATGTTCCAAACGCCCGAAGAAATGCAAGTACAAATTGACGCATATTTTGCTTCTTGTGTGCCTACCTTTTTGCGTGTAGATGGAAATGTTGTGCCGGATAAAAACGGCAACCCCATTGTAGAGTATAACCCGCCTACTATTACCGGCCTTGCGTTGTATTTGGGATTTGAAGATAGAAGCAGTCTGTATGAGTACAAAGAGAAAAAAGAATTTACCCACACAGTAAAAAAAGCCATTGCCCGCATGGAAAATTATGCGGAGCGTGAACTGTTTAATAATCCAAAGCCGACGGGGGCTATATTTTGGCTTAAAAACCACGGGTGGAAAGCCGAAGAAGATACAAAGGCTGATGTAAAAACCACCGTTCGTTTTGTGGTAAGTGATGACGAAGAAGAAAAGGAGCCGGAAGATGAGTGAATTAACCGTTCCTTTGAGTTCTTGGAAACCGCGCTTCCCGCAAAAAGAAATTATGCAAGCGGCAAACAAACACCGCTATTGTGTATTAGTAACCCACCGCCAATTAGGCAAGACAGTATTTGTGGTAAATTGGCTTATCCGGCAAGCCCTTAACAAATACCACGAATTAGGCACGCGCGGGCTATATTGTGCGCCGTACCTAAACCAAGCCATAAACGCAAGTTGGGATTATTTTAAGCATTACTCACAAGATGTGCCTTCCGCCTTCAAAAAGATAAACGAAGCAGACCACACTATACGCTTTGCCAATGGTGCAAAACTTATGGTGCGCGGGGCTGATAAGCCGGATAGTTTGCGCGGTACTTTCCTTGACTGGGTTGTGCTTGATGAATACGGCACCATGAAACCCAATGTGTACCACGAAATCATAGAGCCGATGCTAAACGAGCGGCGCGGGAAGGCGTTATTTGTAGGCACTCCGCGCGGGCAAAACCAGTTTTACGAGATTTATAAGCACGCGCTAAAAGAATACACCGCCAACCCAAACGGGGACTATTGGGTAGGCGTTTATAGGGCGGATGAAACGGGCATTATACATGACCTTGAAGAAAAGCGCAAAAATATACCCGATAATATCTTCCGCCAAGAATACCTATGCGACTTTACCGCCGCTGTTTCTAATGCGGTTTTCCCGCAAGAAATCCTAGACAGGGCGCGCAATAATGATTTGCCCTTTGGGGGTGGCGAGCGTGTGGCCGCGCTAGATGTGGCGCGTTATGGGGATGACTACAATGTAATCAAAATTTGCGAGTACGCCGGCCCGATGAAATGGCGCGAAGTGGTAACGGAGCATTGGGGCAAAGAAGCCACCACCTACACCACGGGCCGTGTGTTGCAATTATCCCAAAAATACAAGTTTAACCGCCTTATTGTGGACGGTACGGGCGTTGGCGGCGGGGTTGTGGACCAACTCAAAGAAGCCGCTAAAAAATTCCAAGTGTACGAGTTTAGGGGCGAAGAAGCCGCTACTAATTCCAGTTTTGTAAATAAGCGCGCGGAAACCTATTTTGCCTTGCGCGAGTTTATGGAAGATGGCTATGTGCGTTTTGATGACCCTGTTGCTTTTGCTGAACTGGGTACTATTCCCTATTCCATTAACTCAAAAGGGCAATTACAAATAGCGTCCAAGGAAGAAATCAAAAAGGAAACGGGTAAAAGCCCGGACTTTGCCGACGCGTGCATGATGCTTGCGGTGCTGTTTAAGAAGTCAAACGCCGTAACCTACCGCCAAAACAGCGTGCGCAGAAACAATTTAACGGCGGACAGCGGATTTATTTTTTAAGAAAAAAGGAGGACTGTATGGGATGGAATTTTAAGAAAAGTTTTTTACCTACTGCTATTGGAGCCATTGGCGGTTTTTTGGCTGGCGGCCCGTGGGGGGCTGCTGTTGGGGCGGGTATGGGTGCATACTCTGCCGACCAAGCAGACAAACAGGAAAAAGCCCAAAAGAAGGCAATGCAAAAAATGGAAGAAGAAGCGGAAAAAAATAAAGTAACTCCAACGGTTGTAGATGATAGTGCGGCCCAAGAAGAAGCCCGCAGACGCAATGCGGCCAAGAGAGGACGCGCAAGCACTATCCTTGCCGGAGACTACCGCCAAAGCGCGGTTAAACGCCTTTTAGGAGAGTAAAACAATGGATACGCGGCAACAAAAGAAATATGACGAACTAAAAAGACGGCTTACTGCTATGGAGAGCCACCGCTATTTTTACGAACGCATGTGGCAGCGTGCCGCGGAACTGGCAGACCCAAAGAACGCTAATTTTACCGTTGAATACGGGCCGGGCCGTTTTAACAAAGGAGAGCGCAAAACGGACAACACCGTTGCGCTTGCTGTGCCAAAATGGGCCTCTGCTATTGACGGCCTTACCACTCCCAAAACTCAAAAATGGCACGGGCTGACCGTAAGCGATGACTACCTTAACACCAAATACCGCGACTGGTTGGAACGCCAACGCGACAGGCTGTTTTCTATCCGTTATGCGGCCGGGAGCAATTTTGCGAATGCCCACTATGAAAACCTTAAAAACATAGCCGTATATGGAAGCGGCCCGTTTAGCGTAACTGAAAAATACGGGCAAGGTATTTCTTACCGTGCTTGGCCGGTGCGTGAATTTTACACGGAGCAAAATGCGGATGGGGAAGTTGATGTTTTCTTCCGCAAGTTTAAGTTAGACAAACGCAAGGCCATACAATTATTCAAAGAAAATACCCCGCGCCAAATTATCGTAAGCGACGATTTAACGAAAGAATGGGAGTTTTTACACGCCGTATATCCCAATGATGACTACCAGCCAAACAGATATGACGGCCCGCACAAACGCTATGCGAGCGACTACGCTTGTTTAACCACAAACGAACTGATAGAAGAAAGCGGCTTTGATGTATGCCCGTTCTTTTATCCGCGTTATGATGTGTTTTCCAGTTTGCAAGAGCCATACGGATATTCCCCGACTATGCTTTTAATGCCGGAAATGCGAACATTGGCCGCCATGAATAGAAGCAACTTGCGTACTGCCCAACGCGCAAGCGACCCCGGCTATTTGGTGTCCAATGACGATATTATCAATGTGAACAGGGTAGGCGCGCCAAACGCCATTATTCCCGGTGGGCTGAATGAAAACGGAAAACCGCTAGTCCAACCCATAGCAGGGCCAAATACCTTGCCGTTTAGTTTGGAAATGCTCCAAGATTTGCGCAACACCATCCGTGAGGGCTTTGAACTGAACTTATTTACGGTGCTTGTAAATCGGCCCGATATGACCGCGACCGAAGTTTTACAGCGCGCGCAGGAAACAGCAACGCTTTTAAGCCCTACCACAAGCCGTTTAGAAAAGGAGTTGCTTTCCGGCGTAATTGAAAAGGAACTTGAAATTTGTATGCGCTCCGGCCAATTAGAGCCTATGCCGCAAGAAATGGCGGAAGCCTTTGCGTTTGGGCAAGCGAGCCTTCAAATTTCTTACGAAAGCCCTATTAGACGGGCGCAAGAGGCGGGAGCGGGTACGGCCATTTTACGCACGCTTGAAGTAGCGGGGGCGTTAGCCAACTTTGACCCGTCCATTAAAAACAAAATCAATGCCGTTGCCGCATTGGAAGAAGTAGCCAAATGTTACGGTGCGCCTGTCAAAATCTTTAATACGGATGAAGAAAAAGAACAGGCGGACATGAACGATGCCCAGTTACAACAGGCGCAGCAAATGCTACAAGCCGCGCCGGTTATTAGCCAAAGCGCAAAAGAACTGGCACAAGCACAAAAAGCAACAGGAGAAAGTTTTAGATGAAGAAAGTTATTTTAACCACTTATCAATGGCTGTTTAGGCGGCGTTTAGCCTTTCAAACGGTATTTGACCCTAGCAAACGGGAAGTCAAAATCGTACTGGCTGAACTTGCCAAGATTTGCCCAAACAACCCCGCCAAAGGAGCGGGAAGCCCGTTAGACACGCACCAACTTTGCATTAACATAGGCAGACGGCAAGTGCTTAACCATATTTTGGCTATGTGCCATTTGCCGGATGAAAAACTAAACGAGATAGTACAGGAGGAAAACGAGTATGGACGATAACAACCCGACAGGCGGAGCAGCCGGACTTTTACAAGGCGGCAACCCCGACCCAAACCAAAACCCGACGCAAGGCGCGGATAACGCTTTTTTACAGGGTTTTGAAGAAGCAGACAGAGCGTATCTTACTGAAAAAGGATACAACAGCAATGCCGATTTATTAGCGGCTTTGCGCGCCGCAGATGGCAAAGTGTCTTTGCCTACCGATAAATCCACGCCGGAAGAACTGGCCGCCTTTTACAACAAATTAGGCCGCCCGGAAAGCGCGGACAAATACGGTTTTGCCTTGAAAAATGACGAAAACGGAGAAGTGGCAAAGGCCCTTGCTCCGGCTATGTTTGAAGCGGGTTTAACCGCTACGCAAGCCGCCAAAATGCAGGAAGCATTGGATGGTTTTTCGGCTGCTAAATTGGAAGCGTATGTCAAAGAGCAAGACAGCCAAATGAAAGCCTTGCAAAAGGACTGGGGTGTTGACTATGAGAAAAACACCGAAATTGCCCGCCAAGCCGCCCGAAAATACGGCCTTGAGCAAGAAAAACTTGCACGCCTGGAAACCGCGCTTGGGTCTAATGAGTTAATGAAACTGTTGTATTCCATTGGCTCTACCATTGCAGACCCCGACCTTAAAGGCGCAACCGGCAGTAGTGCTAAACCCAGCGGAGCGCACTATACCAAAGAAGAAGCAAAAGCCAAAATGGATGCGCTTATCAAAGACAAAGAGTTTGGCAAAAAATTTATGAACAAAGACCCTGACGCGATTAAGTTATTTAACGAACTTAACCACGCCATGGCAGGAGGCAACTAATGGCAGAGGAACATATTACACGCGGTCAAATTATACGCGTGGTGCAGAAAATCTCGCTACGCCATCCGCGCGGACTTACGAAGGAGTGGCTGTATGGCATGTTAAAGCCCGTTGTGGATGCGCTGGAAGCAGACCTCAAAGAGACGGGCCAGTTGCCAACCGACCCAACCGATACGCCCGCAAAAGACGGGGCAGATAAAGAGCCGGAAAAAGTAAAGCAACAAGAAAGCCCGGCATCCGCACCCGAAAAGGACGGCCAAACCGATTTAGGGGATACCCCTAAAAAGCCCGTTGAGGAAAAGGGCAATAAAACTAAACAGGGTACTAAACCCAAGGAGAAGAAAAAATGAACGGAGCAGAATATTCGCAAATTGAGATGCACGAAGTTGCGCTCAAATATGCAAATACTCTAAAACTGCTTGCCCAGCAGACCACTTCTAAACTGGAAAGTTGTGTCATGGTAGAAAGTGGCCTTTCGGGCAAAACAGTTTCCCCGGTGGACCAACTGGGAACTTTCACGACCCGCACGCGTACTGGGCGTTTTGAAGATACGCATATCGTGGATATTGCGCGTACGCGCCGCTGGTATGAGCCGGTATTCAAAGACGGAGCATATCTCATTGATAACTGGGATAAAATCCGCATGGATGTATCCCCGGAAGATGGGGTAGCGTTGGCTATTATGGCCGCTTACAAACGCGATATTGACGCTGAAATTATGCGCGCGTTTTATGCGGCTAATAAAACCGGCAAAGATGCTACCGGCTCTACTGCGTTTGACAGCGACAATGTCATTGCCGCAACTGCCGCCGACAGCGACATTTTAGGCAAAATTGACCTTGCCGTTGCCAAACTGCAACAAAACGATGTGGACTTTGAAAATGAAGAAGTTTTCTTCGTTGTTCCGCCCGCTGTGGAACGGGAACTCAAAGAAGCCGGATACTATGTATCTAGCGACTACCAAAACGACAAAGTGCTTACGGGTAAAAAATTATCGCCCTATGCTGGCGTGAATTTTATCCGCTACAACTTTGCTGCTGTCAATACCGGCACGACAGAAAACCCCGTCAATGTCTACAAATGCCCGTTCTTCTGTAAATCGGGTATGGCACTCGGTAAATGGTTGGATTTCCAAACCAAAGTATCCGAACGCGATGACTTATCGTATGCCAAGCAGATTTACGCGGCATACGCTATCGGTGCTACCCGCACGGAAGAAAAGAAATGCTTATCTATTGAGTTTGCTGCTTAATAGGGCTTTTCCTCCTGTGTGCG
>CALAFB010000128.1 GCA_937891135.1 uncultured Elusimicrobium sp.
GCGCACCACCGTATAGACACATTGGAGCAACGGTTAAATGCAAATCCAAATTAAACGACATTTCAAAGGCCCACAATATACCATTGGGCGGCTCTTTGTGGACGGAGTGTATGAGTGCGATACATTGGAAGATGTTGTCCGGCCAGACGGCGTGAAGATAGCAGGGCAAACTGCTATTCCCGCCGGAAAGTATCCCGTGCGTATCACTTACAGTCCGCGCTTTAAGAAAGATTTGCCGTTGCTGGATAATGTGCCTAATTTTACGGGTGTTCGCATCCATACCGGCAATACTGCCAAAGATACGGAAGGTTGTATTTTGGTGGGATATAACCGCGTTAAGGGGCGCGTGGTAGATAGCCGCGCTGCCTTCAAACGCTTATTTGCGAAAATCAAAACGGCTTCGCAAATTGAACTGGAAATAAAATAGAGGTTTTTATGAGAGAACTAAACATTGGAACAAAGAAACATACGCGCGTCATTGCGTTGGACGAAGCCGGAGCGGGCGGCGCGTGCCATGAGTACAAAGTAACATCGGCGCACGGAGACCAAAATCCGCCGTATGCAGTTGTGCATTTTCAAAATGGCCCGGTACAGGAAGCCGGACAAAATGGGTGTTTCCAAGAAGATTTAATTGCAATTTGCATAGACCGCTTGCAGGGTTTCCAAAAAGGAGATTTTGCTTGCCGTGAAAATGCTATTGCCATAACAAAACTTGAAGAAGCGTTGTTATGGTTGCGCAAGCGCACTATGGATAGAGAAGCGCGCGGCGTAGAAGGAACATCACAAAAATAAGGAGGTAGGAAAATGGACTTAGTGTTTTATGCTGGGCTGGCTGCCGTTGCGGTGGTTGGTCTTATTGAGTGGGCCAAAAATTTTGTGGCCTTCTTCTTGGAGTTGGGCGGCTGGATTTGGTCTTTGGCCGTTCTTGGTGCATCCGTTGTTTGCGGTGCGCTGGTTGTTTATGGTGCCGGTGTTTGCGCCAAAACGCCGCTTATGGCGTTGCTGGTTGCGCTAGTGGTACTGGCATTAGCCCAAATTGGATATGAGGGCATTAAAAAGGCTATTTTGCAACGCGCAAGAAACGCGCTATCTGCCAATGCCAAAGATGAAGAAGTTGATTAGCATTTTGGCTGCCGTAGTGTTGGGGGCGTTGCTTATTGGTAATTGTCAAAAGCAAAGAACTATTGACAGACTTACCGAACAAACGGCCACGCTCCCAACTTCTCAAATGGCGGCGGTTTCGGTTGCTGAAAACAAAGTCGTTTCCAAAGTGCGCCAAACGGACGGAAGTGTTAAAGCAAAAGTCCAGTATGTGCCGCCGGAAGGCAAGGTAGAAATTACGCAACCCGTGGAAGGTGTCGCGCAAGTAAAGGTCAAACGGGCGGGCTTTACTTTCCGGCCAGCGGTGCAAGGTTTGGCCGGAGACGGGCTTAAAATCGGGCTTGGCGCGCGGTTGGTGTATTTTAATAGGTACGGGGCGGGGTTTGGCATTACACACGAAATAGAGCCGTATTTGTTTGCGGACAGAAGAATTGACGATATGGTTGGCCTATTCAAAAACACGACTATTGGAGTTTTTGGCGGCCCGCACGCGGCGGGCGTGCTAGTAAGTGTATATTTTTGAGAGGGAGTTATGGCAACAAAAGAAGAACTCAAACAAAAGATTAGTGCGCTTAAACAGCAGATAAAGGATGCGCGCGGCACTCCTTGCGAAGTATTCTCGCGGGTTGTGGGTTATATGCGACCTGTGCAAAACTGGAACAAGGGAAAGAAAGAGGA